>CAUDRX010000033.1 GCA_958451915.1 uncultured Peptococcaceae bacterium
TCGCTCTGAAGAAAAGTGGGGGCTGAAGACCTCCCGGTCCATCATCGAAGAGTCGATGGATCTTTTCATCGAAGAGATGGACGAAGCGGGCATCACGAAGGCCGTTGTACCGTTGCGCCGGGCGTTTGGCCATAAGAATAAAGACCTGTTGAGCCTGATGGAAGAATATCCGGGTCGCTTCATCGGCTCCCCTTGCATCGATCCAAATCTGGACATCGCAGTCAGTCTGAAAGAGATCCAGGATTATGTCATCGATGGCCCTTGCAGCGTCATCATGATGGAACCGGGCAAATGCAAGGAACCGATGCACGCCAACGACAAACGCATCTGGCCGATCTATGAAAAATGCCAGGAACATGGCATCCCGGTGCTGCTCTCTTTTGGCGGTTTCATTCCGCCAGCTTTGGGCTACAATAATCCGCTGGAGATCGAAGAGATCGCCACGGCTTTTCCAGATCTGACCATTGTTGTCTGCCATGCTGCTTGGCCATATGTACAGGAGATCATCCATGTTGCGTTCTTCCAGAAGAACGTGTACCTCGTGCCTGACATGTACATGGTCAACTGCGCAGGTGCCCAGGATTACATCGCTGCTGCCAACTATATGCTGCAGGACAAAATCATCCTTGGCTCCGCTTATCCGATCCTTTCTATGAAAGAAAACGTTGCATATGTCAAGTCCAAGGTGCGGCCGGAAGTCTGGGAGAAGATCTCTTACAAGAACGCGGCAAAAGTCCTTGGTTTTGAAGATTAAGTAAGGAGGAGTTATCATGTTCATCGATTCCCGCGTCCGTCCACCGTATAAGAGCTACCTCGATCAGGCCATCTACAAGAAAGAGCACAACCGCCCTTGGACCTCTCGTTTTGAAGTCTCTTATCCAGAAGGACATCCAGACCTCACCATCGACATGATGTTCCAGAGCATGGAAGACGCCGATGTCGGCATCGCCATGGTCGCCGGCCGCCAGAGCTGTGGACCGACCAACAACGACGACGTCACCGAGCTCGCCGCGCTTTATCCGGAAAAGCTCCGCTGTTTCCCGGACATCAACCCACTGCTCGGCGAAGCCGCCCTCAAAGAAATCGACGGCCGCGTCATCAATGGCCCATGCGCCGGCGTCTGCATGGAGTTCGGCTTCAACCCGATCGAGCCCATGTACGCCAATGATCGCCGCGCCTGGCCCGTCTATCAGAAGTGTGAGGAAAACAATATCCCGCTCTATCTCAGCTTCGGCGGCTTCATCGGGCCAGATCAGTCCTATTGCGATCCCCTACTCATCGAAGACGTCGCCCAGCATTTTCCAAACTTGCGCATCATGCTCGCCCACGGCGCCTATCCATTCGTACAGCAGGCCTGCCACCTCGCCATGAACCAGCCAAACGTCTACCTCGCGCCAGACATGTACGTGTTCGGCGTGCCAGGGAGCCGGGATTACATCGACGGTGGCAACACCATCATCAAGGAAAAGCTGCTCTTTGGTTCCGCATACCCGATCTTCGACATCAAACAGTCCGTGGAATACTACCTCAAGTGCGGGTTCAAGGAAGATGCCCTCGAGTACATCATGTACAAGAACGCCGCGGCTTTCCTGGGGATCGAGGAACGCACCAATTCCAAGGAATGGTGAGGAGGTGCAGAGATGAAACTCTTTGAACCGATCACGGTGAACCATGTCACCATCCCGAACCGCAGCGTCGTCTCCGCCATGGTCACTGAGCTCTGTGGCGAAGACGGCCTCGCCAGCGAAGCCTTTATCGCTTACCACGAAGCCAAGGCCAAAGGCGGGTGGGGCCTCATCATCCCCGAGAACTATGTGATCGCGCCGGGTGTCGGCGGATTCCGGAACTTGCCGGGCCTCTGGGACGACAGCCAGATCGCCAGTCACAGATTGCTCACCGAGCGCATCCACGCCCACGGGGCGAAGATCGTCTGTCAGCTTTATCATGCAGGACGGCGCATCTCGCGTGCAGAGACAGAGCTTGATCCTGTCGGTCCGTCGGCGCTCAAATTTGCCAGTGCGCCCTGGCAGATCAGCCGCGCCCTCACCACAAAAGAGATCAAGACCATCATCGAGCAGTTTGCCGACGCTGCTGTGCGTGCGAAGGAAGCAGGCTTCGATGGCGTAGAGATCCATGGCGGCCATGGCTATCTCCTGCACAGTTTCAATTCCCCATTTTCCAACAAGCGCTGCGATGAATACGGTGGCAGTATCGCCGGTCGTGCCAGATTCTCCTGCGACGTCGTGCGGCGCGTGCGTGAGAGAGTGGGCCCGGATTTCCTTATCCAGTATCGCATCTCGTGCGAGGAAGGTGTGCCAGGCGCCATCACCATCGAAGAGGCCAAAGCCATCGCCATGCTCCTGGAAGAGGCTGGCATTGACATGCTGCATGTTTCGCAGGGCGGCGATTTCAACCATGTGGTCTCGCCATCGGCGTGCGAGCCAAAGGCCACCTACATCAACAACGCCGCGGAGATGAAGAAAGTCCTGCATATCCCGGTCATCGGTGTTGGCCGCATCAACGATCCGTTGATCGCCGAAGAAGTGCTGCGCAGCGGCAAGGCCGACATGGTCACCATGGCTCGCGCATCCCTCGCCGATCCGGAATTTCCGAACAAGGCGAAGGCAGGTGACTATCAGTCGATCAATTACTGCGTCGGTTGTCTCCAGGGCTGCACAAAAGGATGTCTCGTCAATCCGATGATCGGGCACGAGAGCACGTATGACCTCTCGCCAGTGGCGGCGCCAAAGAAGGTCTTTGTCGCAGGCGGCGGCATCGCCGGATGTGAAGCGGCCATCGTGTTGGCCAAACGCGGCCACACCGTCACCCTCTTTGAAGCGACCGCGCAACTTGGCGGCCAGTGGCTGCTCGCCTGTGTGCCTCCGGGAAAAGCGGATTTTTCCAGTCTGGTGGCCTGGCAGAAACAGGAACTGGCGAAGCTTGACGTGACGGTACGCCTGAAGACGCCGCTCTCTGAAGCGATCATCGCCGCTGAAAGACCAGACATCGTGTTCGTGGCCACAGGCAGCCGTCCAAGCATGCCACCGCTCCCTGGCGTGGATCAGGCACATGTCGTGCGCGCAGCGGACATCCTTTCTGGTCGTGTCAACGCTGGTGCCAACGTGGTCGTCATCGGTGGCGGTTCTGTCGGCGCGGAGACCGCCGACCACCTCAGCCTGCATGGCAGCCACGTCAGTGTCGTGGAGATGCGCGAGGCCATCGCGATGGATGAGTCGGCGCGCCCACGCAAGTATCTCCTAGAACGTCTGAAAGCAGCTGATGTGGCGCTCTATACGGAGTCGCAGGTGCTCCTTATCGCCAAGGACGCTGTCTATATCGAGCGTGGCGGTGTGCCGGAAAAGCTCAGCGATGTGGACACTGTTGTCATCGCCACAGGTTCTCACGTTTACGATCCGCTCTCTGCGGCGCTTGCTGATCTGTCTTGTGAGGTCATCGCTATCGGTGATGCAGCTGGCGTCAAAGATGGGCGTCACAATATGGATGAAGCGTTCAGAATGGCGCTGACGATCTGATCATTGTTGGGAAAGTATTGTTTGAGCGATCGTCTGTCGTTCGTTGCACCGCCTGGTCGTTCAGGCGGTGCTTTTTTGCAGCCATTGCTACAAGAAAAAAAGATGATGTTGTCCTGATAAAAGGCTTTCCTGTTAGACAAGGCAGTATCGGTGGTGCATAATGACATCAGGATCATTTATCGGTTTTATAAACAAAGATGTGCCTCGAGATTCTTTTCTCTGTTGTGAAACGATGAACGGTTCGACCATCTGAAAAAATGACCATCAAATAGGGGAGTGTATATCATGACCACGATGACAAGATCCGTCAACCGGGGTGACCTGATCAAATGGTTGATCTCTGTCACTGCCCCGCTGTTGTTCTTTCTGATACCGACAAGTGAGAGTTTTACGGCCGAAGCCCGCATGTTTATCGTTACCAGCGTGATGGCGATCATGGTGATGGCGTTCGGTCTCCTGGACAATATGATCCCGGCGCTGCTCCTGCCGGCCGCCTGGTGGATCCTCGGCGTCGTCGAGACAGCGCCAGCCGCCTACGCAGGTTTTGCGACCGTCACCATCTGGGTCATCCTCGGCGCCTATGTGCTGACGATCGCCCTTGATGACTGCGGCATCCTCAAGCGCATCGCGCTGTTCATCATCGAAAAACTCGGCGGTTCCTACAATGCCACCTTATACGCTATTTACATCGTCGGCGTGGTGCTGGGGCAGCTCTGTTTCTGCAGCCATTATTTCATCCTCATCGGCCTCGTCTTTGGGATCTGCCAGGCCATGCACTTGAAGCCGTTCTCCAAAGCCGGCATCATCATGATGGGCGTCGGCGGCATGGGCGCGATGAACGTCAAGACCTTCCTTTATCAGACGTCCAACATGACGCTGATGATCAATGGGATGCGCAATGTTTTTCCGGATTTCAACCTCACGCCGCTTCAGCTTTTGATCTACAACTGTCCGGAATTCATCACCGCGCTGCTCTTCATCTTCCTGGTGACAAAGGTCTGCAAGACCAAAGAGATCCAGTTCGAAGGGGGCAAAGAGTACTTCCGTAAAGAGCGCCAGGCCATGGGGCCGATGAGCGCCGCGGAAAAGAAAGCCATCGTCGTGCTCATCGTGCTGATGGCCTATGTCATGGGTCAGCCGCTGCACGGCTTTGACCTCAATTATGTTTTCATCGTCCTGCCCTGGATCTGCTTCTTCCCAGGCGTGAACATCGCTCCACAGAAGAGCCTGGACAAGGTCAAGATGTTCTTCAGTACCTTCGCCTTTGCCGGGACTTGTATCGGCATCGGTCAGGTGGCGCAGACACTGGGTTTTGGCGATCTCATCTCCGAGATCCTTGGGCCGACCCTTGGCGGGCTCGGCAAGGTCGGCCTCACCTATGGCGTACTGATCTTCGGTGCTTTTGCCAATCTCCTGCTCTCACCAGCCGCGATGGCGAGCCTCTTGCCGATCGGCCTTGGCAATATCTATGCCGGGCTGGGATATCCACCGATCTGCAGTGTGCTGACGGTCAACTACTCGCTGGATATGATCTTCCTGCCTCACGAAGTCACGGCCTATCTGGTGCTCTTTGGCTTCGGCATGATGAAGATGAAACATTTCATCGCTTTCTTTGGCGCCAAGACCCTCTTTACACTCGTGATGTTCGGGCTCATCCAGATCCCATGGTGGCATCTCCTAGGCATCTTCTAAACTTTTCATCCTTTCCTGCGCACGCCTGTGCTGGGCCAGATGGCTCTGCACAGGCGTGCGTGGTCTTTGTGTTGGTCTCGCTGAGAAAAGGTGGTATGATAAGTAGCAGGAAAGATCGAGCAATGGAGGGGATCATATGAGGATCGAACAATTGGAATATGTGCTGGAGATCGCGCGCCAGAAATCGTTCAGCATCGCGGCGCAGAACCTGCACGTGTCCCAGCAGAGCCTGAGCCAGTCCATCCGCAGTCTTGAGAATGAACTGGAGGTGGAGGTCTTCACGCGCTCCAACCGCGGCGTGCATCAGACTGATGATGGTGAGCTGGTGATCGATTTTGCGCGGGATGTGCTGGCACGGTACGACCATCTGCGCGCCCAGCTCCACGGCGCGGCGGAGGCGGAGGAAGAGGCGTCGCTCAGCGGCCGTTTGATCGTGCTGACCTGCCGGGCCTTCTACCTTTCGTTTTTGCCGGATGCGGTGAAGGCGTTCCTGAAACGCCATCCGCATGTCGCGCTGGAGCTCGTAGAGCAGGACAGCTGCGGCATTTATGCGGCCATGGAAGCAGAGAAGGCGGCCCATCCGGATGCAGAAGTCATCGGACTGGTGAACCTGCCTTATGCCGACGAAGGAATCCTCGGCGATTTTGCGGTCCAGGCGGGCTATGGTTTCCAGCCGATCACGTCGGGAAAGTTCAAGCTCCTGGTCAGCAAGGATTCGGAGCTTGCCAGTCACAAGCAGATCACGGCCAAGCGGCTGGCGCAGTATTCGCTGGTCCAGTATCGCACCAGCCAGTTCGAGAACACGCCGCTCTGCCACCTTCTCGCCCATTACGGTTACGAGACGCCGCACATTGCGCTCTCAGTGGACTCTTTTGAGCTTTGGGTTGAGGCGATCAAGAACGACCTCGGTGTTGGCTTCATGCACGAGGCTGCTTGTCGCAAGAGCGCCCCGTATTACCAGACCTTGCAGCAACTGGCGGCAGTGAACATCAAGGAGGTCTGGGGTGGGACCCTGGGCTGCCTCAGCGACGCAGGCGGTTCGCCGTTGGTACAGGCATTTTTGGATTGCTTTCCCGATCATCCGAAACGATGACATAGTAACAGCACGGCGCCCCTTCACTTTCCAGCGAAGGGGCGCCGCGCTTTTTCTGTTCAGTCTTCTTTGTTCAATGCCTTGGCCCAGGCGTCGGCGAAGGCGCCCTGGCCGATGCTTTCTTCTTTCTGCTGCTTACGCATGTAGTTCTGTACGTCGCGTTTGGAAGAGGTGTTGCGTTTCTTTCGCAGTTCCTGGTTAAAACGATCGAATTTTTCGCGGAACCCGCAGCTGCATGTATAGATGCGTTTATCGCCGTCGCCGACAACGGTGAGGCGTTTGTGGCATTTCGGGCAGCGGGCGTTGGACTGTTGTTCGAGGTTGCGGCGGTAACCGCATTCGCGATCCTGGCAGACGAGCATCCGACCTTTCTTGGTCTTGACTTCGAGGAGAAATTTGCCGCATTCCGGACAAGGGGTGCGTGTCATGTTGTCGTGACGGTATTGTTTGTCGGAATCCTTCACATCCTTGACGAGAGCGCTGGCAAAGTCGCGCATGTCGCTGGTGAAAGCGCTGGCGCGTTCCTCCCCACGGGCGATGCGCTCAAGGCGCTCTTCCCATTGGGCGGTGAGCAGCGGCGAGGTGAGGTCGTCGGGCACGATGTCGATGAGCTGGATGCCTTTGGAGGTTGGCACGAGTGACTGCCCCTGCTTCTCGATGTAGAAGCTCTTGAAGAGCTTTTCGATGATATCGGCGCGGGTGGCTGGCGTGCCGATGCCGCCGGCTTTGTGAAGGATGTTCTGGGCATGCTTGTCATCCACAAAGGCTTGTGGATTTTCCATAGCGGCGAGCAGGGTGCCTTCAGTGAAGCGGGCGGGCGGCCTGGTCTGCCCTTCGCGGATGCTGACATTGACGCCTTTAAGGGTCTGGCCTTTTTGGAGCTTTGGCAGAGAACGGTTCCTGCTCAGATCTTCTTCCTGCTCATCTTCGTCTCCGATGAGGTCGATGCCTTTCCAGCCGAGGGAGAGGGTGACATCGCCGTGGCAGGTGAAGTGTTCGCCGTTCACGTCGAGATGGACGCGCGTCTGTTCGTATTCGTAAGGGCCAAGGAAGTTGGCGAGGAAGCGCTTGACGACGAGTTCATAGACGCGGCGCTCGTCGCTGGTGAGAGAATGTTTGCTCAAACGTTCCTCTGTCGGGATGATGGCGTGGTGGTCGCTGACCCTGGCATCATTGATGCAGGTCTTTGCGATGGTGCGTTTTTCGGCACGGATCTGGCGGGTGACATCGGCGTAGCCGTTCGATGTGAGGGCGGCAAGGCGCTCAGGGAAAGTGGCAACGATGTCTTTTGTAAGGTAGCGGGAATCGGTGCGTGGATAAGTGAGCAGTTTGTGCTCCTCGTAGAGACGCTGCATGAGCGAGAGCGTCTGTTTGGCGCTGAACCCATAGCGGGCGTTGGCGTCACGTTGGAGTGTCGTGAGATCGTAGAGGGCTGGCGGCTGGGTATGCTTTTTTTGTGCCTCGATGTCAGTGACAGTGGCGTCCTGCTTGTTGCAAGTGCGAATGACGCGCTCGCAGACACTCCTGTCGCTGAAGCGGGTGCGCTTGTCCTTGCGCTGCCAGAGCAGGCGCATGCCGTCCACGCTGGCCTGTACTTCGTAATAAGGCTGACTCCTGAAGTCGCGGATCGCGCGCTCACGGCTCACGATCATCGCCAGTGTCGGCGTCTGCACGCGGCCGGCAGAAAGCTGTGCATTGTAACGACAGGTGAGGGCGCGGGTCGTGTTGAAACCGACGACCCAGTCGGCCTCGCTGCGCGCTACAGCGGAGCGGTAGAGATTATCGTATCTGCTCGCAGGCACGAGGTGGGCAAAGCCCTGGCGGATGGCCTGGTCTGTCTGGCTGGAGATCCAGAGGCGGCGCATCGGTTTTTTGATGTGCGCTTTCTCAATGATCCAGCGTGCGACAAGCTCACCTTCGCGCCCGGCATCGGTGGCGATGATGATCTCATCGATATCGTTTCGTTTCATAAGGCTGGAAACCGTACGGAACTGTTTGCCAGACTGCGGGATGACGACAAGATCCATATGTTTCGGCAGGATCGGCAAGGTATCCATACGCCAGGTCTTGTATTCTTCGCCATAATGTTCCGGATCGGCCAGGGTGACGAGATGGCCGAGGGCCCAGGTGACGATGTATTTCTGGTTTTCAAAATAGCCGTTCTTCTTGCCGCCGCAGCCCAACACCCGGGCAAGCTCGCGGCCAACGGATGGTTTCTCTGCGAGTACGAGGGATCTTCCCATATGATTCATTCCTTTTGCGTGTTTTTCTTCAGTATAGCACAGGCGGCGTGGTTTGTCATAGACGGGCGCCAGCGGGAAGACGTATAATAGAAGAAACTTTCCAAAAGGAGACGACTTTGATGAACCCTCGCAATTACCAGCGGGAGCTTGACCGTATCCTGCGTGAGATCGACGCATGCGGGAAGGTCCCGCATCTGCTGCTGCATAGCTGCTGCGGTCCCTGTTCAAGCTATGTGCTCGAATACCTGGCACCTTATTTCAAGATCACCCTTTTTTATGATAATCCCAACATCCAGCCCCGCGCGGAGTACGACCATCGTCTCGCTGAACAGCGGCGCGTTATCGCGCACATCTGCGCGCCGCATGGCATCGATATCATAGAAGGTGACTATGATCCGTGCCGTTACGCCGACGCCGTGCGTGGTCTCACCCATTTGCCCGAAGGCAGTGAACGCTGCTTTGCCTGCTATCGTTTTCGTATGCAGTCCGCTGCAGAGCTGGCGAAAACACTCGGCTGTGATTTTTTCACAACGACCCTTTCCATCAGTCCGTACAAAAATGCTGAGCGTATCAACGCCATCGGCGAAGAGATCGCAGAGAGCGTTGGCGTCCCCCACTTGCCCAACGATTTCAAGAAACGTGGCGGCTACCAGCGCTCCATTGTGCTCTGCCGCGAATGGGACATCTATCGCCAGCATTACTGCGGCTGCATCTATTCTCAGCGGGAATGGGAAGCGCGCTCGGCCCACGTTCAGAAAGAAGATCATTGATAGAAAGAGGTGGCCGCCATGGCCAATGAAGAACGAAAAGATTTTAATGCCATGCTCCATGACAGCAAGGACATGCCAAAAGTGCAGATTGTCACTGACGAGAAAACCATCGCCAGATATGGCGGTGAGCGAATGTATTTTGCGCCGCCCCTCGACTACGATCGCGTGATGAAGCGCATCCCTGCGGGCAAGCTCACCACCGTCGGGGCGATTCGCGAATATTTCGCACGCAGCAATAACGCCGATTTCACCGAGCCGATCACAGCCGGGATCTTTGTTTCCATCGCCGCCTGGGCCAGTTACCAGCGCGAGGATGACGAAACACCCTACTGGCGCACGCTCAAAGCGAAGGGTGAGCTGAATCCGAAGTATCCCGGCGGCGTCGAGGCGCAGCGTGCAAAGCTCGAAGCCGAGGGCCACAGGATCGTGGTGCGCGGGCGCAAGAATCTGCGCTATTATGTACAGGGCTATGAAAAGGCGCTGTTTGATCTGGAGGGAGAAGAATGAGTGCGGTCATTTTGGTGCTGGAGGATGATCCGGATCTGAATGAGAACATCACGACAGCCCTGAGTGATGCGGGCTATGCGGTGCTTGCGGCGCATTCACGGGCCGAAGCGGAGCGGCTGGTGAGGATGCATAGCATCGATCTGGCGCTCTGTGATGTAAACCTTGGGGCAGGCGATGGTGAGAGTGATGCAGGCTTTGCGTTCTGCGGCTGGCTGAGAGCGCGGCGGGCAGCGGCGGTGTGTTTCCTTTCAGCGCGGGACCTTGAAGAAGATCTGCTCACGGGCTATGCGCTGGGAGCGGCCGATTATGTAACGAAGCCGTTTTCGATGAAGGTTCTGTTGGCAAAGATCGCGGCGCTCCTGGGTCGTGATGCGGCGCAGGTATCAGTCGTTGATGATGGCTGGCTGCGTATCGATCTGGCACTGGCAACGGTGACACGTGCAGGCGAAGAGGTCCGGCTCTCTCCGACAGAATGGAAGCTGCTTCGCATCTTTCTCGATCATCGGGGCCAGCTTTTGACCTATAGCGTGATCCTCGATACCCTCTGGGAGGAGGGCGTGGAGATGGCCGGCAAACACGCGCTGGCTGTGGCGGTGAACCGGCTTCGCAAGAAACTCGGGGAGAAGGCGAAAGACTGTGATGCAGACAGAAACGAGGGCTCTGGCTGCGCAGACCATAGTTACATAGCGAATGTTTATGGGATGGGATATCTATGGAAATGATCGTCTTGGCAGCACTTTCATTTGCTGCGTTGAGTGCGGCGATTTGGCAGTG
The DNA here is from genome assembly GCA_958451915.1 of uncultured Peptococcaceae bacterium. Taxonomy (GTDB): domain Bacteria; phylum Bacillota; class Peptococcia; order Peptococcales; family Peptococcaceae; genus UMGS1590. The sequence continues at coordinate 10,613 of CAUDRX010000033.1, forward strand.
GTGGCAACGGCGGCAGCTGCAGCAAGCGGTGTATGATTATGCAGATCAGCTCGATCGGACGCTCTCAGCGATGCTTGACGGCCGTGGGCTGGATGCGCGCATGGGACGGGATGATGACCTTTGGGGCCACACGAATGAGCGACTGCTGCAGCTGGCACGGCAGACGGCGGAGGAGCGCGCCGCGCTTTCTGATGAACGCGAGGCGCTGCAGTCTCTGGTTGCTGATATTTCCCATCAGACAAAGACGCCGCTGGCGAACATCCAGCTCTATCTTGAACGCATGGAAACGAGTGGTGATCGCTCGCTTTTGCCAAAGCTGACGGCGCAGGTGGCGAAGCTGGATTTTCTTCTCGCCAACATGGTCAGGATCTCACGGCTTGAGACCGGTGCGATCACGATCCGCAAAGAGTTTGCCCCTCTCGCGCCGACCCTTGCAGCGGCGCTTTCCGCCGTCGTTTTGCATGCGGAAGAGAAAGAGATCCGTCTCAGCGCAGAGGTCGACGAGCGTATTTCACTCAGCCACGATCGCAAATGGACTGCAGAAGCAGTGTTCAACCTGCTTGACAATGCGGTCAAGTACACGCCTTGCGGCGGCAGCGTCAGCCTGCGCGTGGTGCGTGGCCCGACGTTCACCGAGATCCGTGTGAGCGATACGGGCAAAGGGATCGCGCGCGAGCGCCAGGGCGCGATTTTCACGCGCTTCTATCGCGAGCCTGAGGTGCACGCGAGCGATGGCGCAGGCCTTGGGCTTTATCTGGCGAGGATGATCGTTGAGCGCCAGGGGGGCTTTATTGAAGTGGCCTCGGAAGAAGGCAGAGGCAGCACTTTCACGATCGATCTGCCCAACCCATGAGGCGTTGGGCGGATTTTTTTTGACCTGTGAACGGTTTGTGATATTTCTCTGCTAAACTGGGCACAAATGAAAGGATGTGACGCTTATGAACACGTTCATCGTACAGACTCAGGCACTGACCAAGGTTTATGAGAGCGGTGCCGCTCCCGTGCAGGCACTCGCAGGCGTAGACCTCCATGTGACACATGGCGAGTTTGTCGCCGTCATCGGCAAGTCTGGCTGCGGCAAATCAACGCTCCTGCATATGCTGGGTGGGCTGGACACGCCAACGTCCGGCAGCGTTGTGGTTGACGGCAACGACCTGGCGCAGATGGATCGTACCCAGCTGGCGCTTTTTCGCCGCAGACGCGTTGGCTTCATTTTTCAGCAATACAACCTTGTGCCTGACCTCGATGTGTGGGACAATGTGATCTTTCCGCTGGCCCTTGATGGCGCAGCGATCGACGGCGCTTTCATCGAAGGATTGCTTAAACGCCTCGGGATCGCAGACAAACGCCGCATGATGCCCGCTGAACTTTCCGGCGGCGAGCAGCAACGGGTCGCCATCGCCCGCGCTTTGGCCATGCGGCCGGCGCTGATCCTTGCCGACGAGCCGACGGGTAATCTTGATACAGCAACGAGCCATGCTGTCATGGGCCTCATACGTACGTTAGCGGTCCAATACCGACAGACACTTGTTGTCGTCACCCACGACCTTGATATTGCCCAGCTTGCCGACCGCATCGTTGAGATGCGCGATGGCCGGATCGTGAAGGGTGGGGTGTCCGATGCTTGCCAATAACAATCGCCAGATCATCCGCCGCCTTGCGCGGAACAATCTGCGCAGCGAATGGCGGCGTACCCTCATCCTCTTTGTGGCGATCATCCTGGCGACGGTGCTGCTCTTCGGTGTGCTCACAATGGGCAGCACCTATCTCCAGCTGAGCCGTCTGCAGGATACGCGTGCCTACGGCGCTGAAGACGATATCATCATCGCCAACGGTTTCACCCCGGACCAGCTTGCGCTGCTTGAAGCCGACGACCGTATCGAGAGTGTTGGCCAGCAGGCGTACGCCGGTTTCCTCCAGGGTACGGACGCAGACAAGACGGTGGGCGCCGGGCTTGTCTGGGATGATACGGTGCTCTGGGAGCAGCAGCGCGCCATGGTGATCACGGCGCAGGAAGGGCGGTATCCCGAAGCGGCCAATGAGATCATGGCGCATCGCGATGCGCTGGCGGCCTGCGGGATCGCACACGCACGCGTAGGTGACTGCTTCACAGCGACGGTCGAAACGAACGTCGGCGTGACGACGCTGGAATTTGTCGTCACTGGCATCTGGGAAGGCTACGGCGATACCTCACCGATCTATGTGTCGCGGTCGTTTTTCGACCAGTCCGGCTATGACCTTGCTGAGAGCGGCATCCTCTCGATCAAGCTCACGCGCGATTTCGTGCTGCCGAAGACGATCGAGGACATCCGTGCAGGTCTCGAACTGAATGAGAAGCAGGTATTCCAGCCTTCAAGCTATATCGACGGTTCATGGAAAGTCTTGCTCGGCCTTATCGGTCTCAGTCTGGTGATCGTAACGAGTGCTTATCTGCTCATCTACAACATCCTCTACCTTTCTGCAGTGGGAAAGAGCCGCTATTACGGACTGCTGCAGGTCCTGGGGATGACGGAACGTCAGGTGGCGCAGCTGGTGCGGCGGCAGATGCTTGGGATCGCCGTCGGCGGGCTCGTGGCTGGTCTGGCGTTGGGGGCGGGGACATCGCTGGTGATGGTGCCGCGTGTGTTAAGCGCCCTTGGGATCACCGAAACGCTTATCACTGTGCAGTTTCAGCCGCTGGTGCTCGTACTGACGGTATGCTGTGTGGCTGCGGCGGTCTTTGCCGGACTGCATACGCCGCTGGTGCTGGCACGGTCTGCAAGCATGGCCGCGCTGCTGAAACGCCAGCCTTCCGCGCGCCGCTCTGCGACGCTTGGCCGCGGGAAACACCTTGTCTGGCGGCTGGCGCTGGCGGAACTCTGTCGAAGCCCGAAGAAGACAGCAATCGTGCTGGCGTCGCTGGCGCTCAGCCTGTCGGTCTTTGTCTGCCTGTCGACGGTCATCGACAGCCAGGATGAACGTGTCGTCATGCCGCTTTACTGGGATGCCGACTTGCTCGTGCGCAACGACAGCGAAACAAGTGAGGACATCGATTCTTATCAGTCGCTTCTCGAAGGCCTGGCAGATGAGATCGCTGCTGTATCCGGCGTGGCCGATGTGCATGAGGTGGTGGGGGTTCCGTTCACGCTCGCCGACGATGATTTTGCGGCGGCGTGGCTGCGTGCCTACAGTGAAAACCGCCCGTATCTGGTTTACAGCGAGGTGCTGGCAGATTTTCGCGCCGATCCTTCGCGCTATTACGGCATGCTGCGTGCGGTGGATGCCGATGAGTTCGACCATCTGAATGCCCAGCTTGCAGCGCCTGTCGATCGTGATGCCTTCCTTGCCGGTGAGATCTGCCTCGCTGCCGCAGGGGAGCCAGTGGTGCCCGAAGAAGCGATCGGTGAAACGCTCACGGTGGATGTGCGCGGTCAGCGGCTGCCCCTTGTGATCGCTGCGCAAACCTTTGACACCGGGGACCTTGCCGCATCGCGCAACATCGGTCCAAACCTCATCGTCAGCCGAAGCTGGCTCGAGCGCCTGGATGCTGCGCCGATCGTGACCAATCTCAGTGTGCACTACGATGTGGAAGCCGATGCAGTACAAACCGAAGCGCAGGTCATGGAGATCCTTTCTGTGTGGCCGGATCTCGGTGATATCTTTGTCCAGTCGCACCTGGAAGAGGTGCGGGCCATTCAGGCGACGGAGGGCGACCTCAACGAAACCGGCGCGGCGATCGCGCTGCTGCTTTTCATCGTCGGACTGCTCAACTACGTGAATACGATGGCTGCGAGCATCCAAAGCCGCCGCCTGACTTTCTCGGTCATGGAAAGCCTGGGCATGACACCAGCACAGATTCGTCACCAGCTCCTCTGTGAAGGGCTCTTCATTGCAGCGGGGGTGATCGCGCTCACGGCGACGCTCGGCATGGCGGTGACAGCGCTGGCTTTTCAGGCGATGAACCACATGGGCGTGCCGTTTCAGCTGCCGCTGCTGCCGATTTTCGGCGCTGCGCTGTTGTTGGTGCTGCTTTGCGTGATTGTGCCATTGGCTTGCTATCAGCGTCTGGGTGACGAAGGCGCGCTCATCGAACGCCTGCGCATGAGCGAATAGCGATGCTGCCTGTCCGGAAATCGCCGGGCAGGCATTTTTTTCTGGCGATGGGGCGCGCTGTTTGTTATGATGGGAAAAAAGGAGGCGATGCGGATGAAGCACAAAGGGAAGCTGCTTGCACTGCTTTTGCTGATGGTTCTGGCGTTTTCGGGCTGTGGCGAAAAAACGGCCGAGGAAGGCCCTGAAGTGACCTGTGAGATCGGCACATGTCAGCTTACCGCCGAGCGCCAGCAGGTGCTCACAGTCCCGGTCAAAGAGGATTGCAAAGCGATGCTGCATATGACCTACACGACACAGGATCAGGACGGTGCAGTGCTCTGGCTGGAAAACGGCGATCAGGTACTTTTGATGGACGAGCTTCCGGCGATGGGAGATGGGGCCTATGAAGAGGGCTGGCGGGTTTCAGAGATCACCCTGCTGGCAGGCAGAAATGTGTTCTCGCTTTCAGTCCCTGCAGGCGGACAGGTGACCTGTACGATGACCCTTGCCATTGACGATCTGGATCCGGAAAACCTGCTGAGTGAGCAGATGGATCCCCAGATCCTGAACATTGATTGAAAGGACGTGACGATATGCCACTACATTTGAAACAGACAGACATCACGACGTTGGCGGTCGACGCCATCGTCAATGCAGCGAAACCATCACTTTTGGGCGGCGGAGGGGTGGATGGTGCGATCCATCGTGCCGCCGGACCGGCGCTTTTGGCCGAGTGCCGCAGCCTTGGCGGCTGTGCGACCGGAGACGCCAGGATCACGCGCGGCTATAACCTGCCGGCGCGCCATGTGATCCATACCGTCGGTCCGGTCTGGCAGGGCGGCAGCCAGGGCGAAGCGGCGCTACTTGCGAGTTGTTATCGCACGGCGTTCGCCCTGGCAGTGCAGGCAGGCTGTTCGAGTCTGGCCTATCCGCTGATCTCTTCCGGCGTCTACGGTTATCCCTTTGAGGAGGCGCTGCGCATTGCTGTCGAGACCATCCGGGAAAGCCTGACTCACCACGACCTGGACGTCACCCTCTGTCTCTTTGGTGATGCCGCCTGGGAAAAGGCGCAGGCGCTCTATCCTTCGCTCATCACCGCGCAGTAACGCGCGCCGTTGTCTGATATGATAACCAGGTGACGCTTCTTTTTAGATAGGATACGAAAAAATTCGATGTTATCCATCCATAACTTTTATCCTCTGGAGAAATTGTAAATCATCATTTCGTGTTTATAATAATAGAAGAGGGGAATGACTGGTAAAGGGTGACATTGAATGAAAAAGAAACTTTTTGGAGTTTTCCTGACCCTTGGACTCATTGTCCTGTGCCTGGGTGGCCTGTTCCTCTTTGACGACGCGCTTTCCATTGGCAGCGTCCAGGCAGAGGGAGATGGCATCGAGCGGCTTTCAGCGGCAGCGACGGATGAAAGTGAAGTGACCGAAGCTGTTCCGGAGAAAACGGCAGAGGAGATCGCTGCAGATATCGCTGCCCTTGTGCAGGCATCGATGACGGAAAATGGCATCGATCCTTCGCAGGTTGGCATCGTGGTGCATGATCTCGGAAGTGATGCCGTCTACGCTCACAATGAGACCACTTATTTCACCGCTGGCAGTACCTATAAACTGCCATTGGCCATGCTCATCTATGAGAAGATCGATGCAGGCGCGCTCGCGCTCACAGACACGCTCTATTATGATGCGTCCTATTATGAAGAAGGCGGGTCGATCGGCATCAACTATCTGCCTGGCGCAAGCATCGCTGTCAGTGAACTGCTGCATTGTCTGATCGTCGATTCTGACAACACGGCGGCTCACATCCTCATCGGGTCGATGGGGGACTGGCTGTCGTTCAAGCAGGAGGCGGTCAAGTACAGTGCTGTGCCGATCGATGAGAATGATGGTGATTATTTCAGTTATTACAATGTCTTTACCGCCGGCTATATGAACGATGTGCTCGCTTATCTCTGGGAGCATCGCGACGATTTTGAGACGCTGGTGGATGACCTCACTGCCGCCAAGCCGGACGACTATCTCAACGGTGTTCTCGGCGGTACAAAGATGGCGCAGAAATATGGTCAGTATGAGATGGCCGAGAATGCCATCGGCTTTTCTACGAGCGGACACCCTTACAGCATCGCTGTCTATACCTCGCTGGGGTATACGGGGCGTGAATGGATGGGGGCTGTCAATGCCGAGATCTGGCAGTATTTTGAAGAACTCGACCGCGAACAGTCGGCAGTGGAGGAAACACTGGAATAGAATGGAATGAGACCGCGTTCCGCATGAGCGCGGTCTTTTTTTGACTTCATGATCAAGATATAGGGGAAAATAACCGTGAATAAAGTAAAGATACAGGCTGGCCGCCATGTACGCATGAAGGCGCTGAAGGCGGCCTTTCCGAACACCATCCCGATCTTTGCGGGGTTTTGGTTCCTTGGTATTGCCTATGGGGTGTATATGCATGTTTCGGGGTTCAGTTTTATCTACCCCTGCCTGATGGCCCTGACGATCTTCGGCGGTTCGCTGGAATTCGTCGCCGTCTCCATGCTCCTGAGCCCCTTCGCGCCGCTGACGACGCTTTTGGTGGCCCTGATGATCCAGGCACGGCATCTCTTTTATGGCATCGCCATGCTCGACAAGTTCAAAGGCCTGGGCTGGAAACGCTTCTATCTGATCTTTGGCCTCTGCGATGAGACCTTTTCCATCAATTATACGGCGAAG
>CAUDRX010000034.1 GCA_958451915.1 uncultured Peptococcaceae bacterium
AGTGTAGGCTCGATTTTTGTTATTTCGAGTATCTACTCTATGGGGAGCTTATCAAGTAGCATGTTGCACGCGATCTTTTTGTTTTATGGGATCAGGCGATGGAATGCCCGAGTCTGTAGGCTTCATCGACCTCTGGTTTTCCAGCGATGTCACCGGCGTCCATGTTGCCGCCGGCGAGCACATGGCCGAGATTGGTCCAGCCGAGATGTTCCATGAGGTGGTCATAGTACTGGACGACGTCGTCAAAGCCGTGGCCTTCCGCCGCCATCAGCAGCGCGCTGCTGCGCCCGTGACCGCGCAGCAGGTTGCCGTCGCCTTCTTCCAGTGCGAAGAGGCGGTCGATGGTGGTGCGGAGCTGGCCGCTCATGTTCCAGTAGTAGAGTGGGGAAGCCAGCACGACGACGTCGCTGTCTTTGATCACTGGGTAGATCTGGTCCATGTCGTCCTGCTGCACGCAAGGACAGTCCTTGCTGCTGTGGCCGCCGAAGCAGCCGCGGCAACCGTGGATGTCCATACTGCCAAGATAAAAGGTGGTGACTTTGTGGCCGGCGCTTTCGGCACCTTCTGCAAAGGCTCTGACCAGAGCAGAGGTGTTGCCGTTCTTGCGTGGGCTACCATTTAAGATAACGATGTTCTCACTCATGTTTGGTTCCTCCTGATCTGTGAGATAGATGGTTTTTGTCGCGTTATTGACAGAACCCATGGTTCATACTATGATCATAGCATGAATGTAAATAAAGACAAGTACGCACATCAAAGTACAGTACTTACCTGAAGGAGAGTGACTTTCATGGGCTTTCGCTGCATCGCCGATGAGCAACTTGAAAATACAGGCTTTAGTTATACTTTATCGCTGATCAATGGAAAATATAAGATGACCATCCTTTATACGCTGATGGAGTTTGGTGTGGTGCGTTTCAATGAGATGAAAAAATACATCGGCGGCATCTCGTATAAGACCCTCAGCGCCAATCTCAAGGAGTTGGAAGCCGACGGCCTCGTGCACCGCGAGGAGTATCCACAGATCCCGCCGAAGGTGGAGTATAGCCTCACCGAGCGCGGCAAGTCGCTGATCCCCATCCTCGATGGGATGTGCGAGTGGGGCGACAAGAATCGGTTGTAAAGCCATATTTTTGCCACGGGTGATTGCGTTCGCTCGTGGCTTCTTTTATAATTAAATGTTGTAGTCAATGAATGATCCAAATTTTGGGGGTATTTAACGATATGAGAATGAAACATGCTTTGATCCCTACGCTGCGCGACGTGCCAGCGGAGGCTCAGATCCCTAGCCATCAGCTCCTGCTCAAGGCAGGCTACATCCAGAAAGTGGCCGCAGGGATGTACACCTACCTGCCGCTCGGCAAGCGCGTGCTGGCGAAGGTGGAAGCGATCGTGCGCGAAGAGATGGACGCGGCAGATGGCCAGGAGATCCTCATGCCGATCACCCAGCCGGCTGAACTCTGGGAAGAGTCGGGCCGCTGGGGTGCCTATGGCGATGAGATGATGCGCGTCACCGACCGCCACGGGCGTCAGTTCTGCCTCGGGCCAACGCACGAGGAAGTCGTCACTGACATCTGCCGTCAGTTCATCCGCAGCTACAAGCAGCTGCCGCTGCGTCTGTATCAGATCCAGAACAAATACCGCGACGAGCGCCGTCCACGTTTTGGCCTCATGCGCGGCCGTGAATTTGTGATGAAGGACCTCTATTCCTTTGACATCGATGAAGCCGGTCTGGATCAGGCGTATCAGGATATGTATGACGCCTACAGCCGCGTCTTCAGCCGCTGCGGGCTGACCTTCCGCCCGGTGCTGGCTGACAGCGGCCAGATCGGTGGCGGTTACACCCATGAGTTCATGGTCCTGGCAGAAAACGGTGAAGCGACCATCGCTTACTGTGACAGCTGCGACTTCGCCGCCAACATCGAGATCGCGGAAGCCAAGCCGGTCGCCTGCGACGACAAACATGACGAAGCACCGCTGGAAAAGATCGCCACCCCAGGCATCGCCACCATCGATGACATCTGCAACTTCCTCGGTGACAAGCCGGAGAATTCCATCAAGAGTGTGCTCATGCGCGCCGACGATGAACTCATCATGGTGCTCGTGCGCGGCGACCGCGAAGTCAACGATGTCAAGGTGATGCGCGTGCATCCATGCGTGAGCGAGATCGAGATGGCAGACGAAGACTTCATCGTCGAAAAGATCGGCGCCCATCCAGGTTCCCTTGGGCCAGTCGGTCTCAGTGACATCAAGATCTACGCCGACCTCGAACTCCAGGGCCGTACCGGCCTGGCCTGCGGCGCCAACGAAGACGGCTATCATTTCATCCATGTCGACATGGCGCGCGATCTGCCGGACGTCACCTACCACGACCTGCGCATGCTTGGCGAAGGTGAGACATGCCCGGTCTGCGGGGGCACCATCAAGACCGCCCGCGGCATCGAAGTCGGTCAGGTCTTCAAGCTCGGCACCAAGTATTCCGAAGCCCTTGGCGCCACCGTCCTCGATGAGAATGGCAAGAGCATCGTCCTGCAGATGGGCTGCTACGGCATCGGTGTCAGCCGCACCATCGCTGCTGCTGTGGAGCAGCACTATGATGAAAAGGGCCTCGTCTGGCCAAAAGCCATGGCCCCATACCATGCCAGCCTGGTTATCGTCAATGTCAAAGATGAGGCTCAGATGGCAGCAGGGGAAGCGCTTTACGAACGTCTCCAGGCAGCTGGCTTCGATATCCTTCTGGATGATCGCAGGGAACGTGCCGGTGTTAAGTTCAATGATGCGGATCTCATCGGCCTGCCAGTGCGCATCACCGTTGGCAAGAAGATCAGTGAAGGCCTTGTGGAATACAAGCTGCGCACATCCGATGATGTGGAAGAATGCAGCGTAGATGAAGTGATCGAAAAATTGACTGCCTTTTATAATGAATGATTTCAGGTGATGGACCATGAGCACAGCACAGGAAGAAAAGACCAGGTCGTTTGACTGCCTGGACTATGTCAGGCATTGTACTGTGAAAAAGATCGAGCTTTACAAGGACCGCCGGCTTTTAACAGCGCGCATCCAGATGCCGCAGGTCATCAATGTGGACGAATACGGCCAGCTCACGGCTTTCTATGCCAGACAGATGCAGGATGCCCTGCCAGAGGTGGCACATCTGGAGATCGCACTCATCCCGATCTATGGGACGCGTGATCTGGCGGATGTTGTGAAAGAAGCGGATGTGCTGTGGCGGCTCCTGGGAGTGGAGAATTTCCACATCTTCCTGAAGATCGAAGAGGAGAAGGCAAAGAATGCTGTCCTGATCCGCTGCTCCAATCAGATCGCCTATCGGTCCCGTATCGGTACGAAGGAATTTACCCAGGCTGCTGAACGCCTTCTGGCGACAATGTGCCAGTGCACGGTGACGGTGGAGACGCGTTTCGAAGAAGACCACACACTTAAAGAAGTGCCGGACGACTTTTTCGGCCCTTCCAAACAGTGGGCAAAGATCCGGGCCGAGGAGCAGGCAAAAGCCAAAACAGCGCCGCGTCAGGGTACCAGTCGAAAGAGCAGTGCTTCTGGCGGCGGTGCCGGGGTGCTCAAAGGCAAGCTCATCAAGGCGCCGGTTTTGTCGGTCAGAGAGATCGAGGATGAGGAAAAGAGCGTCTGCCTGGCCGGAACGATCTTTGGTCTGGACAGCCGCGAGCTCAAATCGGGCCGTTCGCTGATCATGTTTGCCCTTACCGATCATACTGACTCTATCGACTGCAAGGTCTTTGCTGACAAGGACGAAGCCGACGATCTCAAAAAAGCTCTGAAAGAATCCAATGCCATCAAGGTACGCGGCAAGGTGCAGTATGACAGCTACTCCAACGAACTTGGCATGATCGTCAACGACATCAACCAGACCACGCTCGCCTGCCGTGTGGATAATGCACCGGAAAAGCGTGTCGAGCTGCATTTGCATACGCAGATGAGCAGCATGGATGGAATGAACGATGTCAAAGATCTGGTCAGGCTCGCGGCGCAGCTGGGACATAAAGCCATGGCAGTAACCGATCACGGCGTCGTGCAGGCTTTCCCTGATGCCTTCTCAGCCGGTGAAAAATACGGCGTCAAGATCATCTATGGCACCGAGGCCTACATCATCGATGATGATGAGCCGGAGATCAATCTGCATGGCCGCAAGTCCTACCATTGCATCATCCTGGCGAAGAATATGACTGGCCTTAAGAATCTCTACCGCCTGGTGACTGAATCTCAGCTGAGGTATTATCACCGCCGCCCGCGCATCCCCAAGCGCCTGATCAACTATGCGCGTGAAGGGCTGGTCATCGGCAGTGCCTGCGAAGCTGGCGAACTCATGCGTTATCTCGTGGCAAATCCAAACGATCCGGAAGGCCTTGAAAAGCTTGCCGAATTTTACGATTACATCGAGATCCAGCCAATCGCCAACAATGCTTTCATGGTCCGTAATGGCATCATTGCGGATGAAGAAGGGCTGCGCGATCTCAACCGTGCCCTCTTTGAACTCGGCAAGCGTATGGGCAAGCCGGTCGTTGCGACTTGTGACGTGCATTTTGCCAACGAAGACGATGCCATCAATCGTGCCATCATCATGAAAAGCCGTGGTTTCAAGGATGCGGAAGAACAGGCACCGCTGTATTACCGCACCACCGAAGAGATGCTTGAAGAGTTCGCTTATCTTGGTGCGGAAGAAGCTTACAATGTTGTGGTCAGAAACCCCAATGCCGTGATCGCTGATTTTGAGAAGCTTGAGCCAGTACCGACGGTGCTCCATGCGCCGAAGATCGAAGGCGCCGAGGAGCAGATCGAACAGCTGACGCTGGAGAAGGCCCACCGTATGTATGGCGATCCCCTTCCGGAACTGATCCAAAAGCGCATCGACAAGGAACTCAAGTCGATCATCGGCAATGGCTACGCGGTGCTTTATCTGATCGCCCATAAGCTTGTCAAGAACTCCAACGACAACGGTTATGTCGTTGGCTCCCGAGGCTCAGTCGGGTCTTCGGTCGTGGCATATTTCACCAATATCACCGAGGTTAATGCTCTGCCGGCGCATTATCGGTGTCCAAACTGTCAATACAGCGAGTTCGATGAGAGCGGTACCTATGGCGCCGGTGTTGATATGCCGGATAAAAACTGCCCCGTCTGCGGTACGCCATTGGAAAAGGATGGTTTTGACATCCCGTTTGAGATCTTTCTTGGCTTCAAGGGAGATAAGATCCCGGATATCGACCTCAACTTTTCAGGTGATTACCAGAGCGGCGCCCATGCCTATACCGAAGAACTCTTCGGGAAGGACAACGTGTTCCGCGCTGGTACCCTGGCAACCGTAGCAGAAAAGACTGCCTACGGTTATGTACGCAAGTTTTTCGACGAGCTTCATGAGAAAAAGCGTGAAGCAGAGATCAATCGCCTGAAGCTTGGGTGTACAGGCGTCAAGCGCACCACCGGCCAGCACCCGGGCGGGCTCGTCGTCGTGCCAAAGGGCATAGATGTTCACGATTTCACCCCGTTGCAGCGGCCGGCCGATGATGTGAAGACGGAGACGGTGACGACCCACTTCGATTACCATAAGATCGACCAGGGGCTTGTCAAGCTTGATATCCTCGGCCACGATGATCCGACGGTGATCAAGATGCTCGGTGATCTCACCGGCATTGACCCTACGACTGTGCCTCTCGATGATAAGGCCACGCTCTCGTTGTTTTCTTCAACGGATGCCATCGGCGTTACACCGGAGCGCCTGAACTCACCGGTCGCTACTTATGGCATTCCCGAGTTCAATACCAGCTTTACCCGCCAAATGCTGGAAGATACCCATCCGACAGCTTTCGCAGAGCTTTTGCGGATCTCCGGTTTTTCGCATGGTACCGATGTCTGGCTGAACAATGCCCAGGATCTGATCGTCAATGGCATCGCGCCCGTTTCCGAGACCATCTCCACACGCGATGATATCATGCTCTATCTGATCCAGCATGGCATGGATGAGAGCGTCTCTTTCAAGATCATGGAAGGCGTGCGCAAAGGCCGTGGTCTCAAGGAAGACCAGGAAGCGGCGATGCACGAGAACAAGATCCCACAGTGGTTCATTGATTCCTGTAAGAAGATCAAATATCTTTTCCCTAAGGCACATGCTGTCGCTTATGTGATGATGGCCTTCCGTATTGCCTGGTTCAAGATCAACCAACCCCTCGCTTTTTATTCCAGCTATTTTTCCGTGCGTGGTATCGATGAGTTCGACATTGCTGTTATCCAGGAAGGCGAAGATACCGTGCGCCGTGCCATCGAGGAACTCTATGCCCAGGGCAGCGGCCTGAGCGCCAAGGATAAGAGCAAGATCACCGTGCTTGAAGTGGCCCTCGAACTGTATGCCCGCGGTTTCAAAGTGCTGCCGGTAAGCCTTGAAGAATCTTCTGCCACTCAGTTTATCATCAAGGACGAAGAAAAGGCGCTCCTGCCGCCGCTCATCGCCATCGACGGGCTTGGTGCTTCGCAGGCAGAAGATATTGTCAGAGGCCGACAGGAGAAGCCGTATTCCTCGCTGGAGGATATGAAGAAGCGCGGCAAGGTGGGCGACTCTATGATCGAAAAATTTAAATCTTTGGGAATAGTGGAACAATTGCCAGAGCTTGATCAAATCGTATTATTCTGAAAGCTTTAAATAGGATAAGTTATACTAATCCCCTGTTTACTTTTTATTAAACAAGTAAATTGAGTTTGCAACAAAATTGTGCTAGAATATAGTCAAAGAGGTTTTTAAATTTTTGGGAGGAGGACTTTAAATTGTCTACTAAAACCATGAAAACCATGGATGGGAACACAGCTGCTGCTCATGTGTCCTATTTGTTCACTGATGTTGCAGCTATCTACCCAATCACGCCATCTTCCCCGATGGCCGAAAAAATCGATGCTTGGAGTGCTGCTGGCAGAAAGAACCTGTTCAACCAGACCGTTAAGGTCGTTGAAATGGAATCCGAAGCCGGCGCTGCAGGCGCTGTACACGGTTCTTTGACCGCTGGTGCACTGACTTCCACCTACACATCTTCTCAGGGTCTGCTCCTGATGGTCCCTGCTATGTACAAGATCGCAGGTGAATTGCTCCCTACCGTATTCCAGGTCGCAGCTCGCGCGATCGCTACCCACGCTCTGTCCATCTTCGGTGACCATTCCGATGTAATGCTCTGCCGTGGTATCGGCTTCGCTGAACTCGCTTCCTCCAGCGTACAGGAAGTAATGGATCTCGGTTGCGTTGCTCAGCTCGCTACCATCAAGTCCCGTGTACCATTCATCCACTTCTTCGATGGTTTCAGAACTTCTCATGAAATTCAGAAGATCGAAGTCATGGACGAAGACTTCCTCAAAGAACAGATCGACATGGATGCTGTCAAAGCTTTCCGCGAACGCGGTCTGAACCCAGAACATCCAGTCATCAAGGGTACCAACCAGAACCCAGACATCTTCTTCCAGCAGAGAGAAGGTGCCAACAAGTTCTATGAAGATGTTGTTGGCATCACCGAACAGTACATGGAAGCTGTTTCCAAACAGACTGGCCGTGACTACAAGCTCTTCAACTACTATGGTGCTGAAGACGCAGAAAACATTGTCATCGCAATGGGTTCTGTCTGCGAAGCCCTCGAAGAAGTTGTTGACTACCTCAATGCCAAGGGCGAAAAGGTTGGTCTCCTGAAGATCCGTCTGTACAGACCATTCTCCACCAAGCATTTCCTCGCAGCTGTTCCTAAGACCGTTAAGAGAATCGCTGTTCTCGACCGCTCCAAAGAACCAGGTGCTATCGGCGAACCAGTTTATGAAGACGTTATGACCGCCTTCTATGATTCCGATATGCATCCAGCAATCTATGGCGGCCGCTATGGCTTAGGTTCCAAGGATGTTACCCCAGCACAGCTCATCGCTGTATATGAAAACCTCAAGGCTGACACTCCTAAGAACCACTTCACCGTTGGTATCGTTGATGACGTTACCAATACCTCTCTCGAAGTTGGCGCTCCTGTTGTTACCGCTCCAGAAGACTGCATCGCTTGCAAGTTCTGGGGTTACGGCTCTGACGGTACCGTCGGTGCGAACAAAGACGCCATCAAGATCATCGGTGACAACACCGACATGTATGCACAGGGCTACTTCTCTTACGACTCCAAGAAGAGCGGCGGTGTGACCGTTTCTTCCCTGCGTTTCGGTAAGAGCAAGATCCGCTCCACCTATGAAGTTGACCAGGCTGACTACGTTGCTTGCCACAAGTCCAGCTACGTAAAACTCTATGACGTACTCGAAGGCCTCAAGCCAGGCGGTACCTTCCTGCTCAACTGCACCTGGACCCCAGAAGAACTCGAAGAACACCTTCCAGCAAGCATGAAGCGTTACATCGCTCAGAACAACATCAAGTTCTACACCATCGACGCTTCCCATGTTGCTCAGGAAGTTGGCCTCGGCAACCGTACCAACATGGTCACCCAGACCGCATTCTTCAAGCTGACCGGCGTACTTCCATTCGAAGAAGCCGTTACCCTGCTCAAGGATGCCATCAAGAAGACCTACGGCCGCAAGGGCGACGCAGTCGTTAACATGAACTGGGCCGCTGTTGACAAAGCCATCGAAGTTCTCCACGAAGTACAGGTCCCAGCAGAATGGGCAAACGCTCAGGATGCTGAATCCACCGAAAAACGTTGCGCTTGCGAACCAGAATTCGTTAAGAAGGTTCTGCGTCCAATGGTCGCTATGCAGGGCAACAAGCTTCCTGTCAGCGCATTCGCTGGTCTGGAAGACGGTGCATACCCATCCGGCACTACCAAATACGAAAAACGTATGGCTGCCCTCTTCGTTCCAGAATGGATCCCAGAAAACTGCATCCAGTGCAACCAGTGCTCTTTGGTCTGCCCACATGCAGC
Source organism: uncultured Peptococcaceae bacterium (assembly GCA_958451915.1). Classification (GTDB taxonomy): domain Bacteria; phylum Bacillota; class Peptococcia; order Peptococcales; family Peptococcaceae; genus UMGS1590. The sequence goes on from CAUDRX010000034.1 coordinate 8,910, forward strand.
CATCCGCCCATTCCTCCTCAACGAAGAAGAAGTTGCCAACAAGCCTGCTAGCATGACCACCAAGCCAGCTACTGGCAAGGAATTTGCAGGTCTCCAGTTCAGAATGCAGGTCAGCCCAATGGATTGCCTTGGCTGCGGTAGTTGCGTCAACACCTGCCCTGCTAAGACCAAAGCACTGCAGATGGTTCCTGTAGAAAAATCCGTTGAAACTGAACGTGAAAACTGGACCTACATGACCCATAAGGTCACCAACAAGGCTGAACTCACCAACACCAAGACCGTTAAGGGCAGCCAGTTCAAGCTCCCACTGCTTGAATTCTCCGGCGCTTGCGCAGGTTGCGGTGAAACCCCATATGCTAAGCTCCTCACCCAGCTCTTCGGCGATCGTATGGTCATCGCTAACACCACTGGTTGCTCCTCCATCTGGGGTGCTCCAGCACCAGCAATGCCATATTGCACCAACGAAAAGGGTCAGGGTCCAGCTTGGCAGAACTCCCTCTTCGAAAACAACGCTGAATTCGGTCTCGGTATGTACACCGCTGACCAGCAGATGAAAGCGAAAGTCAACTACCTCTGCGGCGTGATCGCTGAAGGCGACTACAGCGAAGCACTGAAAGACGCTGCCGCTAAGTGGGTTGAAGGTTGGGCTGCACATGATGTCAAGGCTGTTGCTGCAGCAAGCGATGTCATCAAGGCTGAACTCGAAGCGACTGCCGATAAAGACGCTTACCTCACCGACCTCGACGCTGTCAAAGGCTTCCTGAAGATCCGCAGCCAGTGGATCATGGGCGGCGACGGCTGGGCTTACGACATCGGTTACGGCGGTGTTGACCACGTTCTCGCATCCGGCGAAAACATCAACATCTTCGTCTTCGATACCGAAGTCTACTCCAACACCGGTGGACAGGCTTCCAAGGCAACCCCACTCGCAGCCGTCGCTCAGTTCGCTGCTGATGGTAAGAAGACCAACAAGAAAGACCTCGGTGTCATGCAGTCCATCTATGGCAACGTTTATGTTGCACAGATCGGCCTCGGTGCCAACATGAACCAGGCTGTCAAAGCCATCGAAGAAGCTGAAGCATATCAGGGCCCATCCCTCATCATCGCTTACGCTCCTTGCATCAACCATGGTATCCGCAAGGGTATGAGCATTGCTCAGACTCACATCAAGGAAGCTGTGGAATGCGGCTACTGGCATCTCTGGAGATACAACCCAGAACTCGAAAAGGAAGGCAAGAACCCATTCATCCTCGATTCCAAGGAACCAGATTATGATAAGTTCGAAGACTTCCTCAAGGGTGAGACCCGCTATGCATCCCTCGCTAAGGCACATCCAGACACTGCCGAAGCACTGTATGCACAGACCAAGGAACTCAGCCAGAAACGTTATGCACGTTACAAAGAAATGGCTAACAAGTAATTTCTTGATGAGTGCATAAACCAATCCCCTCTCGCGTCTGCGAGAGGGGATTTTTCTTTTGATAAGAAAGGCTGATCAAAAAAGATGACCTTGACAAAAACGACACCAAATCCTTTGCTTTGCCTGTATAGACTTATTTTTGGATTTTTGTTATCATAGTGAAAGAATGAAATCTAATAAGAATGGAGAAATTTACATGTTAACAGGCAATGAGATCAGAAGAAAATTCGTTGAATATTTTGAGCAACACGGACATACGCATGTAAAAAGTTCTTCGTTGGTACCATATAATGATCCAACCCTGCTCTTTACCAATGCTGGGATGAACCAGTTCAAGAATGTCTTTCTTGGCCTGGAGACAAGAGATTATAATCGTGCCACCACAGTACAGAAGTGCGTGCGTGCCGGCGGTAAACACAATGACCTTGAGACTGTCGGGAAGACTGCGCGCCATCATACTTTTTTTGAGATGCTGGGGAACTTTTCCTTTGGTGACTATTTCAAGGAGCAGGCGATCGAGTACTGCTGGGATTTCCTGACCAATGAATTGAAGTTGCCAAAGGAAAAGCTTTGGATCACCATTTACAAGGATGATGATGAAGCTTATGAGATCTGGCATAAGGTAACAGGATACGATGAAAGCCGTATCCTGCGCCTTGGTGAAAAAGACAATTTCTGGCAGATGGGTGATGTAGGTCCATGTGGCCCATGCAGTGAAGTGCACTATGACCGCGGTGAAGAATATGCCTGTGATTGCGAAGATGGATGCGCTTTGGGTGTCTGTGACTGCGATCGCTGGCTTGAAATCTGGAACCTCGTGTTCATGCAGTATAACCGCGACGAAGAAGGCAATCTGACACCGCTGCCAAAACCAAATATCGATACTGGGATGGGGCTGGAGCGTATCACCTCCATTATGCAGGGTGTTGATACGAACTTTGATACCGATCTCTTTGTACCGCTGCTCCAGTATGTTGAAGAACTTTCCGGAAAGGAATATCACAAGGACGAACGCGGCTTTGCTTTCCGTGTCATTGCGGATCATGCCCGCGCCTGCACCTTCCTGATCGCGGATGGCGTGCTGCCAAGTAATGAAGGACGCGGTTATGTTCTGCGCCGCATCCTGCGTCGTGCCGTGCGTCTGGGGATGACGATCGGTCTGGATAAACCATTCCTCTATAAGTTCGTGGTCAAGGTCGGCGAGCTCATGGGGGAAGCATATCCTGAGATCATTGAACATCAGACATTTATCGAGTCGATCATCCGCAACGAAGAAGAGCGCTTCTATCAGACCCTGCAGGATGGTATGAAGATCGTCACTGAGACGGTTGATGCGATCCGGGAAAAGGGCGGTACTGTCATCGACGGCGCCAGTGCTTTCAAGTTCTATGATACCTACGGTTTCCCGATCGACCTGACAAAAGATGTTGCTGACGAGAACGGCATGACTGTAGATATCGAAGGCTTTGAAGCGGCGATGGCGGAACAGCGCCGCAAAGCCAAAGAAGCACAGGATATCGTCAATGCCTGGGATCTGGCGCAGCATATCACTGACGCTTATCCTGACATGGCGGCAACGACCTTTACCGGTTATGAGAAGACAGAGGATGACGCCACGGTGCTGGGTATCCTGATTGATGATAAGGGCGCTGATTTTGGCTATGACACCCATGCCATTGTGCTTTTGGACAAGACCCCATTCTATGCTCAGGGCGGCGGTCAGGTCGGCGAACAGGGGCAGATGTTGGCCAGGGATGGCGTCTTAAATGTTGAAAATACGATCAAGCTCGCTGATGGCCGCTATGTGCATCAGGGATATATCGACGGCCGTCTGAACGTTGGTGACAGCATCCATGCGAAGGTGGACGTTGACAGACGCCATGCTTCTGCGCGTAATCATACAGCAACCCATCTCCTGCATTATGCGCTGCGTAAAGTGCTTGGGGACAATGTTCACCAGGCAGGGTCTCTGGTCTCGCCGGACCACCTGCGTTTTGATTTCTCCTTCTTGCGTGCGATGACTGCTGAAGAGCTTGCTCGCGTGGAAGCCATTGTTAATGAAGAGATCATGTCGGCAGCTGCCGTCAAGACGTATGAAACTTCCATCGATGAAGCGAAGGAGAGTGGGCACATGGCACTCTTCGGTGAAAAATACGGCGATACTGTGCGCTGCGTTGACGCTGGGCTGCACAGCAAGGAACTCTGTGGCGGCATCCATGTTGCCAATGTCGGCGAAATTGGCCTCTTTAAGATCCTCAGTGAAAGTTCTGTATCGGCTGGGGTACGCCGAATCGAAGCTGTCACCGGTACGGCAGCCTATGAACGCACTGTTTCGCAGGATCAGCTCATCGCTGATATCCGCAAACAGGCCAAGGTCAATACCGATGATGCCATTGTGGGCAGGATTGCAGACCTTGAAGCACAGATCAAATCTCTGCAGAAGCAGATCGATGATATGAAACTCGCTCAGATGAAAGAAGCTGCTGCCAGCGCCGAAGAGGCCATCCGTGAAGTCAAAGGCCTCCAGGTCGTGGCACAGCAGGTACAGGCAGAGAATATGGAAGATCTGCGCAATCAGGCAGACCTTTTCCGCAACAGATTAGATGATGGCGTTGTCATGCTTGCCGCTGTCAGCGGGGAGCAGGTGCAGCTTGTCTGCATGCTCACCCAGGGAGAGGCGCGTAAGCATCTCCATGCCGGTAATCTTATTAAAGAAATGGCAGGGCTCGTTGGCGGCAAAGGCGGCGGACGCCCTGATATGGCTCAGGCTGGCGGTAAGGACGCAGCAGCGCTCCCAGGTGCGCTGGAAGCCTTTGCAGGGATCGTAGAAAGTCAGTATAAGGAGTGAAACCATCATGAGAGACGATCTGGATCAGACGATGTATTTTGATAAGGACCGGATGCAGCAGGAAATGGGTCCTCGCGAAGTCCTGCGTGAAGTATATGCGGCGCTTGAAGCAAAAGGTTATCAACCGCTCAATCAGATCGTGGGCTATATCCTTTCAGGGGATCCGGCCTATATCACCAGTTACAACAATGCCCGTGCGTTGATCAAAAAATTCGACAGAGACCAATACATCGAAGAAATGCTGATCAACTATTTGGATGAACGATAAGATGATCGGACGTCTCATATGTTTTGATGTAGGGGAACGCCGCATCGGGATCGCCTGCAGTGATCTTTTAGGGATCACTGCGCAGCCGGTGGAGACGTACACGCGCACTGGAAAATTGGAAGAAGATTATCGTTATCTGGCGCAGATCATCAAGGAACAGGAAGCGGTCAAGCTGGTGGTCGGCCTGCCGAAGAACATGAACAATACCCTCGGTTTCAAGGCGGAAGAAATCCAGACCTTCATCGAGGGGTTCAAAACATATCTTCCGGACGCATTTCCGATCGACTGGATCGACGAACGTCTGACAACAGTACAGGCAGAGAATGTGCTTCTGGAAGCCAATGTCTCGCGCAAGAAGCGCAAGAAAGTCATTGATAAGATCGCAGCTGTGTTCATGCTGCAAGCGTACATGGATGCGCATTAAGGAGGAAAAAATGGAAGACAACAAAGAATTTGTACCAAACGACGGCGAACTGGAAGATGGGCTGGTCGTTCTCATCGACGAAGACAATCATGAGCATACCTTCCAGGTGCTGGAACGTGTTCAGTTGAATGGCAATGATTATGCCATCCTCGTACCTTGGGATGAAAAAGATGACGACAGTGCGATCCCTCTGAAGATCGTCGTTGAAGATGGCGAAGAATTGCTCTATGACATTGATGACGATGAAGAATGGGAAGCCATTGTTGAATTCTGGAACAATTATGTTGACGAAGAAGCAGAATAAGATCGTCTGATGACAGAAAAGCCCGGCGGAGCATCGTCGGGCTTTTTATTGTATGCCAGCGAACAGACGGTCCGGCGTCTCGATAAAAGATGGCAAGCATGATCGTCAGTCGTGAAAATAAATGAAAAATCTTGTAAAAAGTGATTGACGGAAGCGAACCTCCCTGCTATAATAAATATCGTTGTAGCGCAGGAATAAGCGCGTACGGCGACATAGCCAAGTGGTAAGGCAGAGGACTGCAAATCCTTCACCCCCAGTTCGAATCTGGGTGTCGCCTTCTCGCCGGAGTGGCGGAACTGGCAGACGCACAGGACTTAAAATCCTGCGAAGGTAACACTTCGTACCGGTTCGATCCCGGTCTCCGGCATTCCCGGCTTTCGGTCAAAAGGACTTTCTCGAAAGAGAAAGTCCTTTTTCGTTTTCTTCGATTCTTAACAGATGCATGCTTGCTCTTTTTACAAGGAAGTGGTATCATTATTGCATGAAGTAGTAATCGAAACCAGATGATGGAAATACGAAAAGGAAGTGATCAAGTGTCATATCTGACAAAAGCCCGGGAGCCGATCTCTAGTCTGAGCCATATGATCGGAGCGGTGGCGTTTGCTTTTGCAACACTCTTATTGGTCGGCAAAACGCTGGGTGATGCCTGGACACCGAAGATCCTTGTTGGTGTGATCGTGTTTGGGCTTTCGCTGGTGGCGCTATACTCTGCAAGCGCGATCTATCATTTCTCCAATGGTTCGGCCAAGCGGATCCTGCGTCTGCGCAAGCTGGATCATTCTATGATCTATGTGCTGATCGCTGGGAGCTATACGCCGATCCTGCTGAAATACCTGCCACAGCGTGAGAGTCTGATCTTTGTAACGGTGATCTGGGGCTGTGCTGTCGTTGGTACGGTCATCAAGCTCTGCTGGTTTTCTGCGCCGCGCTGGCTGCAGACGATGCTCTATATCGCGATGGGATGGGCAGTGCTCTTTGATGTCTCGGTATTCCGTGATATGAGTGGGGTGGCGGTCTTTCTCCTGGCAGCAGGTGGCATCAGCTATACGGTTGGCGGTATTATATACATTGTTAAGAAACCAAACCTTTCGCCATCCTGGGGCTTCCACGAGCTCTTCCATCTTTTCATCCTGCTCGGCAGCGTGTTTCACTATCTCATGGTGCTTTTCTATGTGGCATGAAAGCGGGCGGGCATTCCAGCTTTCTCCTGCATGTGGCCTATTGACAAGTATCGATGGCGCTGATACAATCAATAACATAGTCATATAACAAATCGGGAGCTTGTTAGGCAGGCTGAGAGGAGACCGAAAGGTCTCGACCGTACCTGATGTGGGTAATGCCACCGTAGGGAAATATAATCGTCGATCATCGTGCCTAACAAGTGTTAGGCACTTTTTTTGTGCCCCGAGTACTCATTGGGAGTAAGAAGGGAGTATTATACAATGACTTATCACACTCAAATGGAAGCTGCACGTCAGGGGATCATCACCCCGGAAATGGAAACTGTCGCAGCTAAAGAACACATCGATGTCAATGTATTGCGTGAACGTGTGGCGAAAGGGACTGTCTGCATTCCTGCCAACGTTAACCACAAGTCTCTTTCTGCAGAAGGGATCGGTGAAGGCCTCTGCACCAAGATCAACGTGAACCTCGGGGTAAGTGGTGATGCCCACGACTACACGGAAGAATGGAAGAAGGTCGAGACCGCACTCGAATTTGGTGCTCATGCCATCATGGATCTCTCCAACTATGGTAAGACTGTTGAATTCCGTACGAAGCTTGTCGAAGAATCCACGGCTATGATCGGTACTGTGCCAATGTACGATGCCATCGGTTACCTGGAAAAAGAACTCAAGGATATCACGATTGATGATTTCTTCGAAGTGGTCGAATACCATGCACAGCAGGGTGTCGATTTCATGACCATTCATGCCGGCATCAACCGCCGTGCAGTCTCTGCCTTCAAAGAAAGCGGCCGCATCATGAACATTGTTTCCCGCGGCGGCAGCCTGCTCTTTGCCTGGATGGAGATGACCGGCAACGAGAACCCATTCTATGAACACTATGATCGTCTGCTCGATCTCATGTACAAGTATGATGTCACCATCAGTCTTGGTGATGCGCTGCGTCCTGGTGCTACCCACGATGCTTCTGACGCTGCACAGATCTCTGAGCTCATTGAGCTGGGTATCCTCACCAAGCGTGCCTGGGATCGCAATGTCCAGGTAATGATCGAAGGGCCTGGTCATATGGCTCTGAATGAGATCCAGGCCAACATGCAGCTGGAAAAACGGCTTTGCCATGGGGCCCCATTCTATGTACTCGGGCCACTGGTCACTGACATCGCGCCTGGCTATGATCACATCACTTCGGCGATCGGCGGCGCTATTGCTGCTACTTACGGTGCGGACTTCCTCTGCTATGTCACACCGGCTGAACACTTGCGTCTGCCAGATCTTCAGGATGTGCGCGATGGCGTGATCGCCAGCCGCATTGCTGCACATGCGGCTGATATGGCCAAGGGGATCCCGGGTGCACGTGACTGGGACGATGAAATGAGCCGTGCCCGCAAGCAACTCGATTGGGAAGAAATGTTCCGTCTCGCCCTTGATCCTGTCAAGGCGCGCAACTATTTCGAGAGCAAGCCGCCGGAAGATCGTCACAGCTGCTCGATGTGCGGCAAGATGTGTGCTGTACGCACCACCAATGCCATCCTCGCAGGCAACGATATTCACCTGCGTCCTGGCAACTGCTGAGTTTGTTTGCCTCCTCGTCGAGGCGCTGTATTGATGCGGCGCCCCGACGTTTTTTATTGACCTGTTGCGAGGCTGTGGCAGGAGGGACCTGCCTGGCACAGAACAAAGGAGGATCGCACATGACTGTCATCGAATGTCGTGAACGTTCGTCGGCGCTGATCGCCTGTCTTGTGGCAGTGTGGGAAGACTCTGTACGGGCGACGCACATCTTTTTGTCTGAAGAGGAGATCGGCGTGATCAAAGCATTCGTTCCACAGGCGCTGGCCGGTGTGGAGCATCTCGTGGTTCTTGCAGAGGACGATGGCACCTATGCTGGCTTTATGGGTGTACAGGATCATCGGCTGGAGATGCTTTTTCTCACGGCACAGACCTGTGGCAAAGGCTATGGCCGTAAGCTCCTTGAAGAAGGTCTTGCGCGCTATGGAGTGGAC
>CAUDRX010000035.1 GCA_958451915.1 uncultured Peptococcaceae bacterium
ACGATGTGCTCTATCATTCGGGAGAGACTGTTGTGTTTTAAATGCAAGCCAGCCACTTGAATGGCTGGCGTTTTTGATCTGTTAAGAGCGCTCTTAAAACGGCCATTCTGTTTCCGATGGTCGGATTTTTATTGCGAAAAGCGATTAAACTGTCTATACTAAAGGCAATATGAAATGACCGCGTACTGGGGAGGTTTGTGTAAGTGACATCAGTGATCTATGGGGTGAACTTTGCGATCGGACTGTTGTTCTTTGTAATGTATACCTATCAGATGGTCTATCTGGCGGTAGGTTTGATCGATAAGTTCAGGGGGACGCGGCCTTATCGCGCAAAACGCTGTCATAAGCTGGCAGTTCTGATCTCGGCACGCAATGAGAGCAAGGTCATCGGAGAGCTTTGCAAAAGTATTCAGCAGCAGGAATATCCTGCGGATAAGCTGCACGTTTTTGTCGTCGCAGACAATTGCACCGATAACACGGCAGACATCTGCCGCAGTATGGGTTGCACGGTTTTCGAGCGTTTCAACAAACAGTATGTCGGAAAGGGCTACGCGCTCAATTTTGCCTTTGAAAAGATCTTTGCAGATCCGGCCAATGATTATGAGGCGTTCATCATCCTCGATGCAGATAATCTTTTGACAAAAAACTATGTCGCAGAGATGAATAAAGTCTTTGATCAGGGTTATCGTGCACTGACGAGCTATCGTAATTCCAAGAATTATGCGCAGAACTGGATCTCTTCCGGTTATGGTCTGTGGTTTTTACGTGAAGCAGAAGTTCTCAATCGGCCGCGTGCGGTGCTGCACAACAGCTGCGCCATCAGTGGTACAGGCTTTTTGGTAGCAGCGGATCTGATCAAGGAACGCGGCGGATGGAATTATCATCTGCTCACAGAAGATATTGAATTCACAGCGGCGACGGTCATCACTGGAGAAAAGATCGGTTATGCCGGCCGTGCGATGCTCTATGACGAGCAGCCGATCACTTTTAAACAATCCTGGAACCAACGGATGCGCTGGGCAAAAGGGTTTTATCAGGTCCTTGGCAAACATGGCACAGGCCTGATCAAACGTATCTTCAGCTTCAGCAAAGGGAGTTTCAGCGCTTTTGACATGCTGATGAATATTATGCCTGCCCTTCTGATCATGTTGAGCTGTCTGATCTTTAATATTGCGATGCTCATCTATAGCCTTGTGGCTGTTGACGGTACGATGCAGAGCACCATGCTCAGTGCCTGCGGGATGGCAGTGGCGTATTCGCTGGGATATTATTATTGCATGCTCTTTTTCCTTGGAGCAGTGACCACTTTCACCGAATGGGCCAAGATCCCGGCTTCAACCTGGATGAAGCTGCGAACGATGTTTACATTCCCGCTCTTTATGCTGACATATGTGCCGATCGCGGTAGCAGCGATTTTTAAGAAGGTGGAATGGACGCCGATCGAACACACGGTGGTCAAATCCATCGAAGATATGAAGCATTAATAAAGAAAAACACTGATCACATTGCTGCTTTTCGTGGCGATGATCAGTGTTTTTCCTTATAATGGTTGAAGGATCATGCAGCAGGAAAGAAAGGAGCGGACGATGAATAAGATCTTAGGAACGACGGCGGCAGTGTTTACGCTGATGAGTTTACCATTCAAAGCCTGGACGGATTATGATGCACAGATCACGCGGCTGACTTTGAAAGATCCTGCCTGGAAGGGAAAGGGGCGGCTGCGCCTTGCGGTTGTAGCGGATTTCCATGATGGCGATGAGATCTGGAGTGGGCGTGCTCTGGCGCGGCTGGTTCGCCGCGAGGCTGTGGACCTGATCTGTATCTGCGGCGATTTTTTTGAACCAGGACGCAGCGGCCAGGAAGCCTGCGATTTTCTGGACGGTGTCTGTGAGTGGCGGCCGATCTACTTTGTCAGCGGTAACCACGACGAAGGGATGCCGGTGTTTCCGGTGCTCAAAGAAATGGTGAGCCGCCGTTTTGGCGTGCACATTCTGGATAACCGCAACATTCGTGTGCGCGTGAAGGACACATGGGTGGATCTGTTTGGCGTGCGCGATCGCACGGCTTATGGTGATGATGATCGCTGGCTCTGGCAGGTGCAGCAGTGCCTGCGCGAAAATGCTGCGGAGCGGGAGGATTACCGCATTCTGATGTGCCATCGTCCGGAGCAGACCGCGCTCTTTGATCAGTTAAATGAACATCTGGTACTCTCTGGCCATGCACATGGCGGTCAATGGCGCTGGGGCCGACAGGGAACTTTCGCGCCCGGACAGGGCGTCATCCCGCGCTATACACGGGGGCTATATAAGCGGGGCAAGAAACAACCCTATCATCTGCTGGTGAGCAGCGGTTTCGCCGTCGATCCGCACATTCCACGCCTGAACAACCGCCCGGAATTGGTCATCGCTGACATCGTCAATCCGAAGAATGTGTGAATTCTGTGGAAATTATCGATATTGTGACGATATTGTGAAAGTTCTGTTAAGTTATAGAAACAATTTTTCCATAAGATAATTTTTTGAGAAATGGACGAAAAATGCTTGTAACATTTTCTTGTTGGGGTATACTGAATTGGTGAGAAATTTTAGAAAGTAAAAAATGAGGAGGTTGTCTATGTACGCTATAATTGCTTTCATTCCAATTATTCTTACGATCGTTTTGATGATCGGGTTTAACTGGTCCGCAAAACGTGCTCTGATGCTCGCTTGGGCGTTGACGGCTGTATTTGCGATCGCGATGTGGAAGATGTCTCTGCTGCACGCTTTTGCTTACACCATCACCGGCTTCCTGAGCGCCATCGAAACGTTGGTCATTATCTTTGGGGCCATCCTGATCATGAACACCCTGTCCAGATCCGGTGCGATGTCTGCGATCAACCGCATGTTCAATGGCATCACTGCTGACGCACGTCTGCAGGCCATCATCATCGGTTTCGTGTTCAGTGCATTCATCGAAGGGGCTGCTGGTTTCGGTACCCCTGCTGCACTCTGTGCACCACTGTTGATCAGCCTTGGTTATCCTCCATTGGCCGCAGCTGTTGTCACTCTGATGTACAACACCGTTCCTGGCTGCTTCGGTGCTGCTGGTACCCCAACCAACACGGCGTTCATCACCGTGCAGCAGTCTCTGACTTCTTTGGCAGATCCTGAAACCTGGCGCATGGCGCTGACCCAGTGGACCGCCATCGGTATGGCGATCGAAACGCCGATCATCATGATCGTCGGTATCGCTTTCCTGACCAGATTCTATGGGAAGAACAAAAAATGGAGCGAATGCATCCCTGTCATCCCATTCATCATCTTCACTTCCGTGGTCTTCGATGCGTTCTTCCTGCTCATCGCCTTCTTCGTCGGTCCTGAGCTCACCGCTCTCGTACCAGCTGTCATCACCCTCTTTGTGACGATGGCCGCTGCGAAAAAGGGCTTCCTCGTACCAAAGGAAACCTGGACCTTCGACAAGAAAGAAAACTGGGACAAGACCTGGCTCTCCAACGCCCCAGTTGCTGCGCCTAAGACCAGCGACATGCCAATGATCAAAGCTTGGATGCCATACATCCTCATCGGTATCATCCTCGTTGTGACCCGCGTTGCTTCCACCCAGGGTGCAAGCTGGGCGAAGGCTCTGCAGAACTTCACCATCGGGACTGGCGAAAGTGGCATCATCTTCGGTCAGGACTGGAACTATGCGCTCATCTGGAGCCCTGGTACAGTCTTCGTCGTTGTCGCCATCATCACCTTCTTCTATCATGGCATGAAGAGCTATGACATCAAAGGCGCTGTCACCGATACGCTCCATCAGATCTCTGGTGCTGCGATCGCGTTGCTCTTCGGTGTCGCGATGGTCAACCTGTTCCGTTTCACGAACATCGACTCTGTTGCGATGACCGGCCTCAACCCACAGGCGCAGGAATCCATGCTGCTCGTAATGGCTGAAGCGCTGGCTTCCATCGCTGGGAACGCGTTTGTTGTCATCTCCCCATTCGTCGGGGTCCTCGGTGCTTTCATGTCCGGGTCCAACACCGTTTCCAACACGCTGTTCGCATCTCTGCAGTTTGAGACGGCTTCCATGCTCAGCCTGCCAGAAGTCCTCATCGTTGCTCTGCAGAACATGGGCGGCGGTATCGGTCACATGATCTGCGTCAACGCCGTTGTTTCGGTTTGCGCAACGACTGGTTCCATCGGCAACGAAGGCCGCATCATGAAGATGAACATCTCGGCAAGTGCCATCATGTGCATCGCAGCGGTCATCGTCTTTGGTGCCTGCATCATCATGGGTGTCAACCCAATCCCACTGAACTAACATGTTCTCATACGTCCGCTCTGGCGTTGTCCAGAGCGGACGTTTTTTGTAGGGGCTATAAAAATGCAGGTTGAATAATTTTTCTCCAATAAGGTTTCGGTTAATGACAAATCTCGACAAGAGTGCTATAATTCAAGTATTGTGTGTTGTTGCGGAACTTGGTGTATCGTGGCAACATGGTGTGGAAAATCTTTTTGAATCGAAGATAAGAGAGGAAAAAGAATGAAAGAAAATATCTTGGATATTTATGCATCTGATGTGTTTAGCGATAAGGTTATGCGCGAGAGACTGCCAAAGAAAGTTTATCAGTCTTTAAAAGCAACGATCGAAACAGGAACCGATCTGGATCCACAGATCGCTGATATCGTTGCTGCTGCTATGAAGGACTGGGCAGTTGAAAAAGGAGCAACGCATTTTGCCCACTGGTTCCATCCGCTGACCGGTACAACAGCTGAAAAACACGACAGCTTTCTTTCGCCTCAAAGCGATCGCTCTGCGATCCTGGAATTTTCTGGCAAGAATCTCGTTGTTGGGGAGCCAGATGCCTCTTCGTTCCCTTCCGGTGGGTTGAGAGATACTTTCGAAGCCCGTGGATATACGACCTGGGACCCAACCTCCCCGGCATTCGTACGTGATGGTTCGCTGTATATCCCTACGATCTTCATTTCATATAATGGCTATGTGCTGGACAAAAAAACGCCGCTTTTGCGTTCGATGGCGTTCGTGAGCCGTGAAGCGATCCGTATCCTTCGTTTGTTCGGAGACAATATGACCAAACGTGTGACGGCATCGATGGGGGCAGAACAGGAATACTTCCTGGTCAACGCCGATCTTTTTAAGAAACGCGAAGACCTGGTGATCTGTGGCCGCACCCTGTTTGGGGCGCCAGCACCAAAAGGCCAGGAATTCTCCGATCATTATTTCGGTGCGATCAATACTCATGTTGCCGAATTTATGAAGGATGCGGATGAGACCCTCTGGCGCATGGGTGTGCCAGTGAAGATGAAACATTCCGAAGTGGCACCATGCCAGTTCGAGATCGTGCCAAACTACGATTCCTGCAACGTGGCCAATGACCAGAACCAGCTGCTCATGGCGACCCTCCAGGAAGTGGCGAGAAAGCATGGCTTCGAATGCCTGCTCCATGAAAAACCATTCGAAGGGATCAACGGCTCCGGGAAGCACATCAATTGGTCGCTGTCTACCGATGGCGGCGAAAATCTTCTGAGCCCTGGCAGCACGGCGATGGATAATGCGCGTTTTCTGCTTTTTGTCTGCGCGATGATCCATGCTCTCGATGAGTATCCTGAGCTTCTGCGTCTGACGATCGCCAGTGCTGGCAACGATCATCGTCTTGGCGGTCACGAAGCTCCTCCAGCGATCCTCAGCGTGTTCCTCGGCAAAGAACTGACCGACATTCTCGAAAACTTTGAGGCTGGCGAAAAATACAATACCAGCGGCAAGGGCTATATCGAGTTGGGTGTCAACACCCTGCCACCACTGCCACAGGATATTTCTGACCGCAACAGAACCTCTCCATTCGCGTTTACCGGCAACAAATTTGAATTCCGCATGCCGGGCTCTTCCATGTCTACGGCAGGTCCTAACATTGCCTTGAATACGGCAGTCGGTGACGTGCTCCATGGCTATGCCGATCGTCTGGAAGCAGCCGATGACCTCCTGGCAGAACTGAACAAACTGGTCCGCGAGGAAGTCAAGGCGCACAAGCGCGTGATCTTCAACGGCAACAACTATTCCGATGAATGGGTCGTTGAAGCAGAACGCCGCGGCTTGCCAAATCTGCCAAATGCGGTGGAAGCGTTCCCTAAATATGTTGAGCCAAAGAACCTGAGCCTCTTCGTGCGCAACGGGATCTACTCTGAAGAAGAAGTCTACTCTCGCATGGAGATCCACCTGGCGACCTACAGCCGCACCATCAACATTGAAGCGCTGACGATGATCGAAATGTCCAAGAAAGACATCATCCCATGCGTGCTCCGCTACGAGAACATGCTGGCGCGTCTCCTGGCCAATAAGAAGGCCATCGGCTTGGCGATCGAAAGCACTGTTGAGTACGGCATCATCAATGATCTTTCGGAAGCGTTGACGAAGTTGAACGAAGCGTTGGCTGTGCTGGAAAAAGAACTGGCTGTCGCGCAGAAGGAAGAAAACCTCGAAGGACAGGCACGTCTCTATCAGGGGAAGGTGCTCCCAGCGATGAACGATCTTCGCTACTACACGGACCGCATCGAGCCAATGGTCGATGAATGGGGGATCCCTGATTATACGGCCTTGCTCTTGGGTTGCTAAATCATATATCAAACGATCGATGAGGGGACTTTCGCGGTTCCCTCTTCTTTTGCACTGAGCATGTCTTAGAAAGGAGTGTCTCAATGGCTGGTGGGGCGAAGCTCAAAAGACGATCTTTGGCGCAGATCACAGGGTTTTTGGTGATCATGAGTGCATTGTCCCGAGTTTTGGGGTATGTTCGTGAGATCGTGATGACGACCGTGTTCGGCCAGGGGTGGATGACAGATGCGTATAAAGCTGCATTCCTGATCCCGGATTTCCTTTATCTGATCTTGGTGGGTGGGGCGTTTTCAACGGCATTTATCCCAGTCTTGAGCGAATACATCAATCGTGATCAGGAGGATCAGGCCTGGCGCGTGGCGAGTACCATCTTCAATGCAATGCTGATCGCAGTGGTCGTGCTGATGACATTTTTCTATGCGGCAGTACCATTTATCATGGACCATTTCTTGGCGGTTGGCTACGCGACACGTATCATGCTCCTTCATAGCTTCATGATGTGCTTGAGCGGGATTTGTCAGGGGATCTGTCATGTTTATCAACAATTCACTGCGCCGGCAGTGGGGTCGCTGCTCTATAACATCGCTATCATCCTGTTTGGGCTTTGGTTGATGCCTACAATCGGGATCACTGGTTTTGCCATTGGTGTAGTTGTTGGGAGTTATCTCAATTTTATCGTGCATTTTCCGATCCTTTTAAAGATCGGTGTGAAATGGATGCCGGTGCTGGATTTTAAGCATCCGGGTGTGCATGAGTTCTTTCGTTTAGCACTACCGGTTGTTCTCGGGCTGAGTGTGGTATATCTGAACACTTTTGTGACACAGAATCTGGGCAGTCAGCTGGATGCCGGGACGGTTACGGCGCTCAACAACGCAAATCGTCTTATGCAGTTGCCAGTGGGGATCTTTGCGACTGCGATCGCTTCAGCGGTTTTTCCTGTCCTCACAGAGTTCATCGCTAAGCGTGATATTGTAAGTTTTAAGAATAAACTGGTCGAGAGTGTGAATCTCAACAATTTTATCCTGATCCCTGCGAGTGTAGGGCTCATGGTTGTTGCCGAACCCCTGATCCGCGCCCTCTTTATGCAGGGGCGCTTTACGGAGGAAAATGTTGCGATCACTGCTTCGGTACTGATCTTTTATTGCATCGGGATCATTGGCTACAGCCAGCAGCAGGTGCTGAACCGCGGGATGTATGCGCTGCGTGATTCAAAACGTGCGGTCATCGTTAACTGCACGATCATTATCATCAATATCATTCTCAGCTTTTTGATGGTTGGTCCATTCGAAGCTGAGGGGCTTGCTCTGGCATATTCCATCGCTGGGCTGATCTCTATGGTGCTCTTATATGTGCTGCTGTATCAAAAGGTCGGCGACCTCGGGAGTCGTGATATCCTTGTTTCGCTTGGAAAGATCATTGTTGCTTCACTGGTGATGGGGGCTGGTGTGTTGCTGTTTTTGATGGTCAGCGAACATTTTATTGATATCACTTCGAAAACGCAGCAACTGATCGAACTTTTCTTATCGGTCGGTATTGGCATCGTTCTTTATATTGCGATGGCAATGGTGCTGCGCATCAAAGAAATGCAGGCAGCACTGGCGATGTTCAAACGCAAGCTGCATCGATAATACAAAGAGAAAGGAGAAACTATGCAAGAAAATATCCGCAATTTCTGTATCATCGCGCATATCGACCATGGCAAATCGACCCTGGCGGACCGTTTGCTGGAATATACGGGCGCTGTGGAAAAGCGTGAGATGCAGTCGCAGTTACTGGATAATATGGACATTGAACGGGAACGCGGCATCACGATCAAGCTGCAGACTGTTCGTATCAATTATAAAGCACTGGATGGCAAGGAATACGTACTGAACCTTATCGATACACCGGGCCATGTTGACTTTTCCTACGAAGTTTCGCGCTCTCTCGCCGCCTGCGAAGGGGCGCTCCTGGTCGTCGATGCGGCACAGGGGATCGAAGCACAAACGTTGGCCAACGTTTATCTGGCTTTAGAACATGATCTGGAGATTATTCCTGTGATCAATAAGATCGATCTGCCAAGCGCGCAGCCGGACGTGGTCAAGGATGAGATCGAAGAGGTCATCGGGCTGGATGCTTCTGACGCCATCCTTTGTTCCGCTAAAACAGGGCAGGGGATCGAAGAGATCCTGGAGGCCATCGTGGCACGTATTCCTGCGCCGGAAGGTGATGCAAAAAAACCTTTGCAGGCATTGATCTTTGACTCTTTCTATGATGCTTATCGTGGTGCCATTGCCTATATCCGTGTGGTCGAAGGAACGCTCCGGGATGATATGACGATCCATATGATGCACAATGATCGTTCCTTTGAAGTTACAGAGCTTGGCGTGCACACACCAAAGGAGAAGAAGGTCAAGGCGTTGTCAGCAGGCGAAGTTGGTTATGTGGCGGCGAGCATGAAACAAGTCAGCGATACCCGTGTCGGGGATACTATCACGGATGCGGATCATCCTGCCGAAGCAGCGTTGCCTGGCTATAAACGTGCGGTGCCAATGGTATTCTGTGGGCTCTATCCGGTCGACAATGAACAGTATCCGGATCTCAAGGATTCGCTGGCGAAGCTGAGCCTGAACGATGCTTCTCTGGAATATGAACCAGAAACTTCCCAGGCGCTTGGCTTTGGGTTCCGGTGTGGCTTCCTGGGGATGCTGCATATGGAGATCATTCAGGAACGTCTTGAACGCGAGTATAATCTATCGCTTATCACAACAGCGCCGAGCGTCATCTATCATGTCTATCAGACGAACGGCACAATGATCGAAGTCGATAACCCTTCTCAGCTGCCACCGCCACAGAAGATCGATCATATCGAAGAGCCTTTTGTGCGTGTGGATGTGATGGTGCCGAAGGAATATGTCGGTGCGGTGATGGAATTGTCTCAGGATAAGCGTGGCGTCTTTATCGACATGCAGTACATGACGAAGACACGTGTGACAGTGACCTATGATATACCGCTGGCTGAGATCGTTTTCGATTATTTCGATCTCTTGAAGACGAGGACAAAAGGGTATGCTTCCATGGATTATGAAATGAATGGCTATCGTCAAAGTAATCTCGTAAAGCTGGATATCCTGGTCAATGGGGAGCAGGTCGACGCACTCTCTTGTATCGTACACAAAGATAAGGCCTATTACCGTGGACGGGCGCTGGTTGCCAAACTACGCGGTCTGATTCCGCGGCAGATGTTCGAAGTGCCGATCCAGGCGGCTATCGGCAATAAGGTAATCGCGCGTGAGACCGTTAAAGCATTGCGCAAGAACGTCCTCGATAAATGTTATGGCGGTGATATCAGCCGTAAGCGCAAACTCCTGGAAAAACAGAAGGAAGGCAAGAAGCGCATGAAACAGGTCGGGAGCGTTGAGATCCCGCAAGAAGCGTTCATGGCCGTTCTGAGCCTTGATGATGAATGATGAAGAGAAACCGCTGTGTATGCAGCGGTTTTTTCATAAGGTGGTGTAAAGTTGCACGGTATTTATATTCATATTCCATTCTGCGAGCAGAAATGCAGTTACTGTGATTTTCTCTCTTTTCCGGGTCAGCATCGCCGGGAAAAGCAGTGGTATGTGGAAGCGTTGTGTGAAGAGATGCGGCAGCGCATCCAGGGAAAGTGGCGCACGCCAGAGACGATCTTTATCGGTGGCGGTACGCCGACGTCTTTGACGGCAGAAGAATTAGCGCGTGTCCTGGCAGTGCTGACAGAGCAGATAGATATTGATTGTGTCGAAGAATTCACTGTTGAAGCCAACCCGGGAACTGTTGATACGGAAAAGCTGGGCGTTCTGCATGATCATGGTGTCAACAGACTCTCGTTTGGCGTGCAGAGTTTCGATGACGGGCTTCTGGCAGGTATTGGCCGTCTGCATACAGCTGATGAAGCGGTACAAGCGGTGAAGATGGCGCGACAGGCAGGCTTTTTCAATATCAATCTGGATCTGATGTATGGCCTGCCCGGTCAGACAAGTGAGCAGTGGCGTGAAACAATCGAGTGCGCATTGGCACTGACACCAAGCCACCTTTCGCTTTATCAGCTCATTGTTGAAGAACATACGCAGATCGCGCGGCAATTAGAGGCCGGCAGCGTGCCGCCGATCGATGAAGATGGGGCAGCTGTATGGTTTGAAAGGCAGCGGGAGCGTTTGCATCAGGCAGGGTATGAACAGTATGAGATATCAAATTACGCGCAATCTGGCTGTGCATCAGCGCATAATCAGCTTTATTGGCGGCTGGATGATTATCTGGGCCTGGGGTTGGGAGCGACAAGCTGGTGCCGGCCGACGCGCTCGGTCAATACGAGTGATCTTTACGTCTATTGCCGCGCCTTAGCTGCCGGTACACTGCCGCCGATGCAGCGGGAGACGCTTACACGGGATGAACAGATGAGCGAGAGCGTTTTCATGGCCCTTCGTATGAATGAAGGGCTTTCGCGCGAAGCATTCTGCGCGCTTTACGGACAGGATGTGACAGCAGTCTTTGCTGATGCGGTGCGTGAAGGGTTGTCCCGCGGCTGGCTTATGCTGGACGAAGCGAGGCTGCAGTTGAGCGATGCTGGACGACTTGTTGGCAACTGGGTGTTCGAACTCTTTATATGAAAAGAAGCGAACCTTCGCATTGTGGAAGGTTCGCTTTTTGCTTGCTGCTGGCGCGTGGGCAGCGTTGTGATCATGTGGTGCACTGACGGGCGTAATATGGAAACTGACATTTATGGCCTGAGCTATAGTGGCAGAGAAGGCGTCGGGAGAAAAGGTGCTGCTGTCTGCTCGAAAGAACGCCGCACACAGCGATTTTTTTAGTGATTCTATTGACAATCTGCGATTGACGATGTATTCTTAATACAGAGTTAGCACTCGAGCTGATAGAGTGCTAATAAGGAGGCGAGAGCATGTTAGATGAGAGAAAAGAGAGGATTCTAGCAGCGATTGTCACAGACTATATAGATACGGCAGAGCCAGTCGGTTCCCGGACCATCTCAAAAAAATATGATATCGGTTTTAGTTCAGCGACTATCCGCAATGAGATGAGCGATCTCGAGGAAATGGGATACATCGTGCAGCCGCATACATCGGCAGGCCGGATCCCAACGGATGTCGGTTACCGATACTACGTGAACCATCTGATGTATCGCAAGAAAGAGAGCTATACCGACGAGAAGCTGCTCTATGAGTTCATTCGTTCGCAGACGAGCATGGACAGTGAACGCATCTCTTATATCCTGCGCCGTATGTCAGACATCACCGGGTATACGGCAATGCTCCTGATACCAGAAGCGGATATCACAAAGCCGCTCCTGTCGATGCTGGATCTGATCTATCTCATGCCGGGGCGTGGCCTGATGGTTGTGGTTACCGATGACGAACGCGTGGAACAGCGGCTTATCGATCTGCCGGAAGGTTTTGGGGCGAAAGAGCTCAATGTGGTCAATGGTGTTCTGAGCCATTATTTGCGTGGTCTGTCGGTCGCACACTGGCATCGTCCACTGATCGAGTTTTTGGTCGACCAGATGGGTGCTGCATCCGATTTTGTGCATGATGTGCTCGATATCCTCAACGCCATCCTCAGCCGCCGTCAGCAAAAACAGGTCTTCGTCGAAGGTGCGCTCAATGTCCTGTCGTTTGCAGAATTCCAGGATCTATCCCTGCTCAAATCACTATTGATGGCCTTTGGTGACGATGAAGAGGTCGCAGGCTTCTTCCAGAACATGCCGGAAAAAGGCATCACCATCCGCATCGGTGATGAAAACACTGAATCTTCCATTGACGCATGCAGCATGGTGGTCGGTAATTATAGCGTTGGCAAGAACATGGGCCACCTGGCCCTGATCGGACCAAAGCGCATGCACTATGTGAAGTGTGTGGCAATGGTCGAAGCGGTGTTGAGTGGTTTCCAACAACTCTATACACGTCTTGAGAACTGTGATGCTCGAAAGAATGCGCTGTCTACAGTAGTGGCGCATGAAGGCGATTGGTATTGCCATTCCGAGCTGGCAATATTTGAAAAGAAACACTAGGAGGAGTGCTGCGCATGTCAGAACAAGAACAAGCTAAAGAAGTTATTGAAGAAGAACAGGAGATCCAGGAAGAGACGGTCGGACCGGAAAAAACTGAGGAAGCTGCTGAAGCAGCAGATACAGAAGCGGAAACGGCGTCTGCCGGAGACAGCGCTTATGATGAATTGAACAAGCGTTATCTCAGACTCCTGGCTGACTTTGACAATTTCAAACGCCGCACAGCCAATGAAAAGGATGACATCTATAAATACGGCAATATCAATCTTGTCAAAGAACTGCTGCCAGTCCTTGACAGTTTTGAGCTGGCTTTTAAGAACGCCCCTGCAGACGCAGCAGAAAACATCGCTGCCTATCAGGAGGGCTTTGCCAAGGTGCAGAAACAGCTGGTCGAAGCGCTGAGCAAGGCTGGTCTTGAACGCATTGAAGCCATTGGTGAGGAATATGATCCGAACTTCCACGAAGCGATCATGGTGGTGGATGACGATTCTCAGCCGGCGAATACCGTCTTTGACGAGCTGCGTGCCGGTTATAAGTTCAATGATCGCGTCATCCGTCCGACGGTCTGCCGTGTGACGGGCAATAAATAAGCAAGTATCAACTTTTTACTATAGATTTTTAAAGTTTTTTAGGAGGCATCTCAATAATGGGAAAAGTAATCGGTATTGACTTAGGTACTACAAACTCTTGTGTAGCAGTTATGGAAGGCGGCGAAGCGGTCGTTATCCCTAACAGCGAAGGTAACCGCACCACGCCATCTGTCGTTGGTCTGAATAACAGCGGTGAACGTCTCGTTGGTCAGGTCGCAAAGCGTCAGGCCATCACCAATCCAGATAACACTGTCGCAAGTATCAAGCGTCATATGGGTTCCGACTACAAAGCAACCCTCGGTGGTAAACAATACACCCCACAGGAGATCTCTGCGATGATCCTGCAGAAATTGAAAGCAGATGCAGAAGCTTACATCGGTGAGACTGTGACCCAGGCTGTCATCACTGTTCCTGCATATTTCAGCGACAGTCAGCGCCAGGCAACGAAGGACGCTGGTAAGATCGCAGGTCTCGATGTGCTGCGTATCATCAATGAACCTACTGCAGCAGCTTTGGCTTATGGTGTTGACAAAGATAACACCGACCAGAAGATCCTGGTCTTTGACCTCGGCGGCGGTACTTTCGATGTTTCTCTCCTCGAGATCGGTGACGGCATCTTCGAAGTTTTGGCTACCAGCGGGAACAACCGTCTCGGCGGTGATGACTTTGACAAGAAGATCATTGATTGGGCCATCGCAGAATTTAAGAGCCAGACAGGTATCGATCTGAGTGGCGATAAGACGGCGATGCAGCGCTTGAAAGAAGCTGCTGAAAAAGCAAAGATGGAACTTTCCACTGTCACCACTTCCAACATCAACCTGCCATTTATCACAATGGACGGCAACGGGCAGCCACAGCATCTGGATCTGACCCTTTCCCGTGCAAAATTTGATGAACTGACTGCAGACCTTGTTGAAAAGACCATGGGTCCATCCCGTCAGGCCCTTTCTGACGCCGGTCTTTCTGCAAGCGAGATCGATAAGGTCATCCTCGTTGGTGGTTCTACCCGTATTCCAGCAGTCCAGGAGGCTGTTAAGAAGCTTACTGGTAAAGAGCCATTCAAGGGCATCAACCCAGATGAATGCGTTGCCATCGGTGCTGCGATCCAGGGCGGCGTGCTCGTTGGCGAAGTCAAGGACGTTGTTCTTTTGGATGTCACCCCACTGTCCCTTGGTATTGAGACCCTTGGCGGTGTCATGACAAAGATCGTTGAACGCAATACCACCATCCCTGTTTCCCGCAGCCAGGTCTTTACAACCGCTGCAGATAATCAGACTTCAACCGACATCCATGTCCTTCAGGGTGAACGTGAGATGGCAAAGGACAATAAGACCCTTGGCCGTTTCAGCCTCATGGACATTCCACCAGCTCCACGCGGCATCCCTCAGATCGAAGTCACTTTCGATATTGATGCCAACGGTATCGTTAATGTTTCCGCAAAAGATAAAGGCACAGGTAAGAGTCAGCGCATCACCATCCAGTCCAACAGTGGTCTTTCCGATGAAGAGATCGATCGCATGGTCAAGGATGCTGAGATGAACGCTGAAGCTGATAAGAAGATGAAAGAAAAAGTCGACACTAAGAACAATGCCGACGCCCTTCTCTTCCAGAGTGAAAAGGTCCTCAAAGATGCCGGCGATGCTGTCGATGCAGCTGATAAGGAAGCCATTGAGAAGGCTCAGGCTGATCTTCGTGCTGTTCTTGAGAGCGATAATACCGAAGAGATCAAAGCAAAGAGTGAAGCACTCACCAATGCTATCTACAAAGTCAGTGAAAAAATGTACGCGCAGGCTGCTCAGCAGCAACAGGCTGAGCAGAGCGCACAGCAGGCACAGGGTCAGAACAGCGACGGAACCTATGATGCCGATTTTACAGAAGTGGACGACAATAAGTAATGGCTGAAAAGCGCGATTACTATGAGGTACTCGGGGTTGATAAGAACGCCAGCGATGCGGATATCAAAAAAGCGTTCCGCAAGCTCGCGCGCAAATATCACCCCGATGTTAACCCAGGTGACAAAGAGGCAGAGGCAAAGTTCAAAGAGATCAACGAAGCTTACGATGTGCTGTCCAATGCCGAAAAACGCCAGCAGTATGATCAGTTTGGCCATGATGCGCCAAACTTTGGTGCTGGAGGCTTCGGCGGATTTGGCGGCGGTGGCTTCAGCGGCGGCGCCGATTTTGGAGACCTTGGAGACATCTTCAACATGTTCTTCGGTGGCGGTGGTGCCGGGGCGCAGGCCAATGGTCCACGTCAGGGCAATGACCTGCGTTATGATATGACGCTTTCTTTTGAAGAAGCTGTTTTTGGCTGCAAGAAAACGATTTCCGTCGATCGTTGGATCAATTGTTCCACCTGTGGCGGCACAGGCGCTAAGCCTGGTACCAGTCCAGAGACCTGTAGTCGTTGTCATGGCACTGGCCGTGTGACAAGCATGCAGCAGACACCTTTTGGCCGGATGCAGACCCAGACCACCTGTCCGGATTGCGGCGGGACCGGGAAGATCATCCGGGAAAAATGTCCGGACTGCGGCGGAAGCGGTCGTCGTCGTGAGACTAAATCCTTGGAAGTTAATATCCCTGCTGGCGTTGACAATGGCACCCGCCTGCGTATGGCAGGTGAAGGGGAAGCTGGAGAAAACGGCGGCCCGGCAGGTGATCTCTACATTTATATCCGAGTGCGTCCGCACAGCATCTTTAGCCGTGATGACACTGATGTCTATATGGAACAGAAGATCAATGTCGCTCAGGCCGCTTTGGGTGACGAGATCGAAGTGCCAACTCTTGAAGGACGCATCAAGTTCACCGTTCCTGCCGGCGTGCAGAGTGGTGCGCGTTTCCGCCTGAAAGGCAAAGGCATCAAGAGTATGCGTGGTTATGGCAAGGGCGATCAATATGTCACCGTTGTCATTGAGACGCCAAAGACCTTGACCGATGAACAGCGCCATCTGTTCGAACAGCTGGCCGATACCCTCGATCGTTATGATGAGCAGGGGAAGGCTGAAAATGCTTCGCCGAGGCAGGCGAAAAGATCAGAAAAGAAAAAAGAAGGGTTTTTCGACAAGATGAAAGACCTGTTCACTGATGATGACGAAGATAATGTGTGATCTTACGTGATCGAAGATCCTCAGGGGATCTGGGCGACCAGTTCTCCTGGGGATTTTTTGTTTACAGAGATGTTTTCAGGTGATATGATGAAGGAAAAAGATGTTTAAGGAGGACGGAAAGATGGGCATGGAGCCGGAATTGATCGTGATGTTGACGCATCATGATCGGACTGTGGAAAATGCAGCGGAGATCTTTGCTGCCTGCAAGAACAGTAAGGCAAGATATTGGGGTTTTAAAGAGGCACCGCTGCCGCTGGAAGAGATGCAGTCGCTTTATAGCGCGATGCGGGCAGCGGGTAAGACGACATTTTTAGAAGTGGTCGCGTATACGCCGGATGAATGCATGGCAGGTGCAGAGATGGCAGTGGCATGTGGCTGTGATGTGTTGATGGGGACGGTTTTCAGTGATTCAGTCAATGCACTCTGTCAGTCGCATGGGATCAGATATATGCCATTCGTTGGAGAGATCAGCGGACGTCCGTCGGTGCTTTCGGGGACTCTGGAAGGGATGATC
>CAUDRX010000036.1 GCA_958451915.1 uncultured Peptococcaceae bacterium
CACGTAATCGATGTTGGCCTTAACAAGCTGATCGAGGGCATCGATGAATTTTTCTTCAGAGATCGGTGGGATGCAGAGGCGTTCGCAGGAATCATGCAGACGCTGTGCATTAAGGTCCGGACGGAAGGTGACGACGCGGCCATCTTTGGTGCGGTACGCCTTCAGACCTTCGAAGGCAGACTGGGAATACTGGAGCACACCGGCGCATTCAGAGATGTGAACAGTTGGGTCAGTGATAAGACCGCCTTCGTCCCAGGCGCCATCTTTCCAGGTAGAAACATAACGGTAATCTGTAGCAGTATACTCGAAACCGAGGCTGCCCCAATCAATATCTTTTGCCATAAATAGCACTCCTTTACGTGTATTATAACAGTTCGTGAATCTATTATACACCCTCGTGAACGTTTTGCATCAAAAAATTGCAGCACAGGATAATGTTTATCTATTCTGACACTTCAGCCCCCAAAAAAGACCGCGCACTGGCGCGGTCGGGGGTCAATACCGGGCATCGTCTTCGCCGCTGTCGCGGTTGTGTTTGCTGATAAAAAAGAGCGCCAGCGCCCCTGGCCCTAGATGGGAACCAGTGACAGGCTCATGCGGCACGATCCAGAGCGCCTTCGGTGCCTGGCTCTGACGGATCATCTCAGCCAGCGCTTCGGCATCGGCGGGACAATCGGCGTGGCTGATGCAGACGGTCTGCACCTCCGGTTTCACGACATTCTCCTCATAATAAGCGGCCAGCGCCTTGATGGCCTTCCTGCGGCCGCGCACCTTGCTGAAGGTGACGATGACACCTTCGTCGGCAGCTTTGAGCATGGGCTTGATGTTGAGAGCGCTGCCCACATAGGCTGAAAAATTGGAACAGCGGCCGGTGCGGCCAAGGTACATCAGATCATCAACGGTAAAGACCTGGTAGATATAGCGCACACAGTGTTCCGCCGCCTGCACAGCTGCCTCAAGATCGGCGCCTGCCTCGCGGGCATCGGCACAGACCATCACCGGGATGCCTTCGCCAAAACCAGCCCCCCGGGTGTTCACAAGGGCAATACGGCGATCCGGGAACTCGGCGAGCAGCTGCTCCCGCGCCGCCGCAGCGCTGTCGTAAGAACCGCTGATCCTGCGCGCCATGCAGATATAGATGATATCCTCGCCTTTTTCCAGTACCGGGCGGAAGGCTTCGGCGAACTTACCCGGCGTGATCTGGGAAGTCGTCACCTGTCTGCCTTCACGCATGGCGTTGTAGTAACGCACATCATCAAAGGTCTCGGTATCCAGACAGGTGTGTTCCTCGCCGTCCACGTAGTAATACAGCGGGATCACCTGGATGTCATGGGCTCTGCAGTAAGGTGTCGGCAGGTTTGCCGACGTGTCGGTAAATAGTCGATACATGGAACGTCCCCCTTCAGCGCGCCTGGGCGAGCGCTTCTTCGATGGCCATAGCGGCCTTGCCGATCTCTATAAAATCTTTCTTCGTGCTGCGCCCGTTCCAGGCTGCACCACTGCGCATGCTGAGACAGATGCTGTCTTTGCTGCCATCGATGGAGAGACGTGCCCGTTTGTCATCATCTGCAAAGCGGTCGAATCCGAAGCGCAGCACCTCTCCCAGATCGATCACCGTCTGGTCAGGGCAGACGATGGTCAGATGACGCCGGTTCAGACGGAGGGCATACATCCCCATCGTCTGTTTTTCAACATAGCGCACGGCAAACGATGTCACCACCACAGCAGGCACCACGATGAGGAGCCACAGCCAGGGGCTCGGCACCCCTAAAAGCCCGTCAAAGACGATCCAGCACACGATCATGCTCACGATCGCCGACAGCGCAAAAGCGATGTTCACATGGCGCTCCCCTTCCTGCGTGTTCGCGACAAAATGGAATTCCTGCAATCCTCTCACCTCATCTCCTCGCTCCACAGCGAGTGGGAAAAATATCACACAGTAGTGTACCATAATTTTCCGCGCCTGCCATCCTCTGACGACATTTTTGACCATTTCCATATAATCTTTTTGCAGACTGCAAAAAAGCCAGCCGTCTGTGCGGCTGGCGCAACCTCTCATAAGATCTCATTGAGCATACAGGCTGGCGCCGCACCTGTAAAAAAGGCCCGGATGTTCGCGACAAAAAAGGCATAACGTGCCGCATGGAACTTGAGCCCGTCCGGATAACCAGCGGTGTGCGGCGTGAGGATGACGTTTGCCATCCCTCGCAGAGGACTCTCCAGCGCCAACGGCTCCTTTGCGAAGACATCCAGACAGGCGCCGCCCAAATGCCCGGATCGCAGCGCCGCTGCCAATGCCGCCTCATCGATGAGACCGCCGCGGGCGGTATTGATCAAAAGCGCACCAGGTTTCATCTGTTCCAAAACAGCCGCATCGATCATGCCGCACGTATCCGCTTTCAGAGGCACATGCAGTGAGATGACATCGCTCGCCTGACAGAGTGCCTCCAGCGTCACCTGCTCCACCCCCGGCACGGCGATCGGCCGATAGCTCCAGCCAAGCACATGCATGCCAAAGGCCTGCGCCCGCAGCGCCACTTCACGGGCGATGCGCCCCAGCCCGATGAGGCCGAGGGTGCGGCCGCGCAGTTCGCCGCCGCTGTAAGCCGGGATCGCGTCCCCTTCATGCATGGCCCGGTCGAGGAGACAGATGTTCTTATAACGGCAGAGCAAAAACGCCATCACGTGTTCCGCTACCGCCGACGCATTCACGCCAGCCGCGTTGCAGACCTGCACCCCATGGCGCGTACAAGCGGCCAGGTCCACATTATCATACCCCGCCCCTGTCTGCACCATGCGAAGACGCACTGCCTGAGCGAGAAAAGCTTCATCCACCGGAATGTGTTCCGGGATCACCGCTTCCGCCTCTGCCAAAAACGGCCCCGCCTCCTCCGGCGCCGCGATCTCAAGCTGCCAATCGGCCGGAAAAGCGGCACGGATGCGCGCCTGGGTATCTTCGCCAAACTGTCCGATCAGGAGTACGTTCATAGCTGCCTCACTTTTCTGCCGCATGGTCGCAGACCAGCGTCATGGCACCAGTGGTGCTGTCCATGACATAGCCCGAGACATGCACGTCCTTCGGCACCAGCGGATGTCTGACGACGACGTCCACCGACTCAGCAACGGATTTTTCCACCGTTTCAAAACCTGCCAGCCAGCGGTCGAAATTGACCCCACAGTAACGCATGAGGTTGATCGCACGCTGGTCAACGCCGCGGCGCTTCATCTCTTCGATCATGTGATCGCTGTTGACATGACTGACACCACAGTCCGTATGGCCGATGACCATGATCTCCTCACAGCCCAGCTCGTAGATGGCGATGAGGAGACTGCGCATGGCGCTGCCGAAAGGGCTGGAGATGACGCCCCCAGCGTTCTTGATGATCTTGGCATCGCCGTTTTTGATGCCCAGCGCCGCCGGCAGAAGCTCGATGAGCCGCGTGTCCATACAGGTGACGATGGCGAGTTTTTTGTTCGGGTATTTGTCCGTGACGAAACGTTCATAGCCTTTTTCCGCCACAAATTGTCTGTTGTATTCAAGGATCTCTTCGATCATGAGCAGTTCTTCCTTTCATCCTGGCCAGTGGCCAAATTTTTCTTTCTACTTTAGCGCAACACCACAGATCTTGCAAGACGAAAAAAGGCTGCCGCTTATAACGACAGCCCGACGATCATGACGACCTCAGTGAAAAAACAGTTAAAACTGCTGATGTACGCCCTCTTACTGATAACCTATCACCGGAAATAAAGACACCGCCAGGTGTCCTCGCTCCTGATCTGAGCAAGGTACCTGGCGGTGCTTTATTCTTTGATCGATGATGAATGCCATCCTCACTTCAGCGCTTTGCCTGCATCGAAGGCATCGCCGACTTTTTCGCCGAGGACACGGTAATCGGCGTGGGCCGGTTCGAAGGAGATCGGACGGAACTTCGTAAAGTCGAGGCTGCCATCGGCGTCGAGGACGCGCTCGTCGACACTGACGTTTTCGATCTTGCCGATGACGTTGCCGTCTTCATTGACCTTGACAAGGGTGCATTCCATGGCGACAGGCAGTTCTTCGATGAGCGGGGCATCAACATGCGCGCTCTTTGTCATGGTGAAGCCGCTCTTTTTCATCTTCTCTGGTTCGTCGTTGCCGCTGACGATGCCGACATAGTCAGAAGCGACCATGTTGTCCACATCGGCGAATGCGACGGTGAAGGCGCCGCGGGCGATGATGTTCTGGGTGGTCTTGTGGCCGTGATTGATGCGCAGCATCACCTTATCGTTGGCGTAAACGCCGCCCCAGGCTGCGTTCATCGCGTTTGGCTCGCCGTTCTCATCATAAGCGGCGATGATCATGACTGGCTGTGGATAGAACCAGGTCTTCGTACCGAAATCTTTTCTCAATGGGATCGTCTCCTTTTCCTGGTTGGGCTTTGCTGCCCGTTTTCTTTATCATAGCGTGTTTCTGACACGATGTCAACATGCAAAAAAATGATGCCGGCCCCTCTTCGCAGGGACCGGCACCAATGTACAGACCAAAATGTGAGGTTGTTATACGGTCGTCTGTGGAATGACCGTTTCAAATTTATCAAAGAGATCCGCAGCGACAGACGCATCGGCTTCGCTCAGGTCGAGGGTGCCATAGCTGTCTTTGTTCACGCTTGCAGTGTAAACACCGTATTCAGGATCCATGACTGGTGCGCCAGTGATCTTCAAAAGAAGGCTGCCGGTGATGGTCCCGCCGTTCTGCTCGCCCATGAAGCGGGAGAGGGTCAGGCCTCCTGAGCCATCGACATTCACTGTGACATCGCCGTCGACTGTCGCACTGCTCCAGGAAGCGCCGTTGAGATCGACGTCGGCATCGCCGCCGGCGTTGATGGTCACATCCCCGCTCAGGGTGCTGCTCATGCCAGAAGCATAGATCTCAAATGTGCCGGTGTTGACGGTGATGGTGCAGCCATCCGACTGCACATCTTCTGATACACCGCCCCCATAGATGCTGAACGCCGTCCAGCTGTCGCCCGGCGTCACACTGCTGCTCACGGTGACATCATGCCCATAGGCATAGATGCGCGTGATGGCGTAAGTGATGTTCTCAAAGGTGAGATCGGCATTCGCGTGCACGGCACCAGCGCTCAGCGCATAGGCGCCGCCTTCGCCCGAGGTGATGGTGCAGTCGACACCCGGCATCTGGTCGTTCTCAGTGAGCTCAACGTCGTCATTGATGGTCAGCGTCTTGTCGCTGGCAGTCTCCAGCGCGTCCACCGCTTCGTTCCAGCTGGTGTAGTTCTGCCCGTCAACGACGAAGGCGTTCTCCTTCATGGCTTTGGCAAAGGTCAATGTTTCATCGCTGATCTCTGACCATTTGCCGTCCTCACCGACCCTGGCTGCCGCACGAAGATAGACATCCCCGCCGGCGGCATCATCGATCGTGACCGTGAACGGACCCTCGTAGAGGGTGCCGGTCTCTGTCGGATCGGACAGCCAATACCCTTCCATGGTGTTGCTGTTGTCAATGGTGTAGTAGATCTGAGCCCCTTCGGTGCCGCTCGCGAGCGTCACAGTGACCATCTGGTCATTGGTGTAGGTGGCATCATTGCCCGGCTCAAGGGAGATCGTCGGGATCGCTGCGCAGGTGACCTGCCCGAGGGCCTCTGCGATGGCAGCGAGCACTTTCTCGCTCTCCGCTTCATAACCTGCAACCGCTTCCACGCCCTGGGTGCCCTGGGCCAGATAGACGCGGCTCAAAAGCTCCGGCACAAAGGCGCCGGCTGCATCAATGCCCTTGATGTCGATCCTGGTGATGTAGGTATCGCCGTCAAAGTTCGGACTCTCTGTCGTCACCGTTGCCGTCACACCGTCCACCGTCGCCTGACAGTCGCCATAGCTGGCCTCGTACGAGACTGCGCTCGGCGCGTTGGCAAAAACATAGAAGCCTTTCACCACGTCGGAGCGGGTGCCTTCGGCGTCAAAGGCCGCTGCCCGCACCTCGATGATCTGGCCCTGTGGATGCGCCTGCGGATCGGCGCTGAGGGTGACGCCCAGGTCACCGTACCAGTTGATCTCTTCCGGCACAGGGTCCTCCGTCGTCGGATCGGTGCCATCAAGGGTGTAGTGGATGGTCAGCCCTTCAGCGGCAGCCATCGTCACATCGATCGTCTCTGGATTGTGCGCATCGCCGTAGACATGGTCCTGGTTTGGCGCGACTGGCGTATGATCGCTCAGCGTTGGTGCAGAGACCGTCGCATCGCTCTCACTCACCGGCTCCGTACGTAGGGCGGCGATGACGCCGTAGCGCAGGGAATCGGACCAGATCGTCGCGCCAGTGACGGCGTCAACGTTGTAGGTGGCATCGTTCGGCACAGTCTTCATGTTGATGACCTCGGCCAGGGTCTTGCCAACGACTTTGGATTCAAAGGTCTCCGTATCGCTCCACTGGCCAAAAGCGTTCTGTGTGAAGCAGTAATCCATGTACGCGTTCTCATCGTCAGCAGTCATCGCTTCCAGGGCTTCCAGCGTCTCAGAAGTGTCCACCCTGGTGATCACACCGTTGACCGTAGTCACACGCACCTTGATCTTGTAAGGACCGCCGCTCTGGCCTTCGCCCTTGCGTTCGATCTCGCCGATGTAGGTCTTGGTGCCGCTCTCCGCTTCCGGAATGCCGACAAAGTCCACGGTCGTCTCAGAGACTTCGGAGGCTTTGCCGTCGCGCACGGCGATGGCTTTGACCGTTACGGTCTCATCCTTATTCCCGCTTGGTGAGAGTTCAAGGGTGGTCGCGCCTGCCTCAAGGGCTTTCGTGCTGCCGCCGGCTTCCGTGGCAGGATCACTGCCATCGGTCGTGTAACAGACAGTACTGCCGGCCTCCGCAGCAACGTTGAGTGTCGCTGCCGCATTGGCAGCATAGAGCAGTTCCGTGCGGTCAGCAGCCGTCAGTGTTGGCGCTGCAGGTGCCTGGTCAGGGTCACCTGGGAAGCGCCTCTAAGACCGCTTCCTTAATGGCATTGGAAGAAACAGTCGCGCCCGAGATAGCATCCGTCTTCTCGCCGGACGGATCCGTCTTCAGCGCCTCAACGCCTGCACGGTCCAAATCAACGAATTTTTCGAACATGCCTGTCGCATTCTGCCAGAAGCCGCTGTTCGTGCCTGGTTCCGTACCGTCGTCTTCAACAGAAACGATGGTGCCATCGGCGGTGTTGTAGGTAACTTTGACCTTGGCCTCATAGCCAAAGGATCCTACGGTCGCACTGCCAGTCGCTTCGATGGTCTCTGCCGGTTCGCTGTCTTCAAAGCTCAGCATGAATTGCAAATACGCACCATCTGATGAATATTCTTTGTACTCAGGGAAATTGATATGGACAAAATCATATTCTTTCGTCAGGGTATAGAGTGTATCATCGATGGTATCACCCGCAGCATTTTTGATCTCCAGTTTGAACGTGGATTCATCCCAGTCTTCATACTTTGTCGGGATAGTCACTTTATCGTACAGCGTCACGCCTCCCCATTGTGCATCTTCAGCCCATTTTTCCTGATCCACCTCAATGGTAGCAAGACTTTCATCTGTCTCTGCATCTTTCAATACGACTTCTGCAGGGATCATAGCGTCATAGTCGGCAACGTTGGCAACTTTGACCGTAAAGGTTTGTTCCCCAGCGCTGCCGCAGGAGATCGTGATGGTCTTTTCGCCCGCTTCAGCGTCTTCAGCAGTGAAGGTGTAGCCATTTTCAGGCGAAGCACTGAAGCCGCGTGCCTGGGCGTCTTCCCAGCTGCTGACCCGAACAGCGCTTCCTGCTTCGGTCTCACCGTCAAACGCGATGCCAGAGAGGTCCAGCGTCTGACCTACCGTATAGGACTTCGTCAGAGAGGTCTCATCGATCGTAAAAGAAGCGATGGCTGAAGTGTCAGCGGAGCTGTCCACTGCAACATAATAGGTCTCAAAGCCCCATCTGTCATAGCCTTCTCCCGGGGTCACTTCGCTGAGGTCAAAGGAATATTCGCCATATTCTTTCTCATAAACACCATCGGCGAGCTTATCGTCCCCGGCGTAGATCGCCATCCCTGTGATCTTGCCGACAGATTCGAGTGTATAGCTGAAATCATCTTCGTTCAGTTCAATGGTGACAGGCTCTTTATCCTCATAGGTGACAACGATCTTGTCCGCATACTGATAGTTGATCTTTTTCGAGGCCGTGACAGATGTTGGGAATTTGATCCGCGAATTTTCATTTGTCAGTTCGATCGGCACGAGCCCGGTGGTCTCAGAAGTCATATCGACGCCTTCGGTATCCTGATTGATCGTGGTGCCATTTTTCCAGCTGCACTGGATGCCGTAATCGTCAAGCTGGTCATAAGCGACTGTTTTCTTTTCGCCATCCGGCAGGGTGTAGACATCCAGAGTCAGCGGGCTGAGGTCCAGCGCCTCGCCAAAATACATCGGTGTCTTGGCGGTCTGGCTCACCTCGAGCCAGGCGATGGTCTGTTCTTCACCATCGGTGGTGTATTTCTGAGAGCGTTCAAGGGCATTTTCAGCGGCGCTGATGTAGCCGCGCGCGGTCTCGGTCGCGCCTGACACCGCATCATACGCATCACCTGTTCTGTCGGAAAGCTGTTTGGTGAGAGCATCGAGGTCATCCAGTCCGTTCATGTATCCAAGGATCTTTTTGCCATCTTCGTAGCCTGAATCTTCGCTATAGCGGATAGACTCTGCGCTGGTGATCTTGCCATCTTCGATGGTCAGTTTCACCACATCCGGCCCCTTGGTGCTGTAGTAACGGCTCCATTCACCGGTGCCATACCAGGTGCCGTCAGAAAGGGCAGCGTCTTCGCCCGGTTCTTCCGCCCCGGCGAGGGCATTCTTCACCGCTTCCTTGATGGCATTGGAAGAAAGCGTCGCGCCAGTCACAGCATCAACGCCATCGATCTCATCAGCGCCCTTGCCGGCCAGGCTGGCAAAGATGCCTGTCGCCTTTTGCCAGTAGCTGCTGTTGCCGCCTGTTGCTTCTGTACCATTGTCACGTACGGCAGTGATCTTCCCTGTTGCCGGATCATAGACAACGGTGACTTTCGCTGTATAACCGAAGGTCTGAACCGTTGCTTCACCATTCAGCTCCTGCTCTCCTTCGCCCGGCTCGACCGGCTCAGCGGCAGTAACGGTGGTCTGGAGGTCGGCGTAGTTCGAGGAAGTGATCTGGACGGTGTAGGTCACGGTATCATCGACCTGTGCCCCATCATCGAGGGTGACGACGCCATCGACTGGTGTGGCGCCCGTGGCGATCATGTTCTTCTGGCCATGGCCTTTGTTCTGGTAGATGTTGATGGCAACGTCTTCCAGTTCAGCTGGGAGGCCAGTGATGGTGACCTGGGTCTTCTCATCGTTGAAGCTTGCGCTGAGTGCAGCGTCCTTATACTGTGGCTTGATGAAGTTGTTCTCGTCAAAGTTGTAGACATAGATGCCTTCTGGCACGATGTAGGTGATCTGGGTCACGGTCGCGCCTTCGAGGGCAGCGAACTGGTCGCTGTCGGCGAGGGTGAAGGCGATCTCATATGGCTGCACCCAGATGTTCTGGAGGTGCTTCATGCCGACGTTCATGGTCTGGCCATCCTTGGTGGCGGTAACGATGGCGCCGAGGATGTTCTCGCCGACTGGCCAGCCGGTGTTGCGGTCATTGCGGAGATACTTGGTGTCGGTCTCCATGACCTTGAGCAGGTAATCGCCCCAGTTGGAACTGGTCTCGATCTCGAGGTTGGCGCTGTCGACGGTGGCTTTGGTCTCTGCCTGGAGTTCGCCATAGCTGCCGTCGCTGTTCAGCGGCTTATAAACGGCTGGTTCCGTGGTCGCATTCTCGCTGAGGGTGATGGACGCAGCATTGGTATAGCCATTGTCCTTCACAGCCGTCAGTGCACCTGCTGCCTCGAGCACTTCGGCTTCGGCATACTGCGCAGCGTCAACGGCAACGCCCATGTTCTTCACGCCATTGATCTGATAGCCTTCCCCTTCCACAGGGTCGGTGCTGTCAGCGTTGGTGAAGATGTTGTTCTTGCCGGTGGTCGCCGACGAAACGGCATCGATATCAGCGGCGCCGTCTGCTTCTTTGCTGTAAAGCTCAGCATAGGTCAGGCTGTCGGTGCCATAGAGGGTGCCTTCCAGTGCATCATCGGTATAGTAGTAGACATTGCTGCCGCCGATCTGGGTGGCTTTGACAGCGCTGCCATCGACGGTAAAGTCGGTGATCCAACCATCGGCGCCATATTCAGCAACGCCATAGTAGTAGGTATGGCCATTGATGGCCGTCTCTTGCATCGCGATGCTCTCAGAAGTGCTGAAGTCGGCTTCCTGGGTGCGTTCGATGTCGCTGAAAAGCTTATCCTGGGCACCTTTTGGTGCTGTCCCTGGTGCGGATGGATAACCAGCTGGATAGAAGCGGCTGTAGATTGCAGTGGCACCTGTGTTATCGCTCAGGGTCGCATTGACATTGGAATAGATGGTCATGTTCTTCTTCCCCTGGGAAGTCCCTTCGTAGATGTAGATGTCATCGCCAGCCTGGTCGGTGAAGGTGCAGCCTTCAACGGTCAGATCCACATTCCCATCAGCAGCGATGGCGGTGCCATAGGCGGCCCGGTTGCCGCTGAAGGTCGAATCTTTGATGGCGACCTTGATGCGTTCTTTGCCTTCGCTGCCTGGCGTGGTATTGAGGTTGTTCGCATAAACAGCGCCGCCGCGGCCGGTCGTGCCGTCGCCCGCTTTGTTGCCTTCAAAGGTGCAACCTTCGATGGTCACGTTCGGATAGGCGTTACCGCCGTGGTTGTTCACAAGGATGGCGCCGCCGCCGTTGGTCGCACTCGCAGAACCTGCGGTGCAGTTCTTGAAGACGACGTTCTGGAACGCGGCTTCACCGCCTTCGACGAAGAAGGCGCCGCCCATCTTGCTGGAGAAACTTGCACCGTCAATGGTCAGGTCCTTGACGGTGGTGGTGCCGCCAACGCTCGCGATGAGGAAGCAGAAGGTCTTGTCCTTCGCAGCGCTGATCGTGTGGCCGTCGCCATCGAGGGTAAAGTATTTGCCATCGCCTTCCCCTTCCATTGGCAGGGTGGCGCTGGATACACCGTCAACGACCGTGGTATCTGCACCGCCATCGGTGATGTCGGCAGTAAGGCGGATGGTGCCGCCCGCTTCCACCTCCTGGATGGCCTGTTTGAGCGTCTGCCAGCTGTCAACCTCGATGGCATCGTCAGAAGGCGTCACCGTACCGCCGCCCCCTGGCAGGATGGTGCCCGGACGGGTCGTGGTGCCCTCTCCGGTGGCATCGGTCGTGACGCTCTCGCCTGCGGCGATCTCAGTGCCGCCTGCGGTGACACCTGTGGTGCCTTCAGCAGCGGTGACTTCGGTCTTAGGGGTGGTGACAGCGACATTGTCGGCGTTGGCCCGGACTTGGTCGACGTCACCCTTGCCTGTGATCGCGACGCCATCGGCGTTGGCTTCAATGGTCGTTACCTTCGCGCCGTCATTGACCGTGATCGTGGCATCTGCGGCAGCGGCGAGGGCGACGATCTTGTCCACCTTGCCGCTGTTGACGGTCACGTCGGCCGCTTCACTGATGGTGACGGTTTCGGCATCGCCTTCGAGAACGAGATCACTCCGAACATCGACCGCCCCAAGATCGCTGTTTTGTGTTACAATACGGGTGGCAGTGTTTGGATTGCTGAGGATGACGCCGCCTTTGATCGTGGTGTCTGTCAAATGAATGGACTCTGTTCCACCACCACGCACCAGAAGGCGCCCGTTCACTGTCACGCCATTCAAGGCCACATCACCCGTGCCGATGCCATCGGCCAGGATGAGATCACCGTCGATCGTCATGCCATCGAGGTTGACATCTGCTGAACGGACGAGCACATTCCCATTTTCGTCCGTTGTGATGTCACCTGCTTCAGAGATGTAAGTATCGACAAGGCGATCCATCACGGCTGCAAATTCGGCGCGGGTGATCGTGCCTTGCGGCCGCAGCGTGCCATCTTCGTAACCGCCGACATAACCACTGGCGATCATGCCGGCGACGGTCTCACGGGCCCAGCCGGAGACGCTCGCACTGTCGCTGAACGCATCCAGTGCGGACGCATCGGCATCCTCAATGGCGAAGGCGCGTGCGAGCACGCAGAGGGCTTCCTCGCGGGTGATGGCATCATCCGGCTCAAGCAAGCCGCCGCCGGACCCGACAAATGTGCCCATCTGCACAGCCTTGGCCATATCGTTGTAATACCAGGCGTCTGGCGAGACATCGGTGTAGCCGGAGAGGGATGCGGCTTCCGTTGCGCCAAAAGCACGGTTGATGATGGTCGCCATCTGGGCCCGGGTGAGCACGCCGGATGGTGCGATCACACCGTCAGATACACCGCCGAGCAGGCCGTTCTCAACGGCCGCGGTCAGCGCATCGCTCGACCAGTCATCAGGAAAATCCGAAAAATCGGAAGGACTGGCTGCAAACGCACTGGTCGGTGCCAGGAGCGCCGCCGTCAGGACGACAGCCAGGCCTTTTCTTGCTATGATCTTTTTATTACTCATCTTGTTCCTCCTTTTAAATGGTCTTAAGGGTCCGCCTGCTCGCTGTGCGGTTTCCTCCTTTCTCCACAGCTCATGCGCAAGGCACGAGGCACAGGCAGCAGGCACCATTACAAATTAGTCCATACTAACTTTTTATGGTAAGTTCAAGGTATCACATTGTCATGATTTTGTCAAAAAAATTCCACATTCTCCGTTTATTTTTGTCGGTTTCAGGACACTGGTGCTTTCAGATAGACAAACAGGATTTTCAAAACGATCTCTTTCGTCTTTATTAACGAGTTTTCCGCGAGATTCATTTTTTCTTGACACGAAGAAACGAGAATGCTATGGTAATTAACAGATAAAAGATAAGCCATTTCTAACTTACGGAGGGCATTCATGAAACAACGATTTTGCTGCGGCGTCCTCGCCGCGCTCTTGCTGCTCAGCGGCTGCAGCGCCGCTGACGAAACCCCGACTTCTGTTGCCGAAGAGACCGCCGCAGATACGAACGAGACGAACGCGGCCTCGCAAAGCACAGAGCTCTTCGCCATGGACACGGTGATGACCCTGGAAGCCTACGGTGCAAACGCCGGCACAGCGCTGGATGCGGCTTCGGCGGAGATCGAACGGCTGGACGCGCTCTGGTCGATCTCCAGCACCGATGGCGAGATCGCCCGTCTCAACGCCGACAAACAGGCGACGGTCTCCGAAGACACAGCGAACCTGCTCACCCGCGCCAAAGCGATCTCTGAAGACACCGACGGGCTCTTTGCCTGCACGATCGAGCCGGTGATGGAAGCCTGGGGCTTTACCTCTGGTGACTACCAGGTGCCGGACGACGGCACATTGCAAACGCTCCTTTCGCACGTTGATGATACACAGATCGAGATCGACGGCAGCACCATCCGCGTCCCTGCCGATGTCAAAGTGGACCTTGGCGGCATCGCCAAAGGCTTCACCTCCGACCGCGTCATGGAGATCTTCAGTGACAGCGGCGTGGAAAGCGGCATCATCTCCCTCGGTGGCAATGTCCAGACCCTGGGCACCAAGCCTGACGGCAGCCTCTGGCGCGTCGGCATCCAGGACCCGGCGGACACCTCGCAGATCCTCGCAACGCTGGAAGTCGCCGATAAGGCCGTCATCACCTCCGGTGGTTACCAGCGCAATTTTGAACAGGACGGCGTCACCTATCATCACATCATCGACCCGCGCACAGGCTATCCGGCCGACAGCGGCCTCACCTCTGTAACGATCGTCTCCAGCGATGGTACACTGGCAGACGGCCTGTCCACCTCTCTTTTCATTATGGGTCGGGACGAAGCGGTACGCTTCTGGCAGTCCCACAAAGAAGATTTTGACATCATCCTGGTAGAAGCGGACGGCACGGTGACGATCTCTGACGGACTGAGCGATCACTTTGCCCTGCAGGACGGCAGCACACCGGAGATCGTCTCATGAGCCGCCTCCAGAAAGGGCTCACCGTGATCTTCCTGCTCTTTGCTGCCATCGCAGCGGCGACCCTCCTCTGGGCGCTGAACGCCCGTGACCACACAGTCGCAGTCATCAGCGTCGACGGCGAGACCATCGCGAGCTACGACCTCAGCCGCATCACCACCACAGAAACCTTCACCGTCGGCGAGCCCGGCGCACAGAACACGATCCGTGTCAGCCCGGAAGGCATCGCCGTCATCCGCGCCGACTGTCCGGACCAGGTCTGCGTCCGGCAGGGGACGCACCATCACGGGCCGACGCCGATCGTTTGCCTGCCGCACCACCTGAGCATCCGCTTCACCGATGGCAGCGGGACTGAAGAGGCTTTAGACGCCACGACCGGCTGAAAGGAGGCGCACCCATGGCGCTCGACAACACCCCTCACACAAGCGTACAACGTCTGACGCAGCTGGCGCTGCTCACCGCCCTGGCGCTCATCATCTTCATCATCGAAGCACAGATCCCGCCCCTCACGGCCATTCCCGGCGTGAAGATGGGGCTGGCCAATATCATCACACTGGTCACGCTCTATCGTTTCGGCCGCCGCGACGCGCTCATGGTACTATTGGTGCGTGTCTTTCTCGGCAGTGTCTTTGCCGGACAGATGATGACCCTGCTCTACAGCCTGGCCGGCGGGCTGCTCTGCTACGCAGTCACAGCGCTGCTCTACACACACATCCCACAGCAGCGCATCTGGCTCCTGAGCATGATCGGCGCCGTCTGCCACAACGTCGGGCAGATCCTCGTTGCCATCTTTGTCACAGCAACGCCGGAGATCGTCTGGTATCTGCCGTTCCTTTTCCTTTCCGGTCTCATCAGCGGCTGCTTCACAGGACTGGCCGCAGGCTATGTGCTAAAACGGCTCCATTGGTGATGAGAACACAAGCGCTCTTAATCGGAGCGCTTTTATTTTTACCCGTTTTCGCTCATCAGCGGCACAGTGGAAATAGACAACGGCTCATGCTATAATACCCCCATCAACACATACAGGAGGTCTTTATCATGAACATCCTTGTTATCGATGCCCAGGGCGGCGGCATCGGCCGTCAGCTTGTCGCCCTTTTCAAAGCAGAACTGCCGCAGGCGACCGTCCGCGCTGTCGGGACCAACGCCGCTGCCACCTCCGCC
Source organism: uncultured Peptococcaceae bacterium (assembly GCA_958451915.1). Classification (GTDB taxonomy): domain Bacteria; phylum Bacillota; class Peptococcia; order Peptococcales; family Peptococcaceae; genus UMGS1590. Next base: position 15,149 of record CAUDRX010000036.1, read on the forward strand.
ATGCTCAAGGCCGGTGCCGACGAAGCAGCCACCGGTGAGAACGCCGTCGTCGTTGCCTGCCGCAAGGCAGACGCCATCGTCGGCCCCATCGGCATTGTCATCGCTGACGCCCTGATGGGCGAGATCACACCGCGCATGGCTTGCGCCGTGGCACAAAGCGCCGCCAAACGCATCCTCATCCCGATCAATCACTGCGACAATATCGTCGTCGGGGTCTCCAGCCTCAATCGTGCCAGCCTGCTCCAGGAAGCGCTCGAAGAACTGAAAAAAGACTGTGCCTGTGCGCTGTGATTGACACCCTGTCAGAGACGTGCTATGATAAAAGTGCTGGCAGGAAGCCAGTCCAGACTGGCAGAAGCCTGTATCATCAAGACACACTGACATTCAGTCATCCCAGAAACGTTTGCCCGAAAGCGCACATCCCCTCTGAAGAGGGGGATCGTGTGCTTTCTTTTTTTGGAGGAAAACATGACACTGGAAGCTTTCTTTTCCCAATATCCACGGGTGGCGATCGCCTTTTCCGGCGGCGTTGACTCGGCCTATCTCCTTTACGCGGCACACCGCTGGGCCAAAGAGGTCCATGCTTACTATGCGAGATCGGTCTTTCAGCCGGCTTTTGAGCTGGCTGACGCCCAGCGTCTCGCCGCCGGGCTTGCGGTGCCGCTGACGGTCCTTGAAGTGGACGTGCTGCGCCTGGCGGAGGTACGCCAGAATCCGCCGGATCGCTGCTACCACTGCAAAAATGCCATCTTTGCAGCGATCACAGAAGCGGCCGTCAGCGACGGCTTTGAGGTGCTCTGTGACGGCACCAACGCCTCCGACGATGCCGGCGACCGCCCGGGCATGCGCGTGCTCCGCGAGCGCGGCGTGCGTTCACCGCTTGCCGAGTGCGGACTTGTAAAGGATGAGATCCGCCGCCTTTCCCGCGAAGCCGGTCTCTTCACCTGGGACAAACCTGCATACGCCTGCCTGGCCACCCGTTTTCCCACGGGTGAAGCCTTGAGCGCCGAAGGGCTTGCTGCCACTGAAGCAGCGGAAACCTTTCTCGCCAGTCTCGGCTTCCGGGATTTCCGTGTGCGCTGCCAAAACGGCCAGGCAAAGATCCAGGTGACAGCAGCCCAATTTCCGCTGGTGCTGGCAGAACGTCCGGCGATCCTCAAAGAGTTTAAAAAGTATTATCATTCCATCACACTCGATCTGGAGGCGAGACAATGAGCGAAGACATCAGAGAACTGCTGGAAGGCGTG
>CAUDRX010000037.1 GCA_958451915.1 uncultured Peptococcaceae bacterium
AAAAACAAGAAAAAAGACTGATCCGCCTGCCTGCCATCCCTTTCGGATGGCAGGCCTTTTTTGCGCCGGCGGCACGGCGGCGTTTTCAGCCCCTGCCCGCCGGCGTGCGATTGTGCTATAATAGAAGCAACTTCTCTGCAAAGGAGCATCGAACATGCAGCAACTCATCCCAAACACTGCGCTCATCTGCGAAGGCGGCGGCATGCGCGCCGCAGTCACTGGCGGCATGGCCTCGATCCTCATCGAGCACGGTGTCCGTTTTCCTTATATCACCGGCGTCAGCGCCGGCACCTCCATCGCCGTCTGCTACGTCCTTGCCAACATCCCGCGCCTGCACCGCTGTTTCGTTGACATCGCCGATGATCCGAACTTCATTGGCGTGCAGCATTTCCTGCGCGGCAACGGCTATTTCAATTCCCACTACATCTACGAAGAAGCCTTTTTCGACGATGACTTCGACCAGCACAGCTGGCAGGCTTTTCAGAACAGTGACGTCGAAGTCGCCCTCTCCGCTTTCAACGCCGACACCGGTGAGATCCGCTACTGGCACAAGGCCGACCTGGCCAGCTACGGCGACCTTTGCCGCGTCTGCCGCGCCTCCAGCTCTCTGCCTGGCGTCATGCCGACGACCTACATCGAAGGGGCGCCTTACATCGACGGCGGCGTGCATGAGGGCTTCGTGCTCCAGCCTGCCATGGATGCCGGTATCGAGCGCTTCGTCATCCTGCCGACCCATGTGCGCGGCTTCCGGCGCGAAACGACCAAGAACAGCCCCCTCATCAAAGCGCTTTACCACAAGTTCCCGAAGGTCCTGGAAGCCCTTGAGACCCGCGCCGCCAACTACAACCGTCAGATGGACCTCATCGACCAGCTCGAAGCCGAAGGCCGCGCCCTTGTCCTCTATCCCGACGAGATGCCGATCGAACGCACCGAGCACGACCGTGCCACCCTCGAAGCCGCCTGGCAGAGCGGCCGTTATCAGGCCGAATACCACTTCGACGAATGGATGAAATGGCTCGGGCAATAATGAACGCCTTGCACCTCATGATCAGATCGTGAGGCGCAAGGCGTTTTTGTTTACCAGAAAAAGTTGCATTGACAGATGATGGTGCTGAAACTGTCGCTGGCTTCGTTGTATTGGCACATGGCAACGGGATCGGTCGCCGGGGTCTGGGGCTGTGACAAAGGCCCTGCCCGAACGGACAGGGCCTTTCATGTTACCATTCAAAGGTCACCGGATGATAACCTTCGACGAAACTGCCATCATGGACGGTGCGGGTGGCGGCGAGGCTGGTGCCTTTGTCGCTCACCGGGCGCAGGTCGGTGACGGCGGTGTGACCGTCGAGGAGGCTGGTGTCATAGATGTTGTCCCAGAGGGCGAGGAAGGCCTCGCCGCTGCGGCCGTCGATGACCGGACGCACACTGCCGTCGGCCAGGTCGAGCACCTGCAGCTGCTGCGGTCTGCCGAGGCCAAAGACGCCGAGGGTCATATGGTCTTCATCAAGGAAATCGCTGGTGTAGAGATAGATGTTCTCATCGCCAGGATCGATGCCGAGCAGCGACTGGCGCACACGGGTCGTCCAGGCATCTTTTTCCAGGTCGTAGATGAGGAAGCTCTCATCTGGGGTGGCGATGCCGCTGGCATCGATGCGCGTCTTGGCGACGAGCCTGTGACCAGAGAGCGCTGGGGCACAGAGGTTGTATCCCTGGGAAAGGTTCCGGGTCTCACCGCTGCTCAGATCGTAGAGCTTGAGGTCGCCGTAGGTGGCCATGGATTCCCAGTCGTCCGGCGCCACCTTAAGGTTGGCCTTCACATAACGCGCAGTGGTCCAGGCGCAGAGGCCGTCGCCCATCGTCACCTGGGCGCCGCTGCCGTGGCCGTCCGCTGCCGGCAGGCTGTCGAGCAGGGTCTTCTCGCCGCTGGCCTGTTCATAGAGCCAGACTTCGGTGTTGTCGCCTGTGGCATCGGCCACGGTCCAGATCACGTTGCCGTCCGCCGCATCGCAGAAGCTGCTGCCGTAAGCACGGACGCCGCCATCGTGGCTGGCGACAAAATCGCTCTCGGCGATCAGGGTCGGCGCGGCCGAACCGTCACGCGGCTGGATGTAGAGATAGCTGGTCTGAAGGCCGCTCTCGAGCGGATATTCCCACCAATAGACGTAGTCGTCATCGAGTGTGAGCCAGTGCAGGCCGTAGCCTTCGTGCTGCACCTGCACGATATCGTGCTTGTTGTAGCCAAAGGAAGTGGCGTAGCCATCGTCGTTGAGGTTGTACCAGAGAATGCCGCCGCTGTCTTCATCGTAGGCGAGCTTGCCCGGCATATCCCCGAAGCCGCCGTTCATCACATAGGTGGCGGTGACAGCGTCCTCACTCTTCACCGCGTCCGGGATCTGCATCAGGCCGTTGTGGTCGACACGGACCAACGTCTGACCCTGGTCGCCGTACCAGGTCACAGTGCCGAAGCGTTCGGCGAGGGTGCGCAGCGGCAGCACGAGCTGGCCATCCTCTTCGGCGACAGCGACGGGCAGATCAAAGACCATGTCGCCGTCCATCGTCAGGAATGTTTCACCGACCCTGCCGGTGATCGTGAAGTCACCAAAGGCGTTCGTCAGCGTGAAGTTGTCGCCATCGCGCGTCACCGTGAGGTCAAAGTCTTCCCCGAGCACCTGCTCGCTGACGACGGTGGTGCCGCCGTTCATGGTGACGCCCTGGTCTGCGTCGGTATCGTAGAGGTGCCCGTTGATGTCGACAGTGGCAGCCCCGGCAGCACCTGGCTGCGAGAGGGCAAGAGCCAGCGCCAGCGCGGCGGTGGTCAGAAAGAAATGGGTGCGTGTTCTCATCGTGGTCATCTCCTTTCTTTTCGTCGTGTGTGTTCCTATATTTTTGATTATACCATATGGGCCGCAGCTATATGTATAGGATCCAATCGTGTAACTATCGCGTTCTTTGTTACGCCCATCATCCCTTCAGGATACGGGTACTGTCCCGCTTCTGAAGGGATGATCGATCTTCTTCATCGTTTATCAGGAAAGGCGCGCATCAAAAAAGCGCCCTGCGGGCGCAGGACGCAGAATGTTGTCGGATCTTATGCGAGGAAGCCTTCGCGCATGAGCAGCGCTTCAAGGTCAGCGTAGGTGTTGAGCTGGCAGGCATCGCGCCGCAGCGCGGCGGCATGGGGCAGCCCTTTGACATACCAGCCGATCTGCTTGCGCATCTCCTGCATGGCGATGCGCTCCCCTTTGTAACGGCAGGCGAGCGCGGCATGGTCGAGCATGACCCGGGCGCGTTCGGCGAGGTCTGGGTCTTCCGGCACAGGCTGGCCGCGCCAGTCGGCAAGGAGCTGAGCGAAGAGCCAGGGCCGCCCGAGGGCGCCGCGGCCGACCATGATGCCGGCAGCGCCGGTCACTTCGCGGATGGCGCGGGCACTTGCGACACTGTCGACATCACCATTGGCAATGACAGGGATATCGACAGCACGAACGATCTCTGCGATCGTCTGCCAGTCGGCCTGGCCGGTGTAATACTGGCTGCGCGTGCGTCCGTGCACGGCGATGAAGTCGCAGCCGGCATCTGCGAGCCCTTTGGCAAAATCAACGATATCAGGGTCGCGCGTTTCCCAGCCAATGCGCATCTTCGCCGAGAGCGGCACATCAACAGCCGCCCGCATGGCGCGGATGATCGCGAAAGCCGTCTCCGGTGTGCGCAGAAGACCGGAGCCTTCGCCGTGACCGGCGACCTTTGGCACCGGGCAGCCCATATTGACATCAAGCATCTCCGCTCCGGCGTTCACTGCCAACCGTGCGCCTTCGGCCATGATCTCAGGCTCTGAGCCAAAAAGCTGCACAGCGATCGGCGGCGCTTCGTCTGTGAGATCGAGGATCTCGAAACTCTTTTTGTTTTTGTAATGCAGGGCCTTGGCGCTGACCATCTCGGTCACCTCCAGGCCCACGCCGTAGCGCCGGCAGATGAGGCGCATGGCTTTGTCGGTGACGCCGGCCATCGGCGCCAGCACAAATGGATTGTCGTTAAAATCGAGCATGCGCCCCTCCTTCTCTTACTTGTCAGCGGCAGCAGGTTCTTCCGGTTTGGAGGAGAACCAGCCCCAGAGCGCGATGAGGATCATCGTGCCAAAGAAGATGACATGCCAGAGGGTGCTTTCCGGGAAGTCGGCCGGCAGCACGCCGATGGCTTCGTGGGACAGGGTAACGATGACGAGCTTGATCCCGACCCAGGTCACCAGCAGGAAGGCAGCAACTTCCAGCTTTGGCCGCTTGTCGAGGAGCTTGACAAAGATCGTCGCTGCAAAACGCATGAGCACGACGCCGCAGAGCCCGCCTGCGAGCACAAGGATGAACTCACCGGCATCCATGCCGCCAATGTGCCCCCAGCCGGTCGGTGGCAGGGAGATGGCGATGGCGACAGCGGCGAGGATGGAGTCGACGGCGAAGGCGATGTCGGTGAACTCGACTTTGGCAACCGTCAGCCAGAAATCTTTGCGGCTGTGAAGATAATGGGCAGGCTCCCCTTCCGGCAGTTTGTCTTTGGAACTCTCGATGCCCTCTTCCTTCTTTTCTTTCATATATTTATATAGATTGTGCAGCCCGACATAGATCAGATAGGCGGCACCGGCTGCCTGAGCCTGCCAGACATTGGCCAGGAAGGAAACGAAGAAAAGGGCCGTGAAGCGCAGTACGACCGCCCCGATGAGGCCGTAAAAGAGCGCCTTGGAGCGCATGTTTGGCGCCAGCGGGCGTACCATGACGGCGAGCACGAGGGCATTGTCGGCGCTGAGCAGGCCCTCCATGGCGACGAGAACGAAGAAGATGGCGATGTACTGGATCCACATACCAGTATCCATGGCCGCGAGCAGTGTTGTTTCCATGTGATGACTTCCCTTCTTTGTGATCTTTGTATAAAAACCAGCGGCCCTGCCTGGTCCTGTGGAGCGTTGGACCGGGCAAGGCGCGCGGGAGAATGGTCTTATTTACTTGTCTGAGCATCCTCATCCTTCGGCTTGGAGGAAAACCAGCCCCACAGGGCAATGAGGATCATGACGCCGTAGAAGATGACATGCCAGAGGGTGCTCTCTGGGAAATCGTGCGGCAGGATGGCAACATTCTGATGCGCCAGCGTGACGATAATGAGCTTGACCCCGACCCAGGTCACGAGCAGAAAAGCTGCAAGCTCGAGTTTTGGACGTTTGTCCAGGAGCTTGACAAAGATCGTCGCTGCAAAACGCATGAGCACAACGCCGCAGAGACCGCCGATGAGGACGACGAGGAACTGACCGGTATCCATGCCGCCGATGTGGCCCCAGCCTGTTTCAGGCAGGGAGATCGCGAGGGCGACAGCCGCAAGGATGGAATCCACGGCGAAGGCGATGTCGGTGATCTCGACCTTCGCAACAACTTTCCAGAACTCCTTCTTGCTGTAGATGTAGTTGCGGTCCGCGTCTTCCGGCAGCTGTTCCTTGGACGTTTCCTGGCCGGTCTCAGCCTTGGCCTTCTGATATTTGTAGATGTTATGCACACCGACATAGATCAGATAAGCGGCGCCGATGGCCTGAGCCTGCCAGATGTTCACCAGGAATGAGACAAAGAAGAGCGCCACAAAGCGCAGCACGACCGCCCCGACAAGGCCGTAGAAAAGAGCCTTCTGACGCAGGTTCGGCGCCAGCGGGCGCACCATGACGGCGAGCACAAGGGCGTTGTCAGCACTGAGCAGCCCTTCCATGGCAACGAGCATGAGAAGGACAAAGAGATACTGGATGATCATGCCGGTCTCCATGGCACCAAAGAGCGTAAGATCCATTGTTTGTTCTCCTTTTCAAATGATTTTTCGCACAAAAAAGGCCTTTGCCTTTCTTGTCATCCAACAAGGAAGGCAAAGGTCTTGCAATCAAAGATCATTCTTTTTCAGACAGCACCGGTGATGGATCACGAGGTGACGACGCTGTCTCTGGCACGCTGCCAGTGCTACTCCCCTTTGCATTTTGGGATGTTCTGAGTATAGCATCCCGCCGCGGCGCTGTCAACGAAAATCCGTGTAAAGGATGCTCATTCTTCGTCGAAGCGCAGCGTCGCAGTCTTGAGATTGCGGCCGGTGTGCGCGTTCGGAAAGATGGCGCGGGCCTCGTTGAGGAATTCCTTCGGGTTGAGCATGGCCGGGCTGTAATGGGTGAACCAGAGCTCGCGCACGCCGGCATCACGGGCCAGCGCAGCGGCTTCTGTGTAGACCATATGGCCCTTGGAAGCAGCGTCTTTCTGCTTGGCAGGATCGCCATAGAGCCCTTCAGCGATGAAAAGGTCGCTGTCGCGCACGAGCTCGCAGAGCGCCGGCGCCGGCCGGCAGTCGGTGGCATAGCTGAGACGCAGGCCGCGGCGCGCCGGACCGAGCACATCATCAGGGGTGAAGGTCCTGCCTTCATGCGTCACGGTCTCACCCTTCTGCAGGTGGGACCAGAGCTGCACCGGAATGCCCGCTTCCCGGGCACGTTCCACATCGAAGCGCCCGGCACGGGGCAGGTAGCAGCTGTAAGCCAGGCAGGGGACACGGTGCTTCACCGGCTGGGTCGTCCATTCCAGTTCGCCGGTCATGAAATGGGATGGTTCCTTAAAAGAAAGTTCGTGCAGCACCACTTCAAAAGGCAGCGGCCCACAGATCACGGTGAGGCCGCGAACGATGCGTTCCAGCCCGCTGCCGCCCCAGATATGCAGGGGTTCGGTGCGATGGTTGTTGGCGATCGTCATGAGCAGCCCCGACAGTCCGCCCACGTGGTCGCCGTGGTAGTGGGTGAAGAGGATGTGGTCGATATTCTTCGTGCTGAAGCCTGACAGATGCAGCGCCACCTGGGTCGCCTCTCCGCAGTCAATGAGCACATTGGAGCCTTCGTGGCGCACGAGGAGCGCCGTCAGAAAACGCTTTGGCAGCGGCATCATACCGCCGCAGCCCAAAAGGCAGACGTCAAGCACGGCGCATGCCTCCTTTGTTTCGCAGCGCGATGAGGCGCAGCCCTTCCAGCGTGAGCATCGGATCGATGGTGTTGACATAGCGGCAGTTGGTACAGATGGTCTCGCTGTGGCCGCCGGTGGCAACGACAAAGACCGATTCCGGATCAGATCCCATCTCACGGGCGATGCGCGCGATCATGCCATCAACAAGGTCGGCATAGCCAAAGACCAGGCCCGACTGCATGGCGTCGGTGGTGGTGCGGCCGATGACCTGAGCCGGAGCCGAGAGCTCGACCTTCGGCAGTTTGGCGGCGTGGCTGAAGAGCGCTTCCATGCAGATGCCGATGCCTGCACAGATGCCGCCGCCGAGGTATTCCTTGTCGGCGTTGATGGCGCAGAAAGTCGTCGCCGTACCGAAGTCGACGATGATGAGCGGCGCGCCGTAGCGCTCAATGCCGCTGACCGCGTTGACGATACGGTCTGCACCGAGTTCTTTCGGATTTTCATAGCGGATCTTCAGACCTGTCTTGATCCCTGCTTCGACGAGGAGCGGCGTGATCCTGAAATAGCTCTCGCACATGCGCACCAGTGTGCGGGTGAGATCCGGCACGACCGACGAGATGATGATCTGGTCGATCGCCTTGAACCCCAGCCCCCTGGTGGCAAAAAAGTTCTGGCAGAGCACCGCATATTCATCAGCGGTGCGGCGTGCATCTGTGGCAAAACGCCAGCTGGCAAAGAGACGGTCCCCTTCGTAGACCCCGGCGACAACATTGGTGTTCCCTGTATCAAAGGCTAAAAGCATCATTTCTCCCCCATTCTCAGTTCAAGACGCTAGCGCATCTGGCCATAGGACGGCATCGCGCGCTGGATCACCCGCACCAGCGCTGTCGTCAGCACCGTCGCCAGCACAAGCTCTACCAGCGCCTGCGGCAGACTGATGAGCCAGATGGCGCTCGGCAGATAGCCCAGAAGGACCGCCATGCCGAGGTAGCCGGCCGTGTTCGTCACTGTGCCGAAGATACCGGCAAAGGCCGCCCCCAGCTTGTGATGACGGCCAAACAGTCTATAAACGAATGCGCTGACGACCCCGATGAGGATGCGCGGCAGGATCGCGACCAGCGGATCCGGCGGCACCGTCGAAGGCGTGATAAAACTGTAGATCCCCATGATGAGTCCCGTAAAGGCGCCCACCACCGGTCCTTCCAGCACGCCGGCGATGATCACCGGCACATGCATGATCGTGGCATAACCGGTCAGGTTCGGCACCGGGATCATCCCCAGCCCCGTCACCCCCAGCACCACGCAGATGGCGCCGAAAACGCCGCCCATGGTCATGCGTCGTGTCGTCAGCTTGTGTTTCCTTACATTGATCGGACGTTGTGCACTCATAATCTTTCCTCCTAGCTTTTTGTTCTGCCAGGATCGCGCCCGCCTGACGCGATCCATCCCGGGCACACTGGCTCCAGGTGGCGTGTGAATGCATCATAGAGCGATAAAAAATAACAGGTCCCGTGCAGCGCCATACGGCTGCCGCCAGGTACCTGTTATATTGTAGCGAATCCACCAGCGGGGCGCAAGCTGAAAAGGGCTGCCGCGCCCTGCTGATGCAAACTTTTCTCAGTATGTGATGGTCACAGTACGGCTGGCGCCGTCCCAGACGACCTGACCGCCGAAGTATTCTACGATGAAGCGGATCGGCAGCATCGTGCGGCCGCCGATGGAGACTGGCGCCACATCGAGCATGTAATAATCATTGCGTCCATCCTGGACCATCTTGCTGTCGAGGGTGAGATTGAGCGAGTGGCCATCCACCCAGAGGGTCACCGTACGCGTCGCCCCATCCCATTCAACAGTACCGCCCATGCCTTCGATGACGGCGCGGACCGGCAGCAGCGTGCGCCCATCCAGGATCATCGGCGTCGTGCCGAGGCTGTCAATGAACTGACGCTCACCGCCGATGGTCATCATCGGGCTGCCGATGGTCAGGCGCATCTCCACCTCACCGGAAGGATCCGGCGTTGGCTTTTCTGGTTCCTCCGGCTCCGTGGCGATCTTCTCGAAACGGGCATAGAAGGTCGTATCGCTGTCAAGGTCGGCGATCGACTGCGCGGTGATCTCTGTGCCGCCGCCCGAACTCGTGAACCAGCCGAGGAAGGTGTAACCTTTGCGCGATGGTGTGCGGTCCGGCAGGGTGAACGGATCGCCGTTTCGCACTTCAAAGGTGCCATAACTCGTCATGTTCGTCAGATCCATGAAGGTCACATTGTGCGCCTCGACATTGTCTGCCGGCGGCAGGACAATGCCTGGATCCTCTTCATCCACCGCTTCCACATAAGCCGGATAAACCTTGACCTCCTGGGTCCAGTGGAAATAGGTCCCGGCATCGATCGGCACCTCTTGGCCGTTCTCGATCACATACCAGTGGTCAAAAACATGGCCCGGCTTTTCCTGGGCGCTCGGCAGCTGGCCCCCAAAGATCTCGCCGAAGGTCTGGCCGTAATAGCCGTTGGTCTGGCTCATCGTCGTCCGGGATTCGTTCTGATAGAAAACGACCGAATAGGAACGTGTCGGGGTCCCTGTGGTCGTGAAGGTCATGCGCGGCCCTGAGACCTTGACGCCGTCAAAGACGCCGAAGAAGCGGTAGCCGTAGGTCGTGCCCGCATCGAGCGTGCGGCCCAGCTCCTTGTTCACATCGTACCAGGAATGGTAGACCGTCGTGCTGTCACTGACAGAGACCGGCTCGCTGTAACTCTTGAGGATCGTATCACCCATATAGAGCTCGATGCCCATATGGCTCACGTGCACGCCGGCAGGCTTGGTGATCTTACTCACGAGCACGGCATTGGTATTGCTGATGCTCTCCTTGGACGTGTAGGCAGGGTCCGTCGCCTCCGAGAAGGTCACCTGCGATACGCTCGCCGTGGTGCCGCTGCCGGTCACGCCGGGGATGCGGATGATGCCGCGCAGCTTGGCATTGACCACAGATGTCGACGTCTCGACCACGTTCTGGAAGCTGCCGCCGGTCTCGTGGATGATCATGTGTTTGGACCCCTGCTTGCCGGAATAGATCGCCACATGGCCGTCAAACCAGATGATGTCCCCAACCTGCGCCTTGTTCAGATCGGTGCCGATGTTGGTACCATAATCGCGCAGATGGGTGCGCACGCTCCACATGTTGATGCCGTACTTCTCATAGATGCGGCAGATGAACCCCGAGCAGTCCGCGCCCGGGTTTGTGCCGTCGATCTTGGTGCCGCCGTACACGTACGGCACCTTGCCGATGTACTGACGCGCCGTGTTCACGATCGTCTGGCCGCTCACGCTCGCCGCCTCTGCCGGCGCAGGTGCAGCAGCCGAAAGGCCAAGGCTCGAAGCGAGCATCACGAGCACGAGCAAGACACTCAGCACTTTTTTTCTCCATTTTTTCATCGCTATTCTCCTTTCTCTATAAGGGAATCATTCTTTTTATTATGTTACCATTATATCACGCCCGTCTCTTTCTGTCACGCACAAAATGCCTGCATCTGTGAACACTCAGGCAATAAAAAACACCGTCCCCGAAGGGACGGTGCCGTCACGTTCACACTCACTCGCCGCGCGCTTTCCAGCGGGAAACGATGGAGATCTTTTCATATTCTTCTTTGAGCAGGCCAAGCATCCACTGATCAACGTATTCACCGCCGGTGAAGATATGGCCGCGCAGCTGGCCTTCGATCTGGAAACCGAAGTTGTTGGCGGTGCGCATGGCCAGCTGATTGGTGTCGTTGATGCACATATAGGCACGATGAAAACCAAAGGTGTAGAAGACGATGTCGCAGAGCACGATCATCAGATCGATGCCATACCATCCCAGACGCTTGGAAGGATCGGCGATACCGAGCGAGATGCGCGCATGGCCATTCTGGCGGTCAATATCGCTGATCGAGGCAACGCCGATCGGCGCGCGCTTATGCTTGGTCGAGACGACGAAATTGAGCCGCGTTGCGAGCGGATCATCGATATCCGCACCATTGCGGATCTCCTCCATGACCATCTCCAGCGAGTTGCCGGTGTAGCCATCGTAGAGCTGGCGGAATTCTTTATTTAAATACCACTTCTGGAGCACGTCTGCATCCTGGATCTGTGGTTTGGTCAAAACGACTTTTTTGCCGGAAAACATATTTCTCACCTCGTCATTTTCTTACTAATATAATACCGATTTAGCGGGAATGGGTCAATGTGTAAACGCCAACAAAATATAAAAAAAGCACCTGTCGCATCCGACAGGTGCAAGCACTGGGGTACTAGGATTCGAACCTAGGAATGCATGGGTCAGAGCCATGTGCCTTACCGCTTGGCGATACCCCAACAACGCAAGAATTATTATAGCGGATGAGCGGCACTTATGCAAGTGTTTTTTACAAATTTTTTCAGCGTTCTTTCCAAAAACCCTGCACAGCCGCCCGCCGCTCAACGCGCCCGCCATTTATGGCGCAGCGCCGCATCGGCACGGGCCCAGAGGCAGCCGCAAAAGACACAGAAGGCATCGCCGATGAGGACCTCCACAGCCAGCGGCAGGCCGGAGAGAGGCGCATTCCAATCAAGCCGGAAATAGAGCATCTGGAAGAGATAGATCGTCCAGGTCGAGCGCCCGATGGCACGCACCAGCGTGTGCAGCCGCCCCGGCAGCTGCTTGTATTCCGCGAAATGGAACGCCAGAATAGCGATACCGCAGAAATAGAAGCTCGCATAAACATTCGTGTTGAGCCAGTAGGTCGAGAGCGGCCAGTCCAGGTCAAAGTATTCCAGCGCCGTGATGTAGCAGAGGCTGCAAGCCATCCCCGCCAGAACCCACCAGAGCTTCACGCGCCCGCGCCAGAGATAGAAATAGAGGCCAAAGGTCGCAATGAAGAGATAGCGGATGAAGAGCAGACGGTTCAGCGCGCGCGGGATATCGATGGCACCGACCAGCCACTCATAGAACATATCGAGCACAAGGGCTGCCAGGAGCGTCTGTGTCGGCCAGCGTCGCACGAGCAGATAGAGGAGCGGCGCCGCCAACAGGAACTGCCAGTAGATGCAGAAGAAATAGCCCCCGTGACTGCCGCCGTCCAGCCCGCCTGTGACATAGGCATAGAGAAATTCCCCCAGCCCTGCGCCCTGACCGCGTGCGATATGAAAAGCCGCCTCCACCAGCGCCATCAGCGTGTAGGCAGGCAGGATGCCCGCGAAGTGCTTCTTCAGCTGCGCCGGTGCGTAGAGCGCCCCCAGGCTGTCCAAATGGTGGCGGTCCGCCGACATGGCAAAATTGTAACTCATGATAAACATGAACAGCGGCATCCCTACCTGGATCACATAGATAAACAGCGCGAAATCCTTTTCGTCGTAAGTAAAAAAGTGCGTCGTCACCACCATGCACATGGCGAATGCCTTGATATAATCGATGACCGGGATGTATGTTTTCTGAGCCATGATCGTCCCCCCAGGCGAATATCGAGATCCATGACCATTATACATAAATCCGCCGCCTTTGCCAAACTTTGGCGAAAGATATTCTCCTCCGCCCACTTTTTTGCACAAAGTCCGTGCGTGCACGCCGCCTTCGTGGTATAATCCCCTATAGATAACAAAAGTTTGAAGGAGGCATTCATCATGCTGCATACCACCAGTACCCATATCATTTTCGCCGACAGCGCCGAAGACGCCAAGGCCCAGTTCATCGCCCTCGGTGTCAAGCCAGAGGAAGATCCAAACGCCAAGCTTGACATCTGCAAATGCACTGAAGAAGAAGACTTCGACTTCGACAGCCCATTTAACCTCATCGGCGAGATCTCCCTCTCTCCAGAATACATGGAAAAGATCAACACCGACCCAGAACGCGCTTACGTCCTCTACTACATCGAAGAGACCGACAACGCAAAATAAGCGAAGCACCTGGCGTGAGATCGATCAAAAGGATTGTCGTCATACGGCAATCCTTTTTTTGCAGCCAGCATCTGCGGCCGTTTTCCGTGCCGCCCTGCACAGGTCCCGCGCCCCTCGCCCACAGCTGTGAACACCGAAAGGAGCGATCCCAAAATGGACCCACGCGACCCACAATCCCCGGATGAATACCAGAGCGTTGCCGCCTATGGCGAAGACGAATTTATCATCGAAAGATCCCGCTTCATCGGGATCGCCCGCCCCGTCGCCACCGAAGACGAGGCCCGTGCCTTCATCAACGAGATCAAAAACATCCATCCCCAGGCCACCCACGTCTGCTCAGCCTGGATCATCGGCCGCGGAGGGCTCGCCATGCGCTTCTCCGACGACGGCGAGCCCTCCGGCACCGCTGGCGTGCCCATGCTCGAAGTCCTGAAAAAGGAAGGCCTCACCGACGTCGTCTGCGCCGTCGTGCGTTATTTCGGCGGTGTCAAGCTCGGTGCCGGCGGCCTCATCCGTGCCTACACCCGCGGTGCAGCGACCGCCCTCGAAGCCGCGCACATCACCACCTGGACCCGCCACCAGGCGCTGACAGTGACCGTCGACTACAGCTTCCAGGGCACCGTCTCGCACCAGCTTGAGTCGACCGACTGGCTCCTTGCAGACACCACCTACGACGCCCAGGTCCACTACCACCTCTTCATCCCCCAGGAAGCGGTCGAACCCGCGAAAGCCCAGATCGCCAACTGGACCAACGGCCAGGCCATCCTCGACTGGGGCGACCTCGTCTACAAAGGCCGCAAGACCGCCGGCGAATGAGTCGTTATTGGAGAAAATACAATCAAAAGATCATTTTTGATGCAAACGACATTTTCCTGAGCGTAAACGACATTGGTTTCCGCGCATCTTTGTAGATCGTACAATCATCCGCGCATTGACAGGAAGCGACCTGAAAACAAAGACCATAATGGCAGGATACAACTTACAAGCTTCCACCGCTCCTTTGGGGCGGCTTTTTTCGTTTCGAACACGCGGCCGGTCCTCTTCACAAAATCGTTGCAATATCTAGCCCAATGGGGGATAATATAAGGAAGCGAGATCTTCATCTAAAGGAGGGATTTCCGTTGCGTTTAGATTATGAATTTCCAACCCATGTCATCTTTCAGAAAGACGCTCTGGCGGAGCACGCAGAAGCTATCACGGCTTTGGGGCATCATGCGCTGGTCGTGATGGATGCTGCTCTGGCAGACGACCATCCTGCCAGGCAGGAAGTACTCTTTCTTCTGGAATGGGCCGGGATGCGGCGCACGATCTTCCGGCACACGCGCAAGACAGCGCCAGGCATCGCAGCGCTGGAAGCCGGCGCGGCACTGGCGCGCGAGAGCGCAGTGGATATGGTGATCGCGGTAGGCTGCGATGCGACCCTGGAGACCGGTAAGGCGATCGCGCTCCTGGCGGCCCAGGACATCCGCGAAGCGACGCTGCTCTCTGAAAAGATCACCGACCCGCTGCCAGTCGTTGCGATCCCGACAGAACCTGCCAGCGGCACGGAAACAACGCCGGAGATCCATGTTGCCCAGCATGGGCTGGACCGTCTGACGCTCGTGCGCAACCCGCTGGCTTCGCCGAAGCTGGCGCTTTTGGACCCGCGTTACACCCTGGACATGCCGCAGAGCATCGTCATCTCCAACTATATCAAGTCCATGGGGCGTGCCATCGAAGCAGTGACCGCGGAAAACGCCACACCGATCAGCGACGCCCTGGCGATCGCCGCGATGGGCGGTGCAAGCGCTCTGGCGCAGCGCATGGCAGATCCGGATACTGTCTTTGACGAAGAGATGCATGAACAGCTCATGCTCACGAGCCACGAGGCCGGACTGGCGATCTCCCTCACCAGCGCCAACATCCTGGAAGCACTGGCTTCCCCGCTCACCTATCAGATGCCCGTACACCTGGGACAGGCCTATGGCCTCATCATCCCACCGGTGCTCTCCTATCTTATCGAACGCACGCCGCTGGTCGCGGATGTGATCATGAAAAGTCTCAATTTTTCAAGCCTGGAAGCGCTGGAAGATTTTCTCTGGGCCCTCATCGGTGCCATCACACCGCTCTCTCCGGAAGCCCTCGAACGCGCGGCCAACGCCGCTGCCAGCAACCCGCTCATCCGGCAGGGCGTACTGGGTTTTGATTTTAAAGAGATCTGCAGCTGCTATGCACACCTGCTCGCCGAAGATGGTGAATAAGACCACAGTCTGGTTGTCATTGTTTCATTATCATTTCTCCACTTTTTCCAGACACATGGTGTGTGGTTTTGTGCTACACTGACAATGTCAGATGGATCATGTTTTCTCCCCTTTTTTCATGGTCCCGCGACAGGATCTGCGTTTTTTCTTTTTCTCCTTTCTTTTTACGATAGCAGGTCCAACAACCACAGCATAGTATGCTTACTTTCCTAAGCTGAAGACGTCAGGTGCATGTCCTGCACCTGGCGTTTTCTTTTTTCCAGCCGGCGCTGAAAATTCATATTTTCCTGACAACTTTTTGCCGCCAGCGTGCTATAATAACAGCATAGCAGGATGTGTTTTTTCTTCCTTTTTTCTCATCCTGTGATCATTTGACCAACTGTGCTGCCTCTTTTCTCACAGTTGGCACATCTCTCATTACAAGAGCAATTGAACAGAAAACCGGTGGACTTCCCTTTTGCCACCGGTTTTTCTGTGCCCTGGGCAAGGTTGATGCCATTTGTCCATGTTTTCTTTGAAGATTCTTCAATTTTTCCTGACACCTGGCGCCCGCTGGTGTGATAGAATAACGGTGTCAGTTGGAAATGCTTTTTTCTCCCTTTTTTACATTTCCGCTGATAATAGCTAGTGCCAAATTTCATAGGGCTGCGTTTTTTTCTCCCCCTTTTTTCGCAGTCATGTGAAGCATACGAGTCGAAAAGACCCGGCGGTCGTCCCTTTACCGTCGGGCCTTTTCTTTTTGAAGAAGATCCTCATGATTTCTTCAAGATTGCTTATGATAAATCATTGTTTGGACGGCAGGTATGCTTATAGGGTTGGTGATGATGAAATAATTTATTTTGGAAAAGGGGATTTGTGCATTAATATTTATGATATGACAAAAACATGTTCTGACTTTCCATTAGGATTTTATAATGGTTTAGAGATTTTCATTGATGTTGATATGGCCAATGATTATGTCAAGCACTATATTCCTGATTTTGACTTGATTGAATTTTATGAACTTCTGAAAAAATCTCACGGATATGTATTGCTTCGTTCAAATAATAAAATTGACCATGTTATTGGTGAATTGTACCATGTTGACAATAGAATTA
>CAUDRX010000038.1 GCA_958451915.1 uncultured Peptococcaceae bacterium
CATGCCATCAGAGAGGACCATGACAGGGTGAGATGTATCACCAAAGGTCACGAAAAAATCACCGCAGATACCCTCCCCGTCATGGTTATGGGTGATGACTGCCCGGTCTAAAAAGATATCTTGTCGCATTGCTCTAGACATCGTTGTCCTCCATAATGACAGATTCCTTGAGATCACTGATGGCGATCTTTGTTTCCGAGGCCGTCTCCCCGAGCAGGGAAGCGATCTCATGTACCATGCGCAGCTGTTTTTCTACGATCTGATCCGCGATGGCAGCGGTCTGCTGGCGCTTCTGCATCGCTCGGCGGTGGCGTGTTTTTTCTTCGGTCACGTTTTTGAGGATGCAGATGATGAGGTTGGCTTCGCGATTGACCTGCAGCGTTTCGTCGAGATAAAGTCCGTAGTCAGGCAGGTAAACGCTTGATGAAGTGGTGTCCTCGTCGGATGCGAGCAGAGAGATAAAATCGGATTCATCAAGGATGGTGCCGACCGGTTGGCCGATCAGGCTCGAGGCATCGACTCCGAATATCTCACAGGCCGCAGGATTGGCTTGTGAGATATTGAGGGACATGTCGACACTGAGGATGCCGCTCGGCATGCTGTCAATAATCTTGCCGGCGTAGTTTTCGGCACGTTTGCGTATATACGGCATACACATGTCGATTTCTGCTTTGCCAAAGAGCACAGCACGTGCTTTTTCGCGGCAGGTTGAGTACCCACACATGCCGCAGTTGAGCTCATCGTCCGGCGAGAATTTGTCCATCTGGCGGAGCACCGCTTCGATCTGCGCTTTGGTCGGTTCGAGGCGGAAGACGCGTTTGGTCTGGAAAGTGGTCTCCAGCGGCAATGGTCCACACTCGGTATTAAAGTCTTCGGTGTAGGCAGTGGTGCCTGCAGCCTGACGGGTTTTGACTGCGCCGCGCAGCGTCCCGAGTTCTTTGCGGCGGAAAGAAGGGCCACCGACGCAGCCGCCTTTACAGAAATTCATTTCGATGAAGCAGCGTGGCAGTTTACCGTCGATGATGTCATCAATGGTCTGTTTTACGCCATCAAACCCGCTGATCGGCAGGTAGTTGATCCCAGGCTCCTGTTTGAGAGTGGCAAGGATGCCGCCGCTCATTGGAAAGAGACGGCTGAGTCGGGGCGGGTTTTTGAAATGCTCATCTTCATGATAGGTGATGTTTTCTTCGGCGAGCCATTCTTCCAGTTCTTCGAAAAGGAGGACGGCAGAGACATCGCTGCCATTTTCAATGGCTTCCCCTTTCTTAGAGAGGCAGGGACCGATGAAGACAAACTTGGCTTCTGGATAGCGTGTGCGCAATAGCTTTGCGAGTGCTGTCATTGGCGTGAGCACAGGCAACAGATATTTCGCTGCTTCTGGACGGTGTCTTCGGATGTAGTAATTGACACTCGTGCAGCAGGAGGTGATCCAGGTTTGCTCAGGGTTTTCTTTGACAATGCGTTCATAGGCACTTTTCACCAGATAGGCGCCCTCAGCTACTTCGAATACATCACTGAAACCGAGTTTGCGCAGGGTCTGCTGCATCGTTTCAAAAGAAATGTTGAAATATGCCGCAAAGCTTGGTGCGACGATCGCCATGACCGTTTCGTGCTGTTCCATGAGTACTTTGATCATTGGGACATCGTTGATATCTTCTTTTGCGTGCTGCGGGCAGACGATGGTGCAGTTGCCGCAGAGGATGCACTCACCTTTGAGGATCGAGGCGGCGTGGTCTTTAACGCGGATGGATTTCACAGGACAATAGCGGACGCATTTGTAGCAGTCCTTGCAGTTGACTTTTTTAAAATCTAGAACGCTCATTTGTGGTCCCTTTCAGTTTGTCAGACCTGGGGTTTGATCACCTGTTCAAAAAGCTGGTCGACGTTACCCTGGCCAATGCCAGTCACGATGTCATCATCAATAGCGACACTGACGCCTTCGGCGCAGTGATTGAGGCAGAATGCACTGCCAACGGTGACCTTGTCTTCCAGGCCGTTTTCGGCAACGAGTTCTTTGAGACGTGTGAGGATGTGATAACTGCCGCGTTTGTGGCAGGAACTACCGATGCATACTTGTACTTTCATTTGAATCGCTCCTTCATATGATCTGTTAATTATTGGGTGTTGTATTAAATAAGGGCATCCACTAGCCGCATAAATGCAGCGATCCCGATGCTGAGATCGTGTTCGGGGGTGTCTTCCTCTTTGCAGTGAGAGAGACCGTTACTTGAACGGATGAACATCATCGCTGAAGGCACACATTTTGCCAACTCAGCCGCATCGTGCAACGGCCCGGAGACGATGACGGACGGTGGACAACCTTCTTTTTCAAGTGACGTCTGGCATAGTTGGATCAGCGATGGATCAAAGTGCGTTGGCGGAATCTGCCAGATCGTTTCAAATGTCACCTGGACACCGTTTTTAGCAGCGATAGCCTTGCAGGCATCGTGGGCTTCCTGTTTCATCCGCTGTAAAGTGGTTTCGTTCAGTGTGCGCATATCTAAGGAAAGGATGCAGTTGTCTGGAACCACATTGATCACGTTAGGAGAAACGATGACCTCGCCGACGGTGCAATAGGCATATGCTTCATCAGTGGTGTGTCTTTCGGCGATCTGACGGAACGCGAGAGCAGCTTCTGCTGCTGCAAGGAACGCGTCATGGCGCATACTGCCAGGGCATCCCAAATGGGAACGCTGGCCCTGGAAAGTGATGTATTCGCGCTCGCAGCCACAGATTCCTGTGACAGCAGCTGCAGACAGGCCGCGGGATTCCAGAACGGGTGCCTGTTCAATGTGCAGCTCAAGATATTGCCGGATGTGTTTCTCAACGAATTCTTCGTGGGCTTGCGTCATTCCTTCAGGGGTCATGCCATAACGCGTCAATGCTTCACGGAAAGTCATACCTGTGCGATCTTTCAGATCAGCGACTTCAGCAGGCACCAAGGCGCCGCTGATGGCTGCTGAACCAACACAACTGCGCCCGAATCGCGCGCCTTCTTCATCAGCCCAACTCACGATGTAAAGTGTTTTTGATGGTGTTTTTCCTTGCAGGTGTCTTGCGATCCCTATACCGGCAACAACGCCTAAAGCGCCGTCCAGCCAGCCGCCGCCCGGCACAGAATCGAGGTGACTGCCGATACAGAGCGCCTCGGATGTTTCTCCTGGGATGCAGGCATAAACGTTGTGTGCACTGTCGATCGAAATGTCGGCGCCAAAACTACGCATTTTATCTGAGAACCATTCTTGTGCCTGGTCCCAGACAGGGGTCCAGGCAACACGATGGGAACCGTCTGCATCAGCAGTCAGCATACGCAGCTCATGCAGATCGGCGATCACTTGCAGCGCTTCTTCGCGATAGTTGTTGTTCATGATCCACCTCCTTAATTGCCGAAGCCGTCAAGAACAGAGATCGATGATTTGATGGTCTGTTCAATGGCAGTCTGGCCATATTTGGTGACTTCGTGCGCATCTTTAGGGCTGTGGTTGATGCAGCCTGGGCCGCCGATGCATCCACCCGTGCAGCACATGCCTTCGATAAAGTTATTCTCGAGAAGTCCGAGTTCATGCCGGCGCAGGGCTTTGTCACATTCATCGAGCCCGTTGCAGATAAGAGGGTTGGCATTGAACTCTGCGGTTGGGAAACCGTGTTCCTTAAGGGCCTGGGCAACGGCTTCCGAGAGCCCGCCGCTTCGGGCAAAAATGCGTCCGAAATAGCTGGCGTTGTCGAGCATGGTGCCTTCGAGTTTGGAGATATCGATCTCTTTTGCATCGAACAAGGCTTGCAGCTCTTCAAAGGTAAGAACGGCGTCCACATATTCTCTGACGCGACTGAGCTCGTTCTTTTTGGCAATGCAAGGACCAATGAAGACCACTTTGCAGCCAGGGTCCATTTCTTTCAGAACCTTACCGAGCTGCCCCATCGGACTGAGATTGTGACTGATCTGAGGAACGATCTTAGGAAAGTTTTTGTGGATATAGTCCACGAAACCAGGGCAGCAGGAGCTGGTCAAAAAGCCTTTTTCTGCAAGTTCCTGTGCTTCCAGGTAAGCTACCATGTCGGCACCCCAGGCCACTTCAAGCACTGTATGGAACCCGAGCTTACGGATCCCGGTGACGGCCTGTTCGGTACTTACATCGGGCAGAGTGTCATACTGGCTCGCGATGGATGGAGCAACGATGGCATAGACGTGATAGTTGGTATTTTTATTGCTTTCATGGATGAAACGAATGACGTCGGTGATAAAACTCTTATCGAGGATCGCACCAAATGGACATTGGTAAACACACTGACCACAGCTGATGCATTTGTCTTCGTTGATCACAGCATGACCGGTGACAGGGTCACTGGAGAGCGCTTTTGCCTTGCAGGCTTCGATGCATGGACGCGTGCGTTTGACGATCGCGCTGTAAGGGCAGGCGTGTGCGCAGCGTCCGCAGTTGATGCACTTGGTATGATCGATGACAGCGCGGTGGTCTTCGCCGAAACGAATGGCATCACGTGGGCAGTTGTTGGTGCAGCGGTGCGCCAGACATCCACGGCAGTTATCCGTGACAGTCATCCCGTCAAGCGGACACTCGTCACAGGCGATGGAAATGACATTGACGATGGCGGTCTGTTCAGGTGTGCCGCCGCAGGCGAGTTTTACATATTCATCGGTGATCGCGCGTTCTTTATAGATGCAGCAACGTGTCGCAGGTTCGCTGCCGTCTGGAATCAGAGTTTTGCTGATCCCCATCATGCTGAAGGCGTCAAGGCTGTTATCGAATGCGAGACGAGCAACGGCAGTGAGGATCTTGTTTTTCTGCAACTGCACGTCAGTATCAAATAGGTTTTTCATAGGTCCCTCCAATTGGTCTCTTTGTATTTTTGATGTATTTATCTGAACACTATTGTTGCTCTTATGTGAAAATTCTATCACAGTTTAACGCTAACGGCAACGAGGTGCGGGATATTGTTTGACAGAAAACGTGTCATATACCATTTTCTGTACTTGCTTTGTATGCAGCGACGAAGTAAAGCACGTGTGTGCATGTAATTTCCTTCCTAAACTAAAATGGACTTGCACAGGCAGCTATGCTATAATATCATTTAGTATGGTTGAGAGGAGAATGCGCATGAAAGGAGACTGCGCCTACACACTGGAGCTGTTGGGCCAGACGTATCAGGTGCGCTCCAGTGACGACTCAGCAGTGGTCGAGCGAGTTTTTGAAAGACTTCTGCAGGAGATCGACATCGCAGGAGAAGACCAGCCTGGACTGACGCAGCGTGAGCAATTACTCATAGCAGCGCTCAATGTGACGCAGACACTTCTCGAGCTTGAAGAAGAAAATAGAATGTTGTTAGAACTGCTTAATGCAGAATGATAAATAATGAAGAGGATGGTGCACTGCATGTTAAAAGACCAGCTGATTGATTTTATGAGATCCTTTGAAAGAGAACATGACCAATTTCAACTTTATGTGACGTTTGAACATGTGCTCCTTCATGCAAAAGACTTTAAAGCCGTCAACTATAGTGAAGAAGGCGGTATTCGTGATCTGCTGGAATACCTTGGTCGCGCTGGCTGGGAAAAGATCGAGCAGGATGGCCTGCTCGTTGGCTGCAAAAAAGGCAACGAGACCATCTGCCTTGGTGTTGGTGGTCAGATCCAGTGGAAGTATGGTCCGTTCATGGAAATGGCAGATCTTGATCAGGCTTACCTTGGTTTTATCGAAGTCCTGTTTGAAGAACTTCGCCGCCGCGGTATGACCCTTCTCGCGACTGGACATCAGCCAGTCAGCACTCTGGATGATATTGAAGCAGTTCCAACGGAAGAAAATAAATGCCTTGTCGCATATGCCAGGGACAATGAAAAGCTCCTTGATACCTTGCTCTGCAGTGCACGCACGAGTATCAGCATGCAGTATGCGCATGTTGACAACTTTGAGAAGCGTTACCAGGCGGCGATGATCATCCAGCCGGCACTTGCTGCTTTGTTCGACAACGTGGCATGGGTAAGTGGTAAGGAGAATGAAGAAGTTCTCTATAATTTGAACCGTATCTGCTCAGCAGATCCTGCTTTTTACCATGTTGAAGATGCGATGAGCGAACATTTTAAATATCCGGATTTTGCCGATTTCCTTCTTTATGCGCCGGCCGTTGCAGAAAAAGTGGATGGCAATCTTGTGCCAGCAGGAGAGAAAAAGCTGGAAGATGTCTATACAGATGGCATCGAATGCGAAGACATCCTGCGCACGTTCCGTTATGTGAAGCCAATGGTCTCCTTTGATGAAAACGGGATGACGCTGACTAATGTTGACAGCGTGCCATATCCTTTGAACATGGCATATGTGTTGATGATCAAAGCACTGATGTATAATCCTGATCATATCACTGCGTTGCAGCAGCTGATCGACGAAATGAAGGAAGAGAATCTGGTCATGGCTCATCAGGAGATCCTGCGTAAGGGCTTGAAAGCGCCAATGCGTGAAGGTACTGCTTTTGATCTGATCAAAGATCTGTTTTTCATGATCACTTTGACCACAGGACCAAAGGAGCAGCACTATCTCCAGCCATTGAATGCACTCTTGTTCAAGGATGTAACGACCAAGGGTGTCAGCGCAAAGCAATTTGCTAATATGCTGGCTAACGCATAAAACCGTTGCCGACGTTTTCGAGCGACAGCTTGATGATTCAAGCTGTCGTTTCGTGTTCCTGAAAGGAGTAAAGATGAAACCAGTAGTTGCGATCGTGGGACGGGCCAATGTTGGTAAATCGACATTATTCAACCGTCTGACACATACCAAACGTGCCATCGTGGATGACTTTGCTGGCGTGACCAGAGACCGTCTCTATGAAGATGTCACCTGGAATGGTAAGACTTTTACCTTGATTGATACCGGTGGCATCGAACTCAAGAGTAACGATGAGATCTTAAAGAATGTCCGCTTCCAGGCAGAAATTGCGATCGAGGAAGCAGATCTGATCCTCTATGTTGTCGATGTCACCACCGGCGTGACGTCTGATGATCAGGAGGTGGCACAGATGCTCCGCCGCAGTGGCAAAGATGTCATCCTTGTTGTCAATAAGGTTGAACATTTCGATGACCTGACAGATGTATATGAGTTTTATACTTTGGGTATGGATGAACTGATCCCGGTGGCCGCCTCCCATGGGACAAATACCGGGGATCTTTTGGATGCGGTGCATGCTCATCTGGAAAATCTGCCCGAAGAAGAAGCAGCCGATGATGATCGCATCCATATCGCTGTTGTCGGTCGGCCAAATGTAGGCAAATCCTCTTTGACCAATGCCATCATTGGTGAAGAGCGTTCTATCGTCAGTAATGTTGCCGGCACCACGCGTGATGCCATTGACTCGACGTTTGTCCACAATGGTGAAGAGATCGTTATCGTTGATACTGCAGGTATGCGTAAACGCGGGAAGATTGAGATGGCGACCGAACGATATAGCGTCATGCGTTCTCTCAGTGCAGTGGACCGTTGTGACGTGGCGCTTTTCGTCATCGATGCCGAAGAAGGGCTGATCGAACAGGATAAACGTGTCGCAGGTTATGTTCATGAGCAGGGAAAAGGGCTCATCATCGTCGTTAATAAATGGGATCTGATCGAAAAAGACGATAAGACCATGAAAACATACGAAGAAAAGATCAAAAGCCAGCTGCTCTTTATGAGCTATGCACCGATCATCTTCGTGTCGGCATTGACTGGACAGCGGGTAACCAAGATCATCGATATCGTCAAGGCTGTTGCAGAAACGCGCTTGATGCGTCTGCCGACCAGCCTTGTCAATGAGATCGTTCGGGACGCGGTCCTCAAGAATCCACCGCCAAGCGACAAGGGGAAACGTTTGAAGATCTTTTATGCGACGCAGGTGGATGTGGCGCCGCCAACATTTGCACTCTTTGTTAACGATGCGGAACTGATGCACTTTTCTTATCTGCGTTACCTCGAGAATTGTATCCGCAAACATTTTGCGTTTGAAGGCACGACCATTCGCCTGGAATTGAGAAATAAAAAAGAGGGATAAGTTTTGGATGCTGCTGTCGTTTTGAGATTTATCATCGTTGTTATCGTGGCCTATTTTTTAGGTTCCCTGTCATTTGGCTGGATGGTCGCCCGTCTGCGGGGGGTCAACATCCTCGAAGAAGGAAGTGGAAACCCTGGCTTTACGAATGTTTGGCGTACACTTGGCATTAAGTGGGCGGTGATCGTGCTGTTTTTGGATGGCCTGAAGGGGTATCTTTCAGCATGCATTGGTTATCATCTTGCCGGGGAATGGGGGATGATGATCGGATTTGTGGTCGCGATCCTTGGCCATTCACGCAGCTGGATGTTACACTTTAGGGGCGGTAAAGGAATCGCGACGGCAGGCGGGGCACTGCTTTATGTATCTCCGCTCACTCTTGCGATCCTTCTTGTGATCCTGGCTTTGATCGTTGGGACAACGAAATATATGTCGCTGGGTTCGATCACGGTGTGTATCATTGCTCCGTTTTTATTGTATTTTGAAGATCAGCCGCCAGTGGTCATTGGGGTGATCAGTTGTGGCGTATTGTATGTGATCTGGCTGCATCGCGGGAACATCAAGCGGTTGCTGAATGGGACTGAAAACAAGATCGGCCAGAAGAAAAGGAGTTGACCTGTTATGGCAAAAGTAGCGGTATATGGTGCAGGAAGCTGGGGCACGGCTCTGGCGCAGGTGCTCGCAGTCAACGGCCACGATGTTGTATTGTGGGGGCGTGACACAACACAGATGCAGGAGATCGAGGCATGTCGCGAGAACAAGAAATATCTTCCTGGTGTGGCCCTGCACAGCGCGTTAAAGGTGACCGGTGACTGGCCGGAACCGTCGGATTTCGATCACCTTCTGATCGGGGTGCCGACGCAGAGTCAGCGTGATCTGCTCGAAAGTCATCGGGAGGCTTTTGCCAAAGCAAAAGGGGTGCTCATCAATGTTGCGAAAGGGATCGAGACGAGCACCGAAAAATGTGTGCATGAGGTTTACGAAGACGTGTTCGGTCCTGCGGTCATGGCGCGTTATGTGGTCTTGTATGGGCCTAGCCACGCAGAAGAGTTTGGACGCAATATGCCGACTGCACTGGTGGCTGCTTCAGAAAACACAGAAGCGGCAGAAAGCGTGCAGAATATTTTTATGAATGAAAATGTTCGCGTGTATACCGGAAAAGATGTGATCGGTGTTGAACTGGGTGGTGCTTTAAAAAATATCATCGCTCTGGCGATCGGGATGACGATCGGTCTTGGCTATGGTGATAATGCACGCGCAGCACTCATGACCCGTGGCCTGGCAGAGATCACGCGCCTTGGTGTTGCCCTGGGTGCAGAACCTTATACCTTCCTGGGGCTGACAGGCGTTGGAGATCTTTTTGTGACCTGTACATCGGAGCACAGCCGCAATCGCCGTGCCGGCATCATGCTCGGCAAAGGCCAGAAACTGGAGGAAGTTCTTGCCAATATGGGGATGGTTGTTGAGGGTGTTTCGACAACAAAAGCTGCTTATGCGCTGGCCAAGGAAAAGCATATCGAGATGCCGATCCTGGAACAAATGTATCATGTGCTCTTTGAAGGCGGGGACGTTAATACCTGTACCAAAGCGTTGATGACACGTTCAAAAAAGGGTGAGCATGATGATTTCAAAAGAGAATAAAACAAATCTAGAGAAGGAATGATGGATCATGGAAGAAATCATTTGTTTAGACAATGTGTCCTATATCCGAAATGGTAAATATATCCTGAAAGATGTAAACTGGCATGTTAACCGCGGTGAGCACTGGGTGCTTCTTGGGCCCAATGGTTCAGGTAAGACGACGACTTTAAATATGGTCAATGGCTATATCTTTCCTTCTGAAGGCCGCGTAAAGGTGCTGGATTTTGAATTTGGTCATTCGTCGATCATAGAGCTCCGCAAGCGCATTGGCTGGGTCAGCTCTGCGTTGTCACAGTTCATCCCATCCAATGATTATCCGCTTCACATTGTTTTGAGCGGAAAGTTTGCTTCTCTCGGTCTTTGGGAGAAAGTAGATGATGATGATATAGCGCGTGCAGAGGCCATCCTTGATCAATTAAAAATCCGTCATCTTGCTGACCGCAAATATATTCAGCTGAGCCAGGGCGAGAAGCAAAAAGTGCTGATCGGCCGTGCATTGATGAACCAACCAGATATCATCATCTTTGATGAAGCATTCAATGGCCTGGATATCTTTGCCCGCAGTGATATGGAAGCCAGTATCAATAGTCTTGCGGATCAGGATATCACCTTTATATTGGTCACCCACAATACTGATGAGATATTGCCGATCTTTAATAAAGCTTTACTTTTGAAGAATGGTCAGGTGCATTCCCAAGGGGACATTGATGAGATGATCCAGTATGATAACCTTTCGGATTTTTATGGGGCTGCCGTTGATGTATTTAAGCACAAAAATCGTTTCTATCTTTCTCTCTCTGATACAAATAAGTAGAGGTTTGTATTGCGCATCTGATATGCTATAATAAAAATGATAATCAATTGGAGGAGGCAGCGAGTTTGCAGACCCTCGAATTTCATTTGGATCATTTTGATGGACCGATGGATCTGTTGATGCATTTAATAGAGAAAAACCGTATCGATGTCTATGATATCCCGATCAATGAACTGACGGATCAATATCTGATGTATCTTGAAGATGCACAGAGCATGAATCTTGAGATCGCTAGTCATTTCCTGCTTTTCGCAGCCCAGCTTGTACGTATTAAAGTGAAAATGCTCCTGCCAAAGCGACGCGATCAGGAAGAGGCAGAAGACCCGCGGCAATCGTTGGTCGATCAGATCGTGGCTTATCGTTTTTTTAAGGCGCTTTCAGGGGATCTGGAAGAGTTGATGGAACGGTCGGCGCGTTATTATCAGCGCAAAGTAGATCTGAAGGCATTGAGTCAAAAATACAAAAAGATCGAGCCGCCTCGTGGCCTGAATGTGAACATGCTCCTGACGGCTTTTCAGGTACTGGAAGCGTATTCGAAGGAAAAAACACAGGTCATGATCGTCGAGAAGATGAACTTTTCGGTGGAAGGTTTAAAGCAGGATCTGCTGCACTTTTGCCGGCAGTCATCATGTCCGACCTTCCAAAATGTACTGCGAGGGTGTGCCACGACTGATGAAATGATCACGTTTTTTCTGGCGCTATTAGAATGTATCCGACAAAATGAGATCGTTGCCGTGCAGCATGAACTTTTCGGAGATATATGGCTGCGTCCCCAGGCAAGTTGAGGAATTATCATGCTCATTGATTTATCTTATAAAGCCATTGCGGAAGGGCTTCTCTTTATTGCGGAAACGCCAATGACGATCGCAGAACTGGCCAATGCTATGGAGATTGACGAAAGCGGCGTACGTGAAGTGTTAGCACTTCTTGTGGAAGAATATACTCAGGCAGACAAGGGCATTGTCCTGCGAGAAGTGGGCGGTGGTTATCAGTTTGCGACCGCGCCTGTTGTGGCGCCGTACATCGAGAAGATGTTTTCTGAAAAGAAGAGTAAACTGTCTCATGCTGCCTATGAAACATTGGCGATCATCGCATACAAGCAGCCAGTCACGCGCAGTCAGATCGAATATATCCGCGGCGTTAAGTCCGATGGACCGATCCAGCAGCTGCTCCTCCGAGGCCTGATCGAAGAGAGCGGCCGTTTGGAGCAGCCTGGCAGACCGGTTGTATTTTGTACGACAATGGCATTTTTAGTGGCATTCGGATTGGATAAGATTGAAGATCTGCCCAGATATGAAGAATGTCAGGGTTTTGACTTTGAACTGAAGGATGCGCTTACAGCGCTGCCTGTTGATCAGGAAGAGAATAATAGTGTGTAGGAGGATTTCATATGTGCGGAATCGTTGGATATATCGGCCCCAGAGAAGCGCAGGATGTGCTGCTGCAAGGCCTTGAAAAACTGGAGTATCGCGGTTATGATTCGGCTGGGATCGCAGTATTGAACAATGGTGCCATTAGTGTTGAGAAACGCAAAGGAGAACTGAAGAACCTGAGAGGAGCGCTTTCTGAAAAGCCGCTCGAAGGGCATCTTGGGATTGGACACACGCGTTGGGCGACCCATGGGCAGCCTTCAGATAAAAATGCCCATCCGCATCTTGGCCCTAACGGAAAGATCGCGGTGGTCCATAATGGTATCATTGAGAATTACCAGCACCTGAAATCTACATATCTGCAAGATCATGAGTTTAGTTCAGAAACAGACACCGAAGTTGTGGCGCATCTCATCGAGCTGTTCTACGAAGGTGATCTTTTTGCAGCAGTCCAACGAGCACTGTCTGTGATTACGGGATCCTATGCGCTGGCAGTATTGTGTACAGACGAACCAGAGCGTATGATCGTCACTCGCAAGAACAGTCCATTGGTCATTGGCCTTGGTGATGGAGAGAATATTGTAGCATCAGATGTACCAGCGATGCTCGCTTACACAAGACGCTGCATCTATCTGGAATCTGGTGAAATCGCCCAGGTCTATGCCGATCGTGTTGTTGTGACCGATATGGCAGGAAACGAACAGCACCCAATTATCGATGAGATCCAATGGGATGCACAGTCTGCAGAAAAAGGCGGCTTTCCGCACTTTATGATCAAAGAGATCTATGAACAGGAGGAAACGTTCAAGCGCGTATTGAGTGGTCGTGTGCGCAGGGATCATGCTGTGATCGAAGACATCGATATCGATAAAGCGACCATTGATAAATGGCGCCAGATCTACATCGTTGCCTGTGGGACGGCTTATCATGCAGGGCTTGTTGGCAAGACCATCCTTGAAAAGACATTAAAGATCCCTGTCTTTGTCGAAGTGGCGTCGGAATTCCGTTATCGCGAACCAATGCTGGATGAAAATACACTGGTCATCGTCATCAGCCAATCCGGCGAGACCGCTGATACGCTCGAAGGTGCCAGAGAAGCTAAGCAGGCTGGGGCATCGGTGTTGGCGATCACTAATGTGGTTGGCAGTTCTATTGCGCGCGAATCAGATATGGTCGTTTATCTCTGGGCAGGTCCGGAGATCTCTGTAGCTTCTACAAAAGCCTATACCTCGATGCTGATCGCACTGTATCTGATCGGTCTTTATTTTGGGGATGTTTCTGGCCGTATTGCGCGCGAGAACTGTGAAACGCTGATGCGTGCGTTGGAAAAACTGCCGGAACAGGCGGCCGAGATCCTTACTGATGAAAATGTTGCAAAGATCCATGAGATCGCTAAAGAATATGTGGGCGCTAAAGACCTCTTTTATATCGGCCGCGGGATGGACTGGGCGGTTGCTCAGGAAGGCGCGCTGAAGCTCAAGGAGATTTCCTACATTCATGCAGAAGCTTATGCAGCGGGCGAACTGAAGCACGGGACGTTGGCGCTGATCAGCAGCGAAACGCCTGTCATTTCAGTCGCGTTGCAGCAGAAGACTTTTGATAAGACGATGAGTAATACAGAAGAGATGATCTCCCGTATGGTCGATGAAAATGGACAGATCAGCAATGCGAAGGTATTGACGGTTGTTCAAAAAGGACAGCAAAACATCAGTGAAAAGATCCATCATGTGATCGAGATCCCTGTTTGTCCGGATTTCATTTCTCCGGTTTTGGCGGCCATCCCATTGCAGCTCATCGCTTACTTTACAGCACTCGAACGAGGCTGCAATATCGATAAGCCACGCAACCTTGCCAAGAGTGTTACGGTAGAATAAGATGCTGTTGTATAATGCTTCCTGGATTTGGCGAACTGTTATATAATTTTGCTTGACAAAGATGATCCGATTTGAGTACAATAATGGCAGTGAGAATATCAACCGATAAACGATGATAAGGAGTAGTAGGAGCGGCGTCGTCAGAGAGAAGCACTGGGTGGTGAAAAGTGCCGACGATTAATCTTTGAACTCGCCTTTGAGTTTTGCCAATTGTGCCGGGTCATCCCCGTTAACAATGAGAGTGGTTGCGCTTAGGCGCAGCAATTAGAGTGGTACCGCGGAATCCATGCCCTTTTCGTCTCTAAATTTGAGACGAAAAGGGCATTTTTATTTTGGAAGGAAGGGTGCAGACATATGAGCAAAGACAGAGTGATTATTTTTGATACAACCTTGCGCGACGGCGAACAATCGCCCGGATGCAGCATGAACTTGCAGGAAAAACTGGCGGTGGCCCGCCAGCTGGAAAAGCTCGGCGTTGATGTCATCGAAGCGGGTTTCCCGATCTCATCCCCTGGTGACTTTGAATCTGTTCGACAGATCGCCGAGACGATCACTGAATCGACTGTTTGCGGGTTGGCGCGTTGTTCGAAGAAAGATATTGAAGCATGCGGTGAAGCATTGAAGGATGCAAAGAGATCTCGTATTCATGTGTTCCTCGCGACCAGTCCGATTCATATGGAATACAAGCTCAAAATGACACCGGACCAGGTTGTGGAAAAGGCGGTTGAAGGGGTTAAACTCGCCAAGACCTATACGGATGATGTTGAATTTTCCTGCGAGGATGCTTCGCGCAGCGAGATCCCTTTCCTCTGTCGCATTGTGGAAGCGGTCATCGATGCTGGAGCGACAACGATCAATCTGCCTGATACTGTAGGTTATGCGGTGCCATGGGAATATGGTGAATTTATCAAAGCTGTCATCGATGGCACACCAAATTCCGATAAGGCTATCTTTAGCGTGCATTGCCATAATGATCTGGGTCTGGCAGTCGCTAACTCTCTGTCTGCAGTCCATCATGGAGCGCGTCAGATCGAGGTGGCTCTCAATGGCATTGGTGAGCGTGCGGGCAACACCTCTCTTGAAGAAGTGGTAATGGGGATCGAGACACGTAAAGATGCGCTTCAATGTGAGACGGGCATCAATACCAAAGAGATCTATCGCAGCTGCCGCCTTGTCAGTCAGACGACCAATATGCCGATCCCTGCCAATAAGGCGATCGTTGGTCGTAATGCGTTCCTGCATGAATCCGGTATCCATCAGGATGGCGTCCTGAAGAAACGTGAAACATATGAGATCATGAGTCCGGAGACCATTGGCATCACTGCTGATAATCTTGTGCTTGGCAAGCATTCTGGCCGCCATGCTTTCCAGGTACATATGGCTGAACTTGGCTTCTATCTTGAAGGTGATGAGCTTCAGGAAGCGTTTGCAGAATTTAAGAAACTCTGCGACCGCAAAAAAGAAGTTCTCGACGATGACCTGATCGCGCTCATTGATGCGAAAATGGCTACGGCAGATGATGCGTACGTCTTTGATCATCTCTATGTTTTCACTGGCACAGACCTGACCTCTACGGCGACTCTTGGTGTGAAGTTTGATAATGAAGTCAAAGAGATCGCTACCCTGTCCGATGGACCAGTTGATGCTGCCTGCAAGGCTGTCGAAGAGATCATCGGTCCTCAGTACAAAGGCGCTTTCGATATGCAGACTTATCGCATCGAAGCCATTACGGGCGGTACCGATGCGCAGGCAGATGTGAACATCAAAGTCATGTATAAGAACAAAACATTCAATGGCCACGGCCTCAGCACCAGTGTCCTGGAAGCTTCGGCGAAGAGCTATCTGAATGCGATCAATAAAGCCCTTCATTGGGAAGAAATGAATCATCAAAAGGAGAAAAACTAACATGGGAATGACAATGACACAAAAGATCATCGCGGCTCACGCAGGTCTTTCGGAAGTTCATGCCGGCCAGCTGGTCACGGCAAAAGTTGACATGGTGCTCTCGAATGACATTACCGGCCCGGTGGCCATTCGTGAGATGAGAAAAGTAGGGATGGATACTGTATTTGATAATACAAAAGTGGCCATGATCCCAGACCATTTCTCGCCGGCAAAAGATATCAAAAGTGCAGAACAGTGTAAAGCGATCCGAGATTTTGCCAAAGAGCATCAGATCAAGCATTATTATGAAGTTGGAAAGA
>CAUDRX010000039.1 GCA_958451915.1 uncultured Peptococcaceae bacterium
CGATCTGACATTTTATATGTTATGAGAGTGAACCTGCACGGAGGATAATCCTCGTGCAGGTTTTTTTATTTTCATTCATCACCCACCTATTTGAAAGGAGCAATCATCCATGATCATCAAAGTCAGAAAGAACGCAGACCAATCTCAAGTACAGCAGCTCACCGAATGGCTGAAGGACCAGGGTCTCCACCTCTACTTCTCGGAAGGGGATTCCTACTCCATCATCGGCCTCGTCGGTGACACCTCCCGTGTGGACATCGAGCTCATCGAAGCGCTGGAAGTCGTCGAGAGCGTCACCCGCATCCAGGAACCTTACAAGAATGCCAACCGCAAGTTTCATCCGCAGGATACAGTCATCCACGTCGGTGATGCCCAGATCGGCGGTGGCACGCTGACGCTGATCGCCGGACCTTGCTCTGTAGAGAGCGAAGCCCAGATCATCGAAGTCGCGCAGCGCGTCAAAGCAGCCGGTGCAACGATCCTGCGTGGTGGCGCCTTCAAGCCACGCACCTCGCCATACTCCTTCCAGGGCATGGGCGCGGAAGGCATCCAGCTTCTCCTGAAAGCCAAGGAAGCCACTGGTCTGCCGATCATCTCTGAAGTGATGGATATCTCTCAGCTGCCACTTTTCGAAGACGTCGACATCCTGCAGATCGGTGCCCGCAACATGCAGAACTTCAACCTGCTCAAGGAAGTCGGCAAGATGGACAAGCCAGTCCTCCTCAAGCGCGGCCTCTCTGCCACTTACCAGGAATGGCTGATGAGTGCTGAATACATCATGGCAGGCGGCAACATGAACGTCATCCTCTGCGAACGCGGCATCCGTACCTTCGAGACCAAGACCCGCAACACCCTCGACATCTCCGCAGTACCAATGCTGCGCGAACTGACCCATCTGCCGATCGTCATCGACCCTAGCCATGCTGCCGGTATCCGCCGCATGGTGCGTCCGCTCAGCATGGCCGCTGTCGCCGCCGGTGCCGACGGCCTCATGATCGAAGTTCACAACGACCCTGAACATGCCAAATGCGACGGCCCTCAGTGCCTGCGCCCAGAGACCTTCGATGAAGTCGCTGCCGATGCCCTGAAACTGCACGCATTCTGCCAGAAGGAACTGCACCAATGAGCCGCCAGACCATCGAGGTCCGCACCGGCAAGCCTTACAAGGTGCTGATCGACCATGGCCTGCTCGATGAAGTGGGGATGCTGCTCTCGCAGGTACACCGTCCCTGCCAGGCAATGATCGTCAGTGACAGCAACGTCGCCCCGCTCTACCTGGAGCGCCTCAGGCAAAGCCTTGAAAGTGCCGGTTTCCGCGTCCAGACAAGCGTCATCCCGGCCGGTGAAGCGAGCAAGAGTTTCGCCGTCCTGGAAAAGCTTATGAACGACTGGAGTCTTGCCGGACTGCACCGCTCGGACCTTGTCGTCGCCCTCGGCGGCGGTGTCGTCGGCGATCTCGCAGGCTTTGCAGCGAGCTGTTACCAGCGCGGCATTCCTTTCGTACAGGTACCGACCACACTGCTGGCAGCTGTCGATTCCTCTGTCGGCGGCAAGACCGCCATCGACATCGCCTGCGGCAAGAACCTCGTCGGCGCCTTCTATCAGCCGCTTGCCGTCTACTGCGACGTTGATGCCATTGCCACGATGTCTGAACATGCCTTCGCTGACGGCGTCGCAGAGAGCATCAAATACGGCGTCCTGCACAATCCTTCGCTCTTTGAACGCATCGCCACGGAAAAACTGACGCCCGTCTCCCATGACCTCGACACGATCATCGCCGACTGCGTTGCTTATAAGAACAGGATCGTCAGCGACGATGAATTTGAAAAAGGCACCCGTCAGCTCCTCAACCTGGGCCACACCTTCGCCCATGCCATCGAGCAGCTCTCCGGCTATGAGACGAGCCACGGCCACGCTGTTGCCGCCGGGCTTGCCATGATGGCCCGTGCCTGCCTCCGCAAGGGCTGGAGCGCCCCGGGCACAGCTGTGCAGATCGAACGGGCATTGCGTGCCAACGCCCTGCCGGTAAACACCGGCTACGATGCCGATGCGATCCTTGAGATCTGCCGCCGCGACAAAAAGGCCGGCGCCAGCGCCATCACCATCGTCGTGCCGCAGGCCGTCGGTGACTGCGCACTGCGTACCGTCGACTATGAGACCCTGCTTGAACTGATCCGTCTTGGAAAGGAGCCGCTGTGATATGCCTGAAACCTCTGTCATTACCATACATCCCGCATCCCTCAGCGGCACGATCGGCGCCATCCCATCCAAATCAGCGGCGCACCGTCTCTTCATCGCTGCCAGCCTGGCCGACGCACCATCCCACTGGACACTGCCGACAAGCTCTGTGGACATCGACACCACCCTGGCCTGCCTGCAGGCGCTGGGCGCAGAGATCGAACGCAATGGGACCCAGGTGGCGATCACACCGATCGGGCAGCCCTGGCGGGCAGCAACGATCGACTGTCAGGAAAGCGGATCGACGCTGCGCTTTCTTCTGCCAGTGAGCGCCGCCCTCGGCACAAGCGCCGATTTCATCGGGCGCGGCCGCCTGCCTGAACGTCCCATCAGCGAGATCCTCACCGTGCTCACCCAGCTGGGCGCTCAGACGAGCGCCGATCATCTGCCGCTGACGCTGAGCGGCACCCTGCACGGCGGCCAGGTCGAACTGCCCGGCCACATCTCCAGTCAGTATCTCACAGGTCTGCTCCTGGCTGCGCCGCTCCTTGACGACGCGCTCGATGTGACGCTGACCACACCACTGCAGTCCCGGCCATATATCGACCTGACCCTCGACGTGCTGCGCCGTTTCGGCATCGATGTGCAGGAAGACGGCACCCATTTCCATGTCGCTGCCGATGCACACTATCGACTGCCAGCAGATGCAGGCACGATCGAAGGCGACTGGTCCAACGCAGCTTTCTTCCTGGCTGCAGGCGCTCTTTCCGCACCGATCACGATGACTGGTCTCGACCTCGCCTCGAGCCAGGGGGACAAAGCCATCCTCGACCTCCTGCGCGGCTTTGGTGCCAAAGTCGGGGTCGCCGGAGACGGTGCCATCACCATCAGCCCTGCACCGCTCAAAGCACAGACGATCTCCGTCAAAGAGATCCCCGACGCCCTGCCGATCCTTGCCTGTGTCGCCGCCCAGGCAGAAGGCACCACGACCTTTTGTGACATCGAACGCCTGCGCCTCAAAGAAAGTGACCGCATCGCCTCCACTACAGCCCTGCTCGAAGCCATGGGCGTACCTTGTGAGAGCGACGCGCAGCATTTCCGCGTCACTGGTGTGAAAAAACTGCACGGCGGCTGCACCGTTGACAGCGCAGGTGATCACCGCATCGCCATGGCAGCAGCCATCGCCGCACTCAACGCCGATGCGCCTGTCACCCTCATCGGGGCAAACGCTGTCACCAAATCCTATCCGCATTTCTTTAACGATTACGTATCACTGGGAGGTGTCTGCGATGGCATCTAGTATCGGTCATATTTATCACTGCGCCATCTTCGGCGAAAGCCACGGCGAGATGATCGGGGTCGAGATCGACGGCATGCCGCCCGGCGAGGCCATCGATGAAGCCAGCCTCGCCCGCTTCATGGCCCGCCGTGCGCCTGGCTCCAGCAAACTCACGACCCAGCGCAGGGAGGCCGACGCCGTACATCTGGCGACCGGCGTCAGGGACGGCGTCACCACCGGATTCCCGCTCCTGGCTTACATCCTCAACACCAACCAGCGCTCGAAGGACTACAGCAATCTGCTCGACCACCCGCGCCCATCCCACGCCGATTATACCGCCTATGTGCATTACAAAGGCCACGCCGATATGCGCGGCGGTGGTCATTTCTCCGGCCGCCTTACGGCACCGCTTTGTATCGCTGGCGGCATTGCCAAGCAGATCCTCGCACGGCGCGGCATCCATGTCGGCGCCCAGCTCCTGCAGGTCGGCACCGTCAAAGGCCGCGCCTTTGATGCGCTCTGCATTGATGCAGCCACGCTGGAAGGAATGGCTGAAAAATCCTTCCCAACCCTTGACGAAACAGCCGCTGAAGCCATGCAGGCAGCCATCGCCGCCGCAGCCCGTGAAGGCGACAGCATCGGCGCCATCGTGCAGGGTGCTGCCATTGGCATGCCAGTCGGCCTCGGCGGCCCGATGTTCGACGGGGTCGAAAATCGTCTTGCCCAGGCCCTCTTCGGCATCCCTGGCTGCAAAGGCGTCGATTTCGGCGCTGGTTTTGACAGCGTGACCATGGCAGGCAGCGTCCACAACGATCCTTTCACCATGAAGGAGGGCCGCATCGTCACCACTTCGAACCACGCCGGCGGCATTCTCGGCGGCATCACCTCTGGCGCACCGATCACCTGCCGCCTGGCCATGAAACCGACCGCATCCATTGCCAAAGAACAGGCCACCGTTTCCCTGTCCAAAGGCATCAACGAACCCCTCACCATCACCGGCCGCCACGATCCCTGCATCGCCATCCGCGCTGTGCCCGTTGTAGAAGCTGTGATGGCCATCATACTCTTAGATCTGTTATTGGAGGAACATGCCCTATGAAAAACTTAGATGAGATCCGTTCTGAGATCAATGCCGTCGATGACGAGCTCCTTGCCCTCATCGAAAAACGTCTTGATCTCGCCAAAGACGTTGCTGAATATAAGAAAGCCAACAATCTGCCTGTCCTTGATCGCGACCGCGAGCTCTGGATCCTGGACCACATCACCGAAGACAAGAGTGCAGACCTCGTCGTACCGCTGCGGGAAACCTATGAGACCCTCTTCCGGGTTGCCCGCCGCCGCCAGAGCCAGCTTATCGATCCGGATGACAGCTTCATCAATGGCGTCACCTGCACCTTCACCGATGAACCATTTCCAGAGACTGGCAGCGTTGCCATCACCGGAGACCCGAACGACCTCCATGTGGCCCAGGCGCTCTTTGACAACCCACGCTGCGTCACCCTCAACAACGACATGAAGATCGTCGACGCTGTCAACTTCGGCCTCTGCCAGTATGGTATCCTGCCGATCGAAGACAACCGCTCCGGGGCCAAAGCGCTGACCTACGATCTCCTGCTCAAGAAGACCTGTCATATCGTACGCGGTGTCAAGGTCAACCTCCACTACAAGCTCGTCGCTGCCAACAACGTGCCGTTCACGAGTCTTAAGACCGTCGCTGTCGACCGCCGCTCCTACTATCACTGCTCCGGATTTCTCTCCAGTCTCAGCTGCGATATCGTGGAAAAAGGGCACGATGACATCATGAAGGAGATCGCCGATCCGAGCGATGATTTCATCGCTTGGATCGTGCCGGCACACACACCGATCAGCGACAGACTCCACGTGCTGCGCCAGGAAGTCGCCAACCCTGGTGACTACATCCGCTACATCTGCCTCGCCAAAAAACCACGCATCCATCCAGACGCCGACAGCATCAGTCTCATGCTCTCTGTGCCAAACGTTTCCGGCGGCCTTGACGAAGTGCTCTCGCCGCTGGCAGCCCTGGGCATCAATCTGAGCCTCCTGGAAAGCCGTCCGATCGTCGATGGCAATCACACCACCCACCGTTTCTTCATGGATATGGACACAGACATCCGTCTGCCTCAGGTCCAGGCCATCATCAACCAGCTCTCCCGCGACTGCCCGGCCTTCAGCCTGCTCGGCGCCTATAAGAATGTGGAGATGGGCTTATGAGTTTCGGACTCCTCGGCCGCACACTGGGCCACAGTTTTTCCCCACAGATCCACGCACAGATCGGCGATTACGGCTATCAGCTCTTCGAGATCGAACCGGCGGACATCCCTGCCTTCTTTGACAACGACAGCTGGCGCGGCGTCAATGTGACCATTCCTTACAAAGAAACGGTCATGCCTTACTGTGATGAGATCGATGAAAAGGCGCAGCGCATCGGCTGCGTCAACACCCTCCTGCATCGTCCTGACGGCAGCCTTTTCGGCACCAATACCGACTACGACGGCCTCGCCTTTGCCCTCGACCACGCCGGCATCGCCGTCTGCGGCCGCAAATGCCTCGTCCTCGGCAACGGCGCCACCTCCAAGACCGTCTGCACCGTCCTCGCCGACAAAGGCGCAAAGGAGATCCTCGTTTTCGGCCGGCACGACGCCGTTCCTTACACAGATATCCCCCTGCACCATGATGCCCAGATCATCGTGAACGCGACACCTGTCGGCATGTATCCCAATAACGGTGCACGACTCATCGACCTCGCAGGCTTCACAAAGCTCGAAGCCTGCTTCGATGTCATCTACAACCCCTGCCGCAGCCAGTTTCTCCTCGATGCTGAGCGCCGCGGCGTGACCATCTGCGACGGGCTGCCGATGCTCGTCGCACAAGCTGTCTACGCCGCCCGCTACTTCGTCGGGCTCGAAGATCCTGCCGCAAAGATCGCGCCGATCCTCGCCCGCATGCGCGAAGACGACGAGAACATCGTCCTCATCGGCATGCCCGGCGCCGGCAAGACCACCATCGGTCAGGCCCTCGCTGCACAGCTCGGCCGCACCTTCGTCGACATTGATGACGCCATCAGTACCAGGATCGGCAGCGTGCCCGACTACATCGACACCCACGGCGAAGCCGCCTTCCGCGCCATCGAACACGAGACCATCGCCGAGACCGGCAAACAGCACGGTCTGGTCATCGCCACCGGCGGCGGCGCACCGACCATAGCAGCGAACAAAGACCTGCTGCGTCAGAACGGCCGCATCTACTGGCTCACCCGCGCCCTTGAAGATCTGCCGACCGAAGGACGCCCGCTCTCTCGCGGCGGCATCGAGACCCTGCGCCGTCTTTTTGAGGCGCGCAAGGCCTGCTACGCCGACTTCGCCGATGTGACCCTCGAAAACCGCGACATCGACACCACTGTTTCTCAGATACTGGAGGATCTTCATGAAGCTATGCATCATTAACGGACCAAATCTCAACATGCTCGGCATCCGCGAGCCAGACATCTATGGCCGCACCACCTACGCCGATCTCTGCGCCCTCATCGAAGACCATGCCAGCGCGCGCGGCATCGATGTGGAGATCTATCAGAGCAACCACGAAGGTGATCTCGTCGACAGGATCCAGGCCTGCTACAGCGATGGCACCAACGGCATCGTCATCAACCCTGCCGCCTATACCCACACCTCCGTCGCCCTGCTCGACGCCGTCAAAGCGGTCGGCATCCCGACCGTTGAGATCCATATCTCCGACGTGTCCAGCCGCGAAGATTTCCGTCAGACGAGCTACATCCGCGCCGCCTGCGTCAAAACCATCAGCGGTCAGGGCATCCAGGGCTACATCCAGGCCATGGACCACCTGCTCGATGAAGAAGTGTGACCATTCGCCGTCAGAAACGAAACGTTCCCTTCTTCCGGGATGCACACAGACATCCCTGCCGCAGCAAACTGCATAAAGAAAAAGACGCCTGCAGAACAGTGCATCATGCACTGCCCTGCGGGCGTCTTTTTTTCATTTTTTACTGATGGCCGCGCTCAGTCTTCGAGAAAGCGCTGCAGGATGGCGGCCACCTGCGCACGGGTCGCATTGCCCTGTGGCTGGAGGGTGTCTGCCGTGACACCGTTGAGCAGTCCTTCAGCGTTCGCCCAGGCCATCACTTCATACGCCCACTCTCCGATCTGATCAGCATCGGCATAGCCGCTCAGGTCTGCACGTGCGCTCACGTCCATGCCTTTATAGGTTGCGTAACGATAGAGAATGGAAGCCATCTGTTCACGGGTGATCGCGCTGTCCGGCCGGAAGGATCCCTCGCCGAATCCGCCGACGATGCCTTCGCTCGCAGCCCAGTTCACAGCCTCCGCGTACCAGGCACTGTCTGCCACGTCGCTGAAACCTGCGTCATCCGCCGCTGGCGAGCCTGCCAGACGATGCAGGACACTGACGATCATGCCGCGAGTGGTGCTGACAGCTGGTTCAAACGTCGTCTCGCTGGTCCCCGTCATCAAGCCATTGTCGTAGGCATATTGCACCGCATCTCTGTACCAGGCATCTGGTGCCACATCGCTGAAGATGTCGCTGACATCCGTGGACGGTCCTTCCCAGTTTGGATCTTCTGCAAAGGTAGCCGTGACCGTCACCGTGCGTTCAGGCATGGTAAAGGTGTAGGTGCCGTCACCGTTGTCAGTGAGCGCACATTCTTTGCCGGCTCTGTCAGTGACATTGAGGGCCTCGAGCATATACCCCTCGTCAGGGATGACGGTGATCGTCACCGCCTCCCCTTCGGTGCCGTAGCGGTCCACACGGATCGTGCCGCCCGCGCCAATATCGGTAAAGATCTCGTAGTTGTGTTTACCTGTGTATGGGGTCCAGCCAGCATAGAGGGTCATGTCTTCTTCCACAGGCCAGCTGAAATCCCAGCGCTGGGTGCAGTCTGGATCGGTGTACCAGCCGTTAAAGGTGTAGTCGCCCCTGGATGGCCGCGCCGGCTCAGTGGCTGTTTCGCCGACAGGGATATTCTCCTGTGCCGGAACAGCCGTGCCGCCCTGGCTGTCAAAGGTGACCGTCACACCATAGGTGAGATCGCCGTCCGGTGTCAGGATACCGCCTTCCGGAGGCAGGGTGACGGTTTCACCGCCGCTCTCCACCGTGCTGCCGCCCGGCAGCGTGATGCTGCCATCCTCATCGACCGTCACAGTGCCGCCGGTATCCGGCGCAGTGATGGTGGTGGAATCGCCGATGGTGGCAGAACCACCACCCGGCAGCGTGATCCCGCCGTCTGGTCCAACGCCGGCGCCCTTGTCACCGATACCGATGGTGACGGTCGTGCCGTCAGTAATGACAGTGGAATCTGCAGGCGCCTGGATGCTGCCGCTGTCGTCGATAACAACGCCGGAATCCGGTGCCGGCTGAATGGTGGTGATCTTACCGCTGTCGTCGGTGATGGTGATGGTCTCACCGTCATTTGTCACAGTGGTGCCATCTGGCAGGATGGCCGTTTCGCCTTCGGCAACAGTGCCACTGCCATTTTCATTGAGGGTGGTCACGCTCACAGAGACCGTTTCAGATGCAAAAGCATCATCTGTTGCTGCAAGGCGGGCGCAGAGGGTATAGGCCGTTCCCGCGGACAAACCAGAGAACGCGCCGTTTTCCTGCCATCCACTCGCCTTATCCAGCTTGTATTGCTGCCCGGATGCCGCTGCCGCCGTGATGCTGTCCTTCGATTTTTCGATCGCTGGTGCAGCTGGTGCCGCAGGACGCGTCGGCAGATCGATCGGGGTCCACTCAGATGGCTGCTGCTCGAGATTGCCCGCCTTGCGCACATAGACGGTTTCATCCGGCGTTGCCGTGAGGGTCTCGCTGCCGTCGGCGGCATCAGCGCTCGCCGCCAGTTCGTAACCCTCCACTGCAGTGATCACCTCCGCAGTGAAATCAATCTTGTAGCCTTCGCCTTCTGCTGGCGGATCCTGCGGTTTTCTGTTTTCCGAGGAGACAGTGATCGTCGCCGTCATGTCTGCGTAGTTGGTGCTTGTGATCGTCACCTTGATGGTGCCAATGTTTTCTTCTTCATCCGTTTCGACCGCATTGATCGGGATCGTCAGTATATCCCCTTCAATCTTTGCCCCATCGGTATAGTAGCCGCCAAGGCTGACAGTGTCCAGCGCATAGGACACCTCACCCAGCTCCGCTGGCTCTGGCAGCGCTGGATGCAGCGCCGTCAGATCAAACGTGTAGGTTGCTGCGTAGCCGTTCCTGACGCTCAGCGTCCCCTGGGTTGGTGCAGCGCTCGCTTTGGTGATGCTGCCGGTTGTGGTCAACGAGGTACTTTGAAGGGTGTAATTCTTGGCCTTATCTCCTTCTAATTTAACGCCTGTCGCCGTCACGGTTTTATCTGTGCCTGCGTTGGCGTCAT
The DNA here is from genome assembly GCA_958451915.1 of uncultured Peptococcaceae bacterium. Lineage (GTDB taxonomy): Bacteria > Bacillota > Peptococcia > Peptococcales > Peptococcaceae > UMGS1590. The sequence goes on from CAUDRX010000039.1 coordinate 9,867, forward strand.
CGAATGATACAGAAGTCGCTTTCGCTGTCACATCGTTTTTATCGCTTTGCAACACACCTTCCAGAGCGATCGTCAGGTCATCGTTGTACGCCGTGGTGCCATCATAGGTTTTGCCTGGCATGCCGCTGATGCTGGCGGTCAGTTCTTTTGGCGAGATGATCGGTGTCACCTCTTGCGTGATGCTGGCGTAGCGTCCGCTTTTTGGCGTGAAGGTGAGCTCCACTTTGTCCGTCGTGCCAACATCCGGCACGCTGTCCGGGTCCTTGTCGGTGACGGTCCATGCACCGTCAATGGTGTCCCCGCCCAATGTGACACTGCCGCCGTCGATCTTAAGCTCCGAGATCTTATCGCCATAAGTGCCGCTCAGCGTTGGCGGCGTAACGTCAGCATCTTCCAGAGACGCTGGCACGATGGTGACAGTCACCGCGTTGCTGAGCGCCAGTTCTGTGCTGGTCCCCTGGGCCGCGTAGGTGGCCTGGAAGGTGTGGCTGCCTACGCCCAGCGTTTCTGTCTGCACGTAGAACACGGCCGTCTTCCGTCCCGATTGTACAAGCTGGCTCTTGATCCTTTCGCCGTCACGATAGAGGATGACGGTGTTCCAGTCGTAGCCAAGGTCGTTTTCTGGGGTCGATGGCCGGTTGATGAGGCTGTTGGACGGCGGTGTCTGTTCTACAGCGACCTTGCTCAGGTCTACCGTGATGATCAGCGGATCGTTGTCGCCAACGACCTTTTCCAACTCACCGGACGCATTTTCCGCCGCCCCATCAATCTTCATTTCCAGTTCATCCTCGGAAGGTGTCACTTCTTCTTCGCCAGATTGCTCTACATCATAGCATTCTTTTTCGTTGTTCCACGTCGCCCTATAGGTGGTCTGCGTATTGCCGCGGAGGGTGACGATGGAGTGCGATGTCGTGCTATCGTCATGTTTGAGATAGAGGTAGAGGGAATCGCCATCCGGATGGTTGGCGGCGATGTTCTGGTTCACGCCATCCACCGTCACTGAAGTGACGCCGCTCTGGTTGTTCAGCTCCGTCAGATAATAGCTGCCGACGTTCGGCAGTTCTTTCGTGTTATTGCTGTAGATCATCTTCACACTGCCGCCGTTGATAGTATCTGGCGTACGCTGAGAATCATAACTGGAAGCAGAATCTCCTCCTATACGCGTACCATCAATGGTCACCACGCCACCGTTGATGACAAAGCTATTATCATTGACACAATAAACATCCGCCACCAATTCTCCACCGTTGACCGTTAAGGAGCGACCCTTGATACTGGTCAAATGAACACTGCCTCCATTGATGGTAAAATGGTTATTGCCAAAATCCGTATTGGTTTGCCAATGCAAATCACCATCTTCACGAATCGTCCCACCGTTTACAGTGATGTTCTCGCCGACAGAACTGCCATCTATCCCTCTCGCTGAAAAACACAGATCCCCACTGATATTGGCGTCGTTAATGATTAGAGTGCCACTTTGTCCATAGAACAAACCAAAACCTGGCGTGTTCCATAATGACTGATCAACTTCCGAATAAAAGTTACCGCCATTAACAGTAATCGTACCCATGCCTTCCAATGAGCTACCAATGCCAATTCGCCAGGAGGTGCCGTCGTAGTTCAAATTCAGCGTGCCATCGCCATCGATCGTCAGCGAGGCGGTCGATGCTGTGCGAATGGCCATGCTGCGGTTGTCTGTATACTTCTTATTGTTAACCGGTGTCACCGTGTTGGTGCCTTCCAATAACAGGGTCGTCGTACAGTTATCAGACAGTGCAAGCGCTGCCGCGTAGCCATAGTCGTTACTATCAGCCTCCACGTTAAACGTCGCATCGCGCAGGATCACCGTGGAGGTCAAGCCTGCTTCCAGCGTTACAACCGACTGACGATTACCAACACTCCCTGTCCATTTTCCGGTCAGAACGATAGTGTTCTTTGCCGGGTCGTATGGGAATGTGCGCCCAGGGTTTTCATCATTGAAATCATTATCGATCGTATAACTGTCCTTACCGATTTTGATGTACTGACCGCTCACTTCATCCAGATCGATCACTACTTCGCCGGCAGGGATCGGGCGGGAGGAAGCGTCGATCGGCGCTTTTGGCCCGACGGGCTGGTCGTTGTTCAGGATGCGGCCGCCTTCATAGATGTAGAGGGTGCCGTTGTTGCTCAGTGTGCCCGCAGGTGTGCCGTTCTCATTGTCGATGGTGCCATAGAGATGGAGCGTCGCAGCTGCGTCATTGGTGATGGTGCCTGAATTGGTGAGGGTGATGCCGCTGACGATGGTGAGAGCGCCTTTGTTGGTCAGCGTTCCATTCAGTGTCACGGCACTGCGTATGGTCATGGTGCCTGAGGTGGTGACCGCATTGTTGATCACCACGCTGCTGTTGTTAAAGTTCGTCGTTCCTGTGAACTGCTGTGGGGCGTTGATGGTGACCGTATTTGGAACGACCTCATTCCGGTCGATCGTTTTATTATTGAAGCTTGTCTCTGTTCCAAAGGTACAGGCTTCCTCAAAGGTGACCGGGCCATTAAACGTCGCTGCACCCGTAAAGATGCTGTTCCCATTGATGGCCACCTCTCCATTAAATGTTGTGGCGCCATCGAATCTGCCGCTTCCCGAGATGGTCACCGCGTCATCAAAGACGGTCTTGTCGCCATAGACCGCCCCATCCACGATCCTCATCGGGCTGGCAAAGGTATTGCCCTCGCCGCCGTTTTGGATGGCATTCGCTTCTTCCTCAAAATCCAGGGTACAACCCGAGACCGTCAGGTCACGGCTGGCTAAAGCGTCGTCGTTCCAGGAGGTGATGTTGTTGATGGTGGTATCTGTGATGCGGCCACGCCGAAGATCGTAGCTGCCGTTGCTGAGGGTGCAGTTCTGCACCTGACCGCCATCGACAGTGAGCGCCAGCGCCGACGCACCGTCGGCGGTCCTGGTGCCGGCGTGATCCAGCACACCGCCGTTCAGCGTGAGCGTGCCGCCGGCGCCATCCTGACCGCTGTCGCCGTATCCTTTCACGCCGCCGCCGATGATCATCTCACTATTGCCATACTCAGAAGAAGCAGTGACATAGCCGCCGTTGATGGTGACGGTCCCTGCATCTTCCCCGTTGGGGTTCCCACCTGTCGTATACCAGCCACTGTTTCCCCCGATCGCTGCTGCGCGACTACCGCTATAGCTTGCATCGACCGTTAACCTGCCGCAGGTCTCGTCACCCGGACAATTCGCGCCATGCGCACCACACTGAATGGTCAGGGCGGCGCCCTCAGGGACATGGATGCCGGCATTGTCCGGCTTGCCGCCACCGGAGAAATCCTCTTTATTCCGCAGCAAATTTCCATAGCCTTCAGCCAGGGTCAGGGTGAGGCTGGCGCCGACAGGCACATCGACCGGACTTTCTGTGCAGCTGATAGAAACATTGGCGAAGGTCAGATTCGCCTCCACGTTCTCGCCAATAGCGATGTGATCATCCGTGCTATAGCTCTCGGCTTCAGGATTATACGTGCTGATGGTAAGCGGCGTTGACGTGAGGATGGTCAGCGTGCCGCTGTCCGCATCACTGTCTGCATTATAGGTATAGTCCTCTCCCAACGTGCCGCCGCTGACGATAAAGCCACCGACGTTGGTTCCTGTGATGTCTGCCTCTGGCACGGCGGTGGTCTCCGCAGCGGCCGCGGCGCTGCTGCCTGCCTCCGCCGCTGGCTCGGCCGCGCCGATGGAAACGCTGCCGACAGGCAGCAAACCGACCAGCATGGTTAAAACCATCAGAGCGCTGAGCGCTTTGCGTGTCCTGGTTGTTTTCAATTGTATCCCTTCCTTTCTGTGTGTCATGTCTGAAATAGCTGCGCCTCATACGGCGTTGTCAAACGCGCAAAAAGCCGCACTGCATCCGTGAGATCCACGGGCGCAGTACGGCCTTGCATGATGCGTGTTATGATATTTTCCGCAGCAAAAACAGTCAGACCAATGCCGTCCGTGCGTGCGTGCGTGCGTGCGTAGCGATTATGGCACAAATGCTCATGGCAGGTCAATCCTTTCTGCGTTGGTTTGTCGTGCCATTATACCACAGTTGCGCGGCGCGCCGCCAATCTATGCACAGGATTTTAATCATTTGCCCATATTTTATCCAACTTTCGTGATAGTCATGCTGACCATGGCAAGCTGCATGATCATAAAGAGCCAGAAACTCGGCACGGTCCAAAGGACCGGAATGGCACTCTGGCTGCTGCGGCCATCGGCGATATAGCCAGCAATGGCACGCCGCTTTTTCAGAAGGACAACGAGGCCGGCAATACCGAGCCCTATGGTGACAGCCATGTATACAGGGTCCTGCAGGGTATCAGGCAGGAGACCAACAAGGCGGGCCAGCATGTCGCTGATGAGGAAGTTGTTGATGATGTGAAAGGCCATGGCCCAGCCGATACCATATTCCATGGCGATATAACCGAACAGCAGACCGCAGCAGAAGGCGAAAAAGCCCTGGCTGATGTCGCCGTGGAATATGCCGAAGAGCGCGGCGGAAAGAACGATGGCGAAACATTTGCCATATTTGGCGAGGTTTTTCATGACGACACCGCGAAAGACGATCTCTTCAACGATGGGACCGAGGAAGGCGGTGTAGAGGAACATGGTCAGGGATGGCTTCATGTCATTCAGGCTGTCGGTGGTGGTGCTGAGGCTGTAACCCAGCTGCTCAGCGATCCATTTCACGGCAGGGTCGACGAGGATGAACAGAAGCTGGAAACTGAAGAGCAGCACGACACCGCTCGCAAGAACACGGAGGGTCATCGGTCTGCCGGCGCCTGTGCGCAGGTCGCTGGCGAGGCTGCTGCGGCGATTGGCAAGGATGAAGAGCACGCCGATGGCGAGGGCGATGAGGGAATGGATGCCGGACTGCTGCATGATCAGAGACTGCACACGTTCCAGGGAGATATCACCGCTGTCGCCCATCTCAATGGCGGTGGCAATGATCATGGATGCAAAGGTCACGAGGGTAAAGAGCAGGGTATAGAGGAGGACGAAGCGATTGGTGCGGCCGAGGTCTCTGCGCACGTGGCGTTTTTCTTCTTTTGTCATGATGGTCGATCTCCTTTCAGGGTAACAGGTGATTTGTTGGGCTGATGATAGCATAAAAAAACGCGGCACATGAAAATGTGTCGCGAGATGTCACTGTGGGTGCGCGAAATGTCACCCTGGCAAAAAAATGTTCAGTTGAAAGAAGCCGCCGCCCTGTACGACCTCGATGCTGCCGCCGTTCTTTTCCGCCTTTTCGCGGATGCTGTAGAGGCCATAACCATGGGCGCGGGTATCGGCCTTCTTGGTACGCCGATCGGACGCGAGCGGCGCAGCCAAAGGGTTTTCCATCGTCACCACAAGCGTCTGCCCGCTGCGGGCAATGCAGATGGCAAGCCAGCGGGAAGCCCCCTCCGGCAGCCGTTCGTTCTCCTCGATGGCGTTGTCCACAGCATTGGCAAAGATCGCACAGGTGTCAAAAGCTGACAGCGCGAGCGGCCCCCGAAATGCGCCATCGATGCGCACCGCAATGCCGTCATCCTGCATGCGCGCCGCACGGCCGTTGAGAATGGCATCGAGATGGTCGTTGCCCGTCTGATAGAGCCGGTAAGCCGCATCCTGCCAGGCATCTTCGAAGCTCTGCAGATACACCCGCAGCCCTGCAGTGTCGCCTGCTTCGACGAGTGTGCCCATGCGCGCCAGATGGTGCTTCATGTCGTGGCGGAAGCGACGGATGTCTGCCTGCGCCTGCCGGTAGTTTTCGAAATACCGCAGTTCGTTCTCAACGTACTGACGGTTGATGTCGTTCTGCCGGCGATAATAGGCTGTCGTCTTGCTGCGCCAGACCATGACCATGAAAAAGATATTGAGAACGACCACGAGTACTGTCACCGCGCCCACGAGAAACTGGCCGCTGCC
>CAUDRX010000040.1 GCA_958451915.1 uncultured Peptococcaceae bacterium
GAACCATCCGCGAACAAAATTCGTAAAAATAATATTTTTCTTGATATCACCCCCCCTTGTATATAATTAAGATAGATCAACCATTATATAGGAGGGACTGCCCATGGCATCCGAAAAAACATTACTCAATATTCTCGCCGAACTTGGCCTCGAACCGCTTGAAGAACGTGCCATCGTCGTCAAATACGCGCCAGAAAACCTCAGCGCCAGGATCGCAAACTTCTTCAACACTGAGTTTTACGTACTGCAGCTGTGCAGAGACAAACTCGTTCTTCTTCCGTTCAGTCAGCTCTCGCTGGCACTGAAGCGTGAGGTCGCTCTTGAGATCCCTTACGCGAACATCCTGTGCACCAGCATTGATGAGGATGGCTTTAACAATGTCATCAGTATCACAACCACAGATGGCACCGTTCGCCTCACCACTCAGCAGAAAGAGCTCATGGGATTCCGTACTTCCGCCATGCTCAGCTGGGAGGGCATCAAGTTCATCTATGGGGCTGATGACACCTGGCACGGCCGCAACCTCGATGCGACGCTCGCCTCCATCAGAGCCCTCGGCGAATGACCACCGGCTGCTCATCGCGCTCTTTTTCACAAAATGATTCCGCCTTCAGCCGCACAGGCGCTGAACACTACAGGCTGCATCATCCATACCATACACAAAAGGACCCTGCTCCATGCGGAACAGGGTCCTTTTATTTCTATGACTGATCAGTCGTTGGTATATGGCAGCAGGGCCATGGTTCTTGCACGCTTGATCGCTACGGTCAGTGCGCGCTGATGCTTTGCACAGTTACCGGTGATGCGGCGTGGAAGAATCTTACCACGTTCGGTCATGTACTTTTTCAGACGGTTCGTGTCTTTGTAATCGATGTGTTCGATCTTATCGACACAGAACTGGCAGACTTTCTTACGTGAACGTCTGTTGCGTTCTCTTCTTGCCATGATTAAACTCCTTTCTCACTTAAAACGGCAGATCTTCGTCACTGAAGCTGACTTCGGTGCCGAAAGAGCCGAGGCCGTTATCGCCTGGCGCTGCCTGAGTGAATTGATCGTTCTGACGTTGATAGTTTTGATTTTGACCGCCGTAATTGCCGCCGCCATAGTTTCCACCACCGGCATTGTTGCCGCCGAGGAATTCGACGCGATCTGCAACGACCTCAGTCACCCAGCGGCGCTGACCATCGTTGCCATCATAACTGCGGATCTGCAAACGGCCTTCAACAGCGATCTGACGGCCCTTGCTCATATACTTGGCAGTGTTTTCCGCAGCCTTGTTCCAAACAACGATGTTGATGAAATCGGCTTCGCGTTCACCGCTCTGCGAATTGAACGGACGATCGACTGCGATCCGGAAGCTGCACACTGCTGCGCCGCTTGGCGTGTAGCGGAGTTCAGGGTCAGCGGTCAAACGGCCGATCAGGATAACTTTGTTCATGCTTTAGGCCCTCTTTCTTCTGACGAGAAAATTATTCGTCGACACGGGTGATCATGTGGCGAAGAAGATTTTCGTCGATCTTCATCAAACGATCTACTTCGTCAACGGCGTTGGATTCGCCCTTGAAGTTCACTAAAACGTAGAAACCATCGGTGTACTTCTTGTCGATGGTGTAAGCGAGTTTTCTCTTGCCCCACTTGTCAACTTTTTCTACAGTCGCACCTTCGCCTTCGAGGATGCCGTTGTAGCGGTCGATGACAGCCTGAGTCTGTTCTTCGCTCACTTCAGTCTTAATGATATAAAGAAGTTCATAATCGCGCATTCTTTGCACCTCCTCCCCCCGGACTAACGGCTCTGCTTTGCAGAGCAGGGATTACAGCAATATATTTTATCAGAACACCGCTCCTTTGGCAAGATGAAAATAGTATTTTTCGCAAAAACCGTCCTCATGCCATAGCTGCCCGCGCCGCCGCTTCGGCATGGATCAGGGCCGTATCAAAAAGCGGTACAGACGTGTCCGCCTGCTGTATGAGCAGACCCAGTTCGGTGCAGCCGAGAACGATCCCCTCGGCTCCACGGGCCGCCAGATGCGCGATCACATCCAGAAAAGCCGCCTTCGAAGACCCGGAAACGATGCCATGGCAGAGTTCGTCGAAGATCACGCGATCGATCATCGTTCTCTCATCTGCATCTGGCAGGAGAACGCGGACACCGGCAGCCTGCAGCACATCCGTATAGAATCCTTCCTGCATCGTGAAACGCGTGCCCAAAAGCCCTGCCGTGCAGATCCCAGCTTTCCTGAGCCCCTCTGCTGTCACCTCTGCGATATGCAGGACCGGCACCGAGAGCACCTCGCGCATCTGCGGCACAACCTTGTGCATCGTGTTCGTGCAGATAACGATAAAGTCTGCACCGCCGCGTTCCAGCCTCTGTGCTGCCTCCGTCATCATCGCCGCCCCTTTCTGCCAGTTGCCCGTGCGCAAACAACATGCGTCAAGTTCCTCGAAATCGATGCTGAAAAGCAGGCATTTGGCCGAATGCAGCCCGCCCAGAGAGGCGTTGACCACCTCATTGATGTGTGCATAATAAGTTACCGTGCTCTCCCAGCTCATACCGCCGATCAGGCCGATCGTCTTCATAATCATCACCTCTCCAGTATTCTCATGCATGTATCATAACATCCTCATCCTGCGCTCAGCAAGCAGCCGTGCGCACAAAAAAAGACAGCAGGATCGAAACCCTGCTGTCTCCGATATCTGAAAACTCTCGGCTTATTCAGCGACTGCCTGCGCAGCGGTGATGATAGCGAGCTTGTAAGCATCTTCTTCATCGCAGCCGCGGGAGAGATCGTTGATAGGCTTTGCAAGCCCCTGAAGGATTGGCCCGATGGCTTCAAAGCCGCCAAAACGCTGTGCGATCTTATAACCGATGTTACCTGCTTCAAGGCTTGGGAAGATAAAGGTGTTGGCATGGCCAGCAACCTTGGAGCCTGGTGCCTTGCGTTCGCCAACGCTGGCAACAAATGCAGCGTCAAACTGCAGTTCCCCATCGATAGGGAGTTCTGGAGCGAGTTCCTGAGCGATCTTCGTTGCTTCTGCGACCTTTTCGCTTTCAGGAGAAACGGCAGAGCCTTTGGTGGAGAAGCTCAGGAGGGCAACCTTAGGATCGATGTCGAAAGTCTTGGCGGTCTTGGCACTTTCCACAGCGATCTCGCCCATTGCCTGGGCATCCACGGTGATGTTGATGGCGATGTCACTGAAGAGATAGCGTTCGTCACCTTTGAGCATGACCATGGCACCGCTGACACGGGAGCAGCCCGGTTTCATCTTTACGATCTGGAGAGCTGGACGAACGGTGTCGCCAGTGGAATGGCAAGCACCGGAAACCATCCCGTCAGCCTTGCCCATGAAGATCAGCATAGTGCCAAAATAGTTAGGGTCGAGGAGCTGTACGCGAGCCTTTTCTTCGGTGGCTTTGCCTTTACGGCGTTCAACAAACTTTGCGACCATGTCGTCGTATTCTGCATAGTTGTTAGGATCGATGATCTGTACCCCATCGATGTCGATGCCGTTTTCTTTTGCGACAGCCTGGACCTTTTCAGGATCGCCGAGCAGGATAGGCACGATCAGGCCATCTTTATGATGACGGCTGACAGCGCCGAGGATGCGGACATCTTCACCTTCTGGAAATACGATGGTGATGTTCTTGCCCTGGATACGGGCTTCAAGTGTTTCCCAAATGTCACTCATTGATTGTTTCTCTCCTTTGAATGTGTAGTATCTGAAATACTTTCTATTTATAGGATACTACAACTTTACGCATTATTCAAATCGAATTGTACAACAACTTTAAAGTCGAAATAGTTGCGCGATTCGGCAGCCTGACTCAGTCTTCAAGGTGATCTTCAATGAACTCAACAACATCGCCAACGGTGGTCATTTCCTGGGCTTCTTTGTCAGAGATCGTGATGTCATAAGTCTCTTCCACAGCCATGATGAGTTCTACGGTGTCGATGGAATCAACGCCCAGATCACGCACGAGTTCGGTGTCCATATCGATCTTTTCCGCGTCACAGCTCAGGATGTCCGCAAGACTTTCTTTTACCTGATCAAAAACCATATGCTCCCCCTCCATCCTTTATATACTTTCGCTGTCTAGTATAACGGAATTTCAGGGCATGTCAACCGGGATTTTACAAAATCCCGATCTGTCGTTCAGCCATCCAGACCACTGACCACATCCACTACGGTGAGTACGCCATCGCTCACGCGAAAACGGATATCGCTCCCGGCGAACGCGAGTCCATAAATGCGCGCCGGATCCTTCTGATAATGCGGCGTCGGATCCTGTGCCAACATCGCCACCGCGCCGTCCCGCAGATGGGACGGCAGTTTTGCCAGGAGTGCCGGTGGAAAATCCACCTGTACCTGTGCATCCACAACTTTTTCGGCAAAGCCTGCCCGCGCCTCCGGATGGCTGTCGCTGAACGGCAGATACGGCTTGATATCATAGATCGGGGTGCCATCCATCATATCCACCCCATCAACGATGAGCACCAGACCATCTTCAGCGTCCTCTTCCACACGCAGAAGCCGTACCGATGACAGCGCCAGCGGATTCGGCCGGTACGGCGATCGTGTCGCAAACACACCGCGCCGCTCATTTCCGCCAAGGCGCGGCGGCCGCACTGTTGGCGACCAGTCGCCTCTGATCGCCTCCGAAAAAGACCAGATGAGCCAGAGATAATCATAACCCTCGATGCCCCTGAGCGCCTCTCTCGTGCGATATTTCGGCGTGAAAACGATGCGGGATTCCAGCCCTTTGACCACGCCGCTTTGCCGCGGCACGCCAAATTTGCTGTCATATGGTGTGTGGATCTGCGCGATGACATCCAATGTGACATGATAAGCCGCAGGATCGATCGATGCATGTGCCATGCGACCACTCCTTTCTCTCAAAAAAATCGACATTGGCCGAAGGCCAATGTCGATAATCTCTTCGATCCGATCAGTCGTCACCATTCTCCGCTTTGTAAGCAGCGATGATGTTCTCTGCAAGCTTGGCAGGTACTTCTTCATAGCTGTCAAAGGCCATATCAAAGTTGCCGCGCCCCTGCGTCATCGCACGCAGCTGTACGCCGTATTCCAGCATCTCGGAATATGGCACGCGTGCCTTGACGGTGGTAATGCCATCTTCACCCGGTTCCATGCCAAGCACACGACCGCGCTTGGAGCTGATATCACCGATGACATCACCCATGTATTCTTCCGGTACCATCACATCAACCGCATAGATCGGCTCGAGGAGCACCGGCTTCGCTTCTGGAATGCCCTTCTTGAGTGCCAGAGAAGCAGCAACCTTGAAGGCCATTTCAGAGGAGTCAACACTGTGGAAGGAACCATCCTTCAATGTGATCTTGACGTTGATCAGCGGATAGCCTGCAATGACACCCTTTGCCAGGGTCTCGACAGCGCCTTTTTCGACAGCAGGGATGAACTGACGAGGAATAGCGCCGCCAACAATGGCATCGACAAATTCAAATTCGGACCCATCGGTCGTTGGCTCGATATCCATCACAACGTGGCCATACTGACCATGACCGCCGCTCTGTTTCTTGTGTTTGCCTTCCGCTTCAGCCTTGCCGCGGATGGTCTCGCGATATGGAATGTAAACTTTGCTGATGACAGCTTTGGCACCGTATTTGCGTTCCATCTTGCTGAGGATATGGTCGAGGTGGACCTCACCCATTGTGGAGAGCTGCAGCTGCCCGCTCTCAGCATCCTTTCGCAGGACGCAGGTAGGATCTTCTTCTGCGATCTTATTGAGAGCGGTGCCAAGTTTGTCTTCTTCGCCCTTATTCTCAGCACTCACGCAGACAGTATAGAGGGATGGCGGGAAGTTAACCGGTGCATATTTTACAGGGAATTCCTTGCTTGCCAGCGTATCCCCAGTGCGCACATCATCGAGCTTAGGGATGACGATGATATCCCCGGCCGACGCGCTGGTAAGCGGATCCTGGCGTTTGCCGACGAGGGTGAACATCTTGGAGATCTTGCCTTCGCTCTCGTTGGTCGTGTCGTAGAAACTCATGCCTTCAGTGGCCTTGCCGCTAATGATGCGGGCATAACTGAGTTTACCGGAGAATGGATCGAGGCTGGTCTTGAAGACGAAAGCAGAGAACGGATCATCATGGTTGACGAGCAGCTCTTCACCCGTCTCGGTGTTGACCGCTTCATTGATACGCTGAGTCGTATCTGGCATGTACTTGATCATGCAGTCCAGGAGCAGACGTGTGCCAATATGGGATACGGCGCTGCCGCAGAGCACAGGGCAGACACGACCGCCCTTCATACCCTCGTAGAGACCTTCATAGATCTCATCGGTGGTCAGTGGTTCGCCTTCGAGGTATTTTTCGAGGAGTTCGTCGCTTCCTTCTGCAGCGGCTTCCATGCACATGTCGAGCACTTCGTCAACACGATCTTTGAGGTCGGCAGGGATCTCGCATTCCTGGCGTTCACCATTCACCCATTCATAGGCCTTCATCGTTGGCACATCGATGATGCCATGGAAGGCCGTGCCTTCGCCGATCGGTACCTGCAACGGCATGACGGACTTGCCGAAGAGCTCACGCATGCGTTCCAGTGAGCCGAAGAAATCAGCATTTTCCATATCCATCTTGTTCACATAGATCAAACGAGGCAGGTGCAACTGTTTACCATAACCCCAGGCACGGATCGTATCCACCTGAATGCCCGATTCAGCAGAAACAACGAGCAGGAGCCCGTCAGCAGCACGCAGTGCTTCGCTGACTTCGCCGCAGAATTCCGAATACCCCGGTGTATCGATGAAATTCAGCTTGTATCCGTTCCATTCGCAAGGCGCCATCCCCAACTGGATCGTCACGTTACGGGTGATCTCTTCTGGTTCGAAGTCCAGAATATGCTTGTTATCCTTCCCGCGGCCGACAGAATCGACACTCTTGCACATCAGGAGCATAGATTCCACCAGGGCCGTTTTCCCTGCACCATCGTGGGACAGTACAGCAATGTTGCGGATGATGTTGCTGTCATAATCTTTCATAAAGGTTCCTCCTTATTGCCAAGTGGCAGGAATTCATATGTATAAATATATATTACGTGTTTCGCGCCGATTTGACAAGACTTTTCACAAGATTTTAAATGTTTTAGGGAAATTTTTTTAAACTTCCGTCTCACTGATGAAGTTCTCAAGCTGCTGCTGGTGCATGTTCCGCGTCTCTTCAACATCCACGACAAGGTGCATGATCGTATCCTCACACTCAAAAAGGCTGTCAGCCACCGTACGCATCTGACGCACAGCCTTCTCCCACTCCAGGTTCCGCAGGGCGTCTGAACCCTTGTTGAAGAAAAGATCCAGCGTGTTCAAAGAAAGTTTATCCCCAAGCGTGATCGACTCCGTCTCCAGTGAATCGATCCCTTCCAGGATTTGCTCCAGCTGGTGCAGCTGGATACGCAGCTCCGACAGCCCCGATATCATTTCCACCTGCATCTGGTCATCCTCACGGCGTGCCGGGTCCTCATCCATCTCCTTGAGAAGGGTGTTCAGCTGACTCACCTTGCGTTGTGCCAGCTGACCTAAATTGCGCGCCTCTGCCAGGAGTGTCAGCTGATGCTCATCGGCATCGATCTTTTCCTGCATGCGCAGGATCTCTTCACGGTGGATCGAGTAATCCAGATGCTCCACGTGCATCGCAAAAGCCTTTTCGTAAGTTTCTTCCACACCGTCCATCTTCGCCAGTGCATCCTGCACCTCTTCGATCTCACGGCCCACATCAAAAACACGTGACTTCGCATCGTTTAAGGCCCGCATCGCCTCTGCTGCCTTCTCATTGTTCTCCAGCAGCCGTTTTTCATACTGGCCCCGCAGCTTGAACCAAAACTGCCGGAGGTCACTGCTCTCAAACTTCCTCATATCCAGGTTCTCGCGCTCACAGCGCATCTGGGCTTCCTGTTCAGCCTGTTGTGCCTGCGCCGCATCCTCTTTGAGCTTTCTCAAGCGCTCAGAAAGTTCCTGTTTGTGCCGGAGCGCTTCCCGCGCCTCGCTTAAATGGCTCATAAGACCACCTCCGTTTTTTGAATAGCGTCAATACTTTGCTTAGTATTACTATACCACGAACGAATAAAAAAGTCACCTGCAACTTAGAGATGTTACAGGTGACTTTTCAACCTTTTACAAAAGGCGGGTTTGTTACTGACCATTCTGATGGCAGTTGCATGCGCCGCCATTTTTAGCCGAAGCACAGGCGCCGCCATCCGGACAGCCAATACATTTTTTGCCGCTCTTTTTAGCTTTGTAAACGTACCATGAAGCAGCTATGAGCATAGCCGCGATGATGACAACAACGATCAGATTTGCCATGATCAATTCGCCCCGCTTAATGCATATTTGCTTTCAAATTCTCTGTCAGATTTTCTGCACATGTAGACCAGGACCGCTGCAAAAACGAGCACCGCGATCAAACCCGGGAAAAAGCCAGCGCCAAGAGATCCAGTCGTTGCAAGGGTACCGATCTGATAGACGAGGAAACCAACCGAATAACCAGTGCCAAGCTGCAAACCAATGCCGCCCCACAGCCATTTCTTATCTGCCATTTCAGAGTTCATCGCACCGATGGCAGCAAAGCATGGTGGTGTGTAGAGGTTGAACATCAGATAAGCCAGCGCTGCAACCTTGGTGATCGCGATCACACTGCCGACTTCAGCGCCTGCGCCTTCCATGATCGCAAGTTCCTCAGTATCGATCAGGTTTTCCAGACCAACGAAGCAAACCGCCAAAGTACCAACGACGTTTTCTTTCGCGATGAAGCCGGTCACAGCCGCTGCCGCCAGCTGCCAGCTCAGGACCCCTGTGATAGGGATCAGAAGATATGCAAACGGATGTGCGATCGATGCCAGAATGGAAGCATCTGCTGTCTCGGCGACCTGGAAGTTCCATGTAAAGGTCTGCATGATCTGTACCGCCGTGTTGCACAGTAAGATGATCGTCGCAGCCTTCACGATATAAGCCCAGCCGCGGGCGCACATTGCTTTGAACGCGAACCACAGGGAAGGCGCCTTATATTCAGGCAGTTCAATGATAAAGTAAGATTTGCGGTTTTTGAAACCAGTGATCTTCTTGACCAGCAGCGCACCCAGGAAGATCAGAACGATCCCACTGACATACATGAAGAATGCGATCCAGCCGGAACCGCCAAAGAATGCACCGGCAAAGAGCGCGATCAGAGGGATCTTTGCGCCGCATGGCATGAACGGTGTCAGCATGGCTGTCGCACGGCGTTCACGCTCATTGCGGATGGTGCGGCTTGCCATGACACCAGGGATGGCACAGCCCGTACCGATGACAAACGGGATAACAGATTTGCCGGAAAGGCCGACCTTCTTGAAGATCGGATCGAGCACGACAGATACACGGGACATATAGCCGCAGTCTTCCAGGAGTGCGATCAGGAAGTACATGATCATGACCAGTGGCAGGAAACCAACGACCGCCCCGACACCACCAATGATACCATCAACAAGCAGTGCAGAGAGCAGCGGATTGGCATCTGCCAGGAGCTCGCCGACATAACCCTGGAAAGTCTCGATATAGGCGACAAGCGCATCGGCGATCAGCGGCCCAAGCCACGCCTGAGAGATCTGGAACACGAAGTACATGACGACCGCAAAGATTGGGATACCGAGCCATTTGTTCGTCAGCACCGCATCGATCGAATCACTTTTGCCTTTTTCCCTTGTCAGGACCTTGCGGGACTCGACCTTTGCGACAACGCCATTGACAAATTCAAAGCGTTTGCGGTCTGCTTCTTCCACGGCATGCTTGTCTGTCAGGTCCACACGACCTTCGTCATACGGCGCCTTCTGTGCAGAGCCTTTAGCTGCGATCGCTGCCTTCACGACAGCATCCAGACCTTCAACAGCCGTCGATACAGTTTTGAACACCGGACAGCCAAGCTGCTCAGACAATGCTGCCACATCGATCTTCGTCTGCTTCTTTTCGTTGATATCGCTCTTGTTGAGCGCGACCACCACCGGAATGCCCAATTCCAGCAGCTGTGTGGTAAAGAACAGGCTGCGGCTAAGGTTCGTCGCATCCACGATATTAATGATCGCATCAGGGTGTTCATTTTTTACATAGGAGCTCGTGATGCTCTCTTCCGATGTAAATGGTGACATGGAATACGCGCCCGGAAGGTCTACGATCATCAATTCTTCCGAACCAGAATAATACGTTTTTTTGATAGGATGTTCTTTCTTGGCAACGGTAACCCCAGCCCAGTTGCCCACCTTTTCATTACGCCCGGTCAGCGCGTTATACATGGTGGTCTTACCCGAGTTCGGGTTGCCTGCTAAGGCAATACGCATGAATGATTCCTCCTTATTTATTAATATATTACAGCGCCTCAGAGTTATTTCAAGCTAACCTCCAGACGTTATAAACATTCCGTCATGTCTGCACGACCTCAGATCCGAATCGCAGCAGCAAGATCCTTGTCGAAATTATAGCGACCGTCCTTGATAGAGACAACACAGCCACCTTTTAAATGAGAAACCACTGTGATCGGTTCCCCAGCATAGCAGCCAAGAGAGAACAGAAACGACTTTAATTCTTCATCGTCTGCTTCGATCTCTTTGACGATATATTCTTCGCCTTCCGTTGCGTCGATCAGTCTCATAGTAATCACCTTTTCAAAGCTTTATTTATGGATCATTCCCCCGAAAAGAGGAATATAATTTATGCCGCCTAACATTTATTAGGCTCACCTAACAGATATTAGTTTACGATTACAGTTAGGTTTTGTCAACCTTTTTCCGCTGGATTTCCGGAGAAAAAATAAAAAAATACCTTGCATTTTTCCAAGCACAAGGTATTTTTCTGTTTATTATGTAAGTCTCAGCCAATTCCGCATGTTCTTATGCCGGATCAGTCAAAGATGCCTGTCACCCAGATCTCCAGCCCGATGAAGATAAGGATGCAGCCACCAAAGATTGTTGCCTTATTGGAAAACTTATTGCCGACTGTTTTGCCGATCTGAAGACCCGCCATGCAAATGAAAAAAGTCGTCACAGCGATGAGGAGCGCACAGACAAATGCCATCAGCGCGCCATAATTTGCGATCGTAAACCCTACTGAAAGCGCATCGATCGACGTTGCCACGCCCTGCATAAAGAGCGCCGCTGCTCCCACACCCGCAGCTTCTTCCACCGCGTCACCGCCGCGCACTGCTTCCAGGATCATCTTTCCCCCGATGAACACCAAAAGCACCAGCGCGATCCAGGGAATGGCCTGCTCGAATGCGCGGAAATACTGCAGGATCGTATGCACACAGATCCAGCCCATCATCGGCATGAACCACTGAAAGAATGCGAACGTCCCTGCGATCACACTCATACGCCCCATGCGCATGCGCGGTTCGTTGAGCCCGTTGGCCACCGACACCGAAAAAGCATCCATCGCCAGCCCCACCCCCAAAAGGATGCTGTTGGCAAAAAACATCAGACTCCATTCCATGATACTGTTTCCTTTCTCTGACTGTCATCTCTACATAAAACGACCCAAAGGCGGTATGCGCCCTTGGGTCGTACCTGTGCCTCAGTTTTCCTGTGACATAGGATTGTTTTCTTTAGATTGTCCCTCTGCTTCGCGTTCTTTTTTCGCACGGTGGAGAAAGATATTATATCTGAACAGTATCACCGCTGCGACAGCCAGGCAGATCATCGCCACGATCGCCGCAAAATGGCTTCCCGTGACAATATAGCCCGCATAGAAAAGTGCCGCCATGACAACGAACGGGAACGTCAGGATAAAGATCCTCAGCATGCATCATTCTCCTTCTCTTCAAAACAACTGCGACAAAACTGTCTGATCATTGTACCGCAATAAAGCAGACATTTCAACGTTTCTGCCGTTTTTGTTTCTCTTTTTGGATCTTGCGGCGTTCGTTCTCGAGCTCAAAGCGTTTCTTATAGAGCCCTGCGCGCGAGATCACTGAATGCACACCTTTGGTCACATCTTCGACCACGTTCCCCACCTGGGCGCAAGCCGAGATCAGTGTATCACTGACATTATGCGGGATATTCCTGGCTGCCTGTGCGTTAGATTTGCAGCGGAAAAGAAAATCGTCATTGTCGGGACGTGTTGGCGCCGAATGCATCCCCACTGAAGCAAAGGCGATGTCGTCTTCCCAGTCATCTGCTGGTGCTGCTTCCGCATGGACTACCTCTTCGGCCGTTTCCTCAACAGGCGCTTCAGCTGCTTCTGTGATTTCTTCTTCCACAGTTGCTTCTGCCGCTTCCACGACCGGCGTCACTTTTTCTGCCGGCAGATCTGTGATCACATCTTCCAAGACAGTCGCTGCCTCTTCAAGCACCGCCTCCAGTGATTCATCCGCCACCGGCTCCATCTCTGCACTTCCGGGCTCCGCAGCTTCCTGACCCACGTCCGCCTGTGCCTCTTCCTCCATCTGGGAGATCCAACGGCGCAGCGTGCTATAGCCCACGCCGATATCGGCCGCGCAGGCCTTGATCGTCTTTTCCGGATGCGCCTGACAATACGCGATCGCGTTTTCTTTGAAACCATCTTCAAATTTTTTTCGTGCCATGATGCATCCCTCCTATTTCTTATACACGTGGGCGATGTCGTCTGCCAGGATTGGCAACCCGCTGTCAAACATCGGGATCGTCTGGAACTTGAACCGGCTTACCTTATGCAGCCGGTCGATCGACTGCTGCACATCCTCAGGCACCTCGCCTGTGCGGATATAAGTGTTCAGCGTTTCGTAACTGAAGCCCAGCACATCTTCGTCCGTCTTGCCTGTCAGGCCGTCAGACGGTGGTTTTACCACCAGCCGCTCCGGCAGCCCAAGTGCCAGCCCAAGCTGCACGACCTCGTCGGTCGTCAGCATAGCCAATGGCGAGAAAGCCCCGGCTGTGTCACCATACATCGTCGCATAGCCCACCCAGTCTTCAGACAGATTCGAGGTGTTCACCACCACCGCATCTACACTCTGTGCCACTGCATAGAGCAGCGTCATCCGCACACGCGGCGGCATGTTGAGCCGCGTCTGCCGGCTCACCTCGTCAAAAAACGCACATCCGCCCAGAAGCTCATAGAAAGCCTTCGTGATATGCTCAATATTCAATGTCTCATGACGGATATCCAGCACGTGGCACAGCTCCAGCGCGTAGTCAATATCACTCTGTTCACCATCCGGCATCAGCACTCCGTAGACATGTTCCCGGCCGTAGGCCGCCACAGCAAGTGCAGCTACTGTCGCACTATCCTTGCCGCCGGAAATACCGACCACCACATTCTGGGCGCCGATCGCCTGCAGGCGCTCCCTCATCCACTCGATCAAACGCGCTTTTAACGCTTCCAGCTCCATCTCAGATAATCTCATTTTGGGAATCCTCCCCTTATAGGAATATTATTATCATTGTAGCCCAAAGCGCTCTTAAACGTCAAGCGATGCTATAACCAATAAGTTGTAAACAGTGATTAGTAATTAAGATGAAAGCAATGCATCCTCACGTCACACTAATCCCCGGTATTTCGAGCGGGGGCTACATCTTACAGCCTGCACAGCATTTTGTACATCCTCTTCAAGCTTGTCTCAATCGATCGAATCATCGCCCCGGATAATGATCCTGAGGTTTCATTTCAACTTTTCAACGGCAGAAATTGTCCAATACCTCATAAACATTTCTGTCTAATATATTATTTTCCACAACACATGACAGCATCGGCGAAAGCTATTGTACGAAAAAAGAGCCAGGCAACTGCCTGGCTCTTTAAAATACGATTATAGATACTGCTGGAAGATCGAGCTAAAGCTATCGATCAAGCGACGCTGCTGCTGATTTGCGTCTTTATTGTGGACCATGTAGAGTTCAAAGCATATGTTCTTGGTGTGCAGCGGAATGTGCACGCATTCCGGGAAGGCACCGCGAGTCACATATGGTGGGTAGGAATACATAAGGGCATCGCCTTCGCTGAGAAGCTCTTTGGTCATATTGGTGTTGTTGGTAGAGAGCAGGATATGCATGTCGACTTCATCCTGCAAGGCATGTTCTCCCTGAATGCCGCCTGCTTCATAGATGATAAGAGGATAGTCCTTGATCGACTGCAGCGACAGTGTGTGCTGACGCGCAAGTGGATGACGGGGTGACATGGCCATATAGATCGGATAACTGCTGAGAAGCGAAAGCTCGACATTCTCCGGAATGTTATCAAAGAAATGCTTGAGGGTATTGGCAACGAGCACAAAACCGACATCACCAGGGTTCTCAGAAACTTGTTTGACGATATCATCCTGGTAACGCTCCTGCATATAGAGCTGCACCTTTGGGAAGTTATGCTTGTAGTCGACATAGACAACGGGCAGGATGCAGACACTGATCATCGGTGAAGCGTGCACGTTCATCTTGCCGCTGATAACATCGGTGGTGTCATCCTTGAGCTCGTTGATCTGGCGGAGCATCTGGTCATAACGGGCAACAATGGCTTGAGCAGCGCTGAAGACTTCGCGACCGCGCTCGGTGAGGGTGACGCCTTTTTTGGTACGGTTCAAAAGACTGAAGCCTATCTCATCTTCAAGATTGCGGAGCGATTGGTTAAGACTCTGCTGGGAAATGAAGATCTTCTTGCTGGCTGCATTTATAGAACCTGCTTTAACAACCTCTATCAAAAACTCAAGTTGTTCAATTTTCATATATTACACCCCAATCTTAGCAATGATGCAAAACCTCCTGACTGCGCTTGGTAGCAGAAAATCCGTTTCAAAGCCCTTCAATACAGTAGTTTTATTCTAGCATAAAGAGGACGATTAATCTATATATCAAATCATACGAAAATGGTTAAATTAAAAAATTCTTTGCAAGCGTGTGTGCCTTGCAGTCTATAATTGCGAGTCCACGGACTTCTGCTGTAAAGGCAAAAAACAAGGCCAACGCTTGCGCGCTGGCCTTGCCTGTGATCTCTGATCAGACCTTGCGAAGATTATTCGAAGATCTTAGCAACGGTACCTGCACCTACGGTGT
The DNA here is from genome assembly GCA_958451915.1 of uncultured Peptococcaceae bacterium. Taxonomy (GTDB): domain Bacteria; phylum Bacillota; class Peptococcia; order Peptococcales; family Peptococcaceae; genus UMGS1590. Next base: position 15,013 of record CAUDRX010000040.1, read on the forward strand.
GGCCACCTTCACGGATTGCGAACTGAAGACCTT
>CAUDRX010000041.1 GCA_958451915.1 uncultured Peptococcaceae bacterium
GGACTCTGATCAAGAATACCTGCCCGCATTGCAAGACTGTCTGGGCCTGCAACGATGTGAGTGTGGATCTTTATGAAGGGGAGATCCTTGGTATCGTCGGGGAATCTGGCTCAGGCAAATCGACGCTCATGAAGAGCCTGTATTTCGATTTTCCGATCACTTCCGGTGAAGGGTATCTGCGAGACTACAAGAACGGGGAAGAGAACATCTTCGCGCAGAGTTTACAGCAGAAGAAATACATCCGCAACCACATCATGGGTATGGTCTATCAGAATCCGGTACTTGGTCTGCGCATGGATTACTCCAGTGCTGGCAACATTGCTGAGAAGCTCATTGCTGCGGGTTCCCGCGATTTTAGCAGTATGAATGACCGCGTTGCTGAGCTCCTCGATGCTGTCGAGATCCTGCAGAGCCGCAAGAAAGAACCGCCAAAGAATTTCAGCGGTGGCATGCAGCAGCGCGTACAGATCTCAAAGGCGTTGGCCAACAACCCGAAAATTCTGCTTCTGGATGAAGTCACCACCGGCCTCGACCTTTCGGTACAGGCGCGCGTGCTGGAACTCATCCGCAAGATCCGCCAGGAATTCAACATCTCGATCATGCTCGTCAGCCATGATCTAGCGGTCATCCGCATGCTTGCAGACCGCACCATCGTCATGCTCGATGGCAAGATCATCGAACAGGGCCTGACCGATCAGATCCTCGACGATCCACAGGCCCCATATACACAGCAGCTCGTTCATTCGCTGCTCTGATCAATGGAGGGAACGATGAAGACAATCTTACGAAATGGGACACTGGTGCTGCCAGATACTGTGCGCGAACACGCGAGCCTGGTCATCGACGGTCAGATCATCAGTGCCATTTGTACCAATGAAGAAGCTGACCAGATCGAAGGTGAGGTCATCGAACTTGACGGCCGTGTCGTCATGCCAGGGATGATCGATATCCATTCCGATATGATCGAAAACTACATCCAGCCGCGCAGCACGGCCATCATGGATTTTGAGATGGGGCTGCGTGAAGCAGAGCGTGTGATCGCTGAATGCGGTATTACAACGATGTTCCATTCTATCTCGATGTACCGTGATGGCAGCTGGGATGTCAAGGAGATTCGTCAGGCGCCGCAGGTCAAGCGGTTGGCTGCGCTGATCGACCGTTATCAGCATGGGCGCCGTCTGATCCGTCACCGCTATCATCTGCGCTACGAGATCGATAACCTGGCCTGCTATGACGATGTCATGCAGATGCTTGAAGCAGGCTATGTGGATCTGCTCTCCTTCATGGACCACACCCCAGGTCAGGGCCAGTATAAGAACCTCGAGATCTATCGCAGGCATCAGCCCAATGAAGGCAAGGACCTTTCCAATGAAGACTTTGAGCGCCTTGTTGAACAGGAGAAGAGCAAGGAAGTCGTTTCCTTCGAAGGTCTGAAAGCGCTTGCAGATTGTGCGCATGCTCATGGAATTGCCATCGCCAGCCATGATGATGACACCATTGAGAAGCTTGCTGTCAACCGTGCGCTCGGAGTCAGGATCAGTGAATTTCCGATCACGCTTGATGTCGCCCGGGCCGCATGCGCAGAAGGCTTCATGACAGTGTTGGGGGCGCCGAATATTTTGCTTGGCGGTTCTCACTCAGGTAATCTCTCCGCACTCGATGCGATTCGTGCCGGTGCTGCAAGCGTGCTTGTCAGTGACTACTATCCTCAGGCCCTGCTGCATGCCATCTTTTGGATGGCGCGAGAAGCCGGGATCGATCTTGCACAGTCGGTGCGCTATGTGACGCTGAATCCTGCCATCGCTGTTGGTATGGACGATCGTATCGGTTCGCTCGAATGTGGCAAACAGGCTGACGTGCTTGTGGTCGATGCTTCGGATAAGATGCCGGTGTTGGAGCAGGTCTATGTGGCCGGGCGTCGGGTGTTGGATTACCACTATCGTGACGAAGACGTAGAAGGGAGTATGAAAGATGGGCAAGATCCTGGAGATCAAGAATCTTTCCAAACAGTTTTATCTGCATGAACAAGAGCAGGAGATCAAGAGTTGCCGTGATATCTCGTTCGATCTGGATAAAGGCGGTTTCATCGGCATCGTCGGCACCTCTGGCGCTGGCAAATCGACGATCCTGCGCTGCATTTATCGCACATATCTGGCGAGCACTGGCAGCGTGATGTATGATTCCCTTTCTTACGGAAAGCTTGATCTTGTGACAGCCAGTGAGCGTCAGATCATCCACCTGCGCAAGGTTGAGATCGGCTATGTATCACAGTTTCTGACAATCCTCCCGCGCACGACCGCAAGGCAGCATGTCATCAATGGCGCCCTCGATGCAGGCTTCAGCTATGAGGAAGCTTTGCGTAAGGCCGAAGAGATGCTGCGTTATTTCAAGCTTGACGAGAGCCTCTGGAACATCTACCCGAATACGTTTTCCGGTGGCGAAAAACTGCGCCTCAATCTTGCGCATGCCATGGTCAAAGCGCCACGTCTGCTGCTCCTCGATGAGCCAACGGCGTCTCTGGATAACAATACCAAGCTGCTCGTCAAGGATCTGCTCTTAAAGCTCAAACGTGAGGGCACTTCTATGATCGGTATCTTCCACGATCTGGAGTTCATGGAAGGGCTCTGCGATCGTGTCTACAACATCTCCGCCGGATCGTTCCAGAATGTGCAGGAGGCGATTTGACCATGTTTGCTGACCTGCATGTGCATACTACAGTTTCTGACTGCAGCATGGGTGTTGAGAGGATCATCCGGGAAGCGAAGCGCATTGGTCTCACCCACATTGCTTTTACCGATCATGATACGACTGAGCAAGCCTGGGAGCACAAAGAGATGGCCGAAGCGAATGGGCTCAAAGCGACCGTTGGTGTAGAAATGAGCGCTTACGATTTTGAGAACGCGCGCAAAGTCCATATCCTTGGCTATGCCTATAAGACCACAGAATACATTGAAGCCATCGGGGCAGAAACCTTGCGCAAGCGTCATGCCAACTGTCTCAGACAGATGGCCATCCTCGAAGAACTTGGCTATCATGTACCGCCAGAAGAGGTGGCAAAACTTGCCGGTCGCACGATCTATAAGCAGCATATCCTCGACTATCTGCTCAGGACAGGCCAGAGTGAGATGCTCTTCGGTGACGTTTATCGCCGCATCTTCAAGAACGGTGGACCATGTGATTTTGACATCGTATATCCGAGAGCAGAGGACTGCATCCGCGCTATTAAGGCCGACGGCGGTCTGGCGGTGCTGGCGCATCCAGGACAGATGGACAATTTTTCAGCAATCCCCCGTCTGATCGCCGCCGGACTTGACGGTATCGAATATAACCATCATTCGCACTCAGAGGCAGACAAACAAAAAGTGGCAGATATCTGCGCGCAGGCCCAGACTCTGGAAGGGAAAAAACTTTTCATGACCGGCGGCAGTGACTTCCACGGACGCTATGAGAAAACTGCAGCAGCCCTCGGTGCATATCCAGCGCCAGAAAGCTGCCAGGCGCTCTTTGTGTGACGATGGTTCAATATATGACACACGACGTTCAACAAAAAAGAAAATTGGAGGAAAAGAGAAAAATGAACAAAAAACTGATCGCTTTCGCCATGACCGCTATGCTTGCGATGGGTTCTCTCACCGGCTGCGTGACCAGCCAGGATGCTGCCGATTCTTCAGCATCCTCTGCTTCGAGTGAATCTGCGGGTGATGAGAACACCCTCAACATCTACACCGCTCTTGAAGAAGAACAGGTCGAAGATTACCTCACAGAGTTCAAAGAACAGCTTCCAGACGTGACCATCAACGTCACCCGTGAATCAACAGGTGTTATCACTTCCCGCCTTCTGGCTGAAAAAGACAATCCAGTCGCGGATGTTGTCTGGGGACTTTCCGCAACAAGTCTTCTGCAGCTGAAACAGGAAGGCATGCTCGAACCTTATGCACCTGAAGGTGTGGATCGCATTCAGCCACAGTTCAAAGACACCGCTGAGACCCCATCCTGGGTGGGCATCGACGCCTGGGAGACCGCCTGGCTTGTGAACAAGGAAGTTCTTGCAGAACATGGTATCACCGATATTCCAACCTCCTACCAGGATCTCCTTGATCCACAGTATGAAGGGCTCATCGCTATGTCCAACCCAGCATCTTCCGGCACCGGTCTGCTCACTGTTAACGGCGTGCTCGCGCTCTACGGCGACGAAGAAGGCTGGAACTATCTCGATGAACTTGACAAAAATGTAGCTGTCTACATGCACTCCGGCAGTCAGCCAGCCAGTGAGACTGCAGCTGGTGAATACGGCATTGGCGTTTCCTTTGGCTATCGCTGCCTGCAGGCAGAAGAAGAAGTTGGCTCGGATATCTGCGAGACTGTCTTCCCGGAAGAAGGTTCCGGCTGGGATATGGAAGCCAACGCGCTGATCAAAAAGGATACTGAAAAAGACATCGCAAAAGAATTCCTCGATTGGGCCATCACTGACAACATCATGACCAAGTATGCACAGAACTATCCGATCGTTGCGACCGGTGTCAGCGATAACATCCCGGAAGGCTACAGTGAAAATCCAATGGATCAGCTGATGGATAACATCGACTTCAACAAAGCTGCCGAAAACCGCGAAAGCATTCTCGACCAGTGGTCTGAGCGCTACGATGCGAAGAGTGCACCTGAAGAAGAGTAAGAGTGGAGCGATCGATCATGAGTGTAAGTCTCAAGATGGAAAACCTTTCGAAGGTTTATGACAAGAACATCGCATTGAATAATGTCAATCTTGAGGTCCAGGCAGGCGAGTTCGTCTGCCTGCTTGGGCCGTCTGGGTGCGGAAAATCGACTTTCCTGCGTTTGATCGCGGGGCTTGATACGCCGACTCATGGCAAGATCTATATCAACGACCGTGATGTCACGCGTTTGCCGGCCTCGATGCGCAACTTCGGCATTATGTTCCAGTCCTATGCACTCTTTCCAAACCTTTCTGCATTTGAGAATGTGGCCTATGGTCTGCGCAATAAAAAGATTCGCAAGAGCGATATCGAAAGTCGTGTCGATCGGCTATTTGACATGATCAAGCTCTCACATGCAAAAGATCGCCTGCCGTCTCAACTTTCCGGCGGCGAGCAGCAGCGCGTTGCTTTGGCACGCGCGCTGGCAACGGAGCCGGACTATCTCCTTCTCGACGAACCGCTTTCAGCGCTCGATGCCAAGGTACGCATCTCACTGCGCAAAGAGATCTGCCAGATCCAGCGTGAGCTGGGGCTGACAACGATCATGGTTACCCATGACCAGGACGAAGCGCTGACCATGGCGGACCGTATCGTGGTCATGAATAAAGCCTGCATCATGCAGACTGGTGCCCCTCAGGAGATCTATGACCATCCGGCAAATCCTTTCGTGGCGGATTTCATCGGTTCGATCAATTTCATCTCTTCGTCCGAAGGGGCCATTTACGGTCTTGTGGATGGCAGCGAAGGTGCGATCCGTCCGGAGAAGATACGGATTTCCCGTGAACGGAGCGAGAACTGTATCGGCGGCACCGTGATCGGCTGTGAATTCCGTGGCAGTTTCTACCGCGTCTCTGTGTGTGTGAGCCATCTCATGCATAACGATATCTTCCTTGATGTAGATGTGCCATCGCAGATCGCCAAACGTCTGCAGCTGGAAACTGGAGAAAAGGTCTATCTCATGATGCCAAAAGAAGAGATCCTCGAGTTTGATCCGGTGATCGAAGAAAAAGGACGGAGGGGCGCATGACAACAAGAAACCTGCGACGCACCAGAAGCTTTCAGTTGCCGCGTTTTGGCAGCGAGAGTCTTGTGCGTTTTTCGGCGATCTATGCAGTGATCGTCTTTTTGCTCATTTTTCTCGTAGGACCATTGGTATCGTTGTTCATAAAAGCTTTTCAGGATGACGATGGAAATTTCATTGGCCTGGCACATTTTGCTGAATACTTTTCTTCGGAAGCGCTGGTCTATTCCATTGCGCACACTCTGGAGATCGCTCTCTGGTCGACGGTGATCTCTGTACTCATTGCTTTTTTCTATGCCTATGCACTTTCGCGCAAGCGCGTGCCTTTTAAAGCGTTCTTCCGCTATGTTGGCATGATCCCGATCTTTGCGCCAACGATGCTGCTTGGTATCGCACTTATCTACCTTTTCGGCAATCAGGGCATCTTCACCAATCTTGGCCTGGAGATCCCGCTCTATGGGAAGGTGGGCATCATCCTATCGGAGAGCATCTATTGCTTCCCAGTGGCGACGACCATTCTCATGGTCGCTTTCTCTGCCGCAGATAACCGGCTCTATGAAGCGGCAGATTCGATGGGGACGTCAGCACTGCGCAAGATGTTCACGATCACCATCCCAAATGTCAAGTACGGTCTCATCAATGCCATCTTTGTAACCTTTACCTACAGCTTCACTGATTACGGTGCGCCATCAGTCGTTGGCGGCAGCTATAACGTTCTTGCGACGGATGTTTACAAACAGGTTGTCGGTCAGCAGAATTTTAACATGGGAGCGGTCGTTGGCATCATCATGCTCCTGCCGGCAGTGCTCTCCTTCGTGGTTGACCGTTTTACCAATTCCAAACAGAATGCAGCCATCAGCGCCAAAGCGGTGCCATATCAGATCAAACCGCACAGAAAGAGTGACATTGCGGCGACGATCTTTTGCAGCGTGATCGCCTGTGCGATGCTGCTATTCTTTGCCGTAGCACTCTTTGCGTCGCTGATCAAGTTCTGGCCATATAATCTAACCTTTACCCTGGAAAACTATGACCTTTCTTCAGCCGGTATCGGCAATGGGACGATGGCTTTCCAGAATTCTGTCATAGTGGCCCTGGTCACAGCTACCATCGGTACTGTGATTACTTTCATCGGTGCATACATGATCGATAAGACTCCGAGCGCATTCCGTGTGAGCCGTAAGTTCGCTTACCTTCTTTCGATCCTTCCGATTGCGATCCCGGGTACGGTCGTTGGTCTCAGCTATATCATGTTCTTCAATGCACCGTCTTTTGACATCCCATTCACAAACCTTGCGCTCATCAATCCATTGCATGGCATCTATGGGACACTATGGATCATCGTTTTTGCCAATCTGATCCATTACTATTCCGTACCATTTGCGACGGCAACGACGGCCCTGAAACGACTGGACAAAGAGTTTGAGACTGTCTCGGAATCGCTGGCAGTGCCGTTTTACCGCACTTTCGCCCGTGTGACAGTTCCTTTGTGTATCCCGGCGATCTGCGAGATGTGGGTGTATTTCTTTGTCAATGCGATGGTCACCATTTCGGCCGTAGTATTTCTGTATTCTTCAGCCACACCGATCGCTTCGACGATGATCGTCAGTATGCATGGGGCCGGTAAGACAGCACCTGCGGCAGCGATGTGTATGCTGCTCCTGTTTGTGAATCTGATCGTGCGCTTCATTTATGAAGTCGCAAACCATCTTCTGGATCAGCGCGCCAAACGATTGGCACGTTGATGCGGCACTTTGTTCTCCTTATTATGCTGCGGTCCGGAAAGATGCACTCAGCACTGGTATCTCAGATGTCAGTGCTGAATTTTTTTGTTTTTTTATAAGATGGTGTCACTTTTTGCTTTTCTCAGTTGTATTATAGGCAAAGGAACCTTTTTAAGCAGGTGATCGTTATGAGACTACCCGTTGAGACATTGATCGCGCGCTATCATCAAAGCCTCTACGCCATTGCCTTTAACGTCTGCCAGGATCGCGAAGACGCAGAAGAGGTGGCAGAGGACGCGTTCATACAGTATCATCTCACGAACAGACAATTTGACAGTGAAGAACATATCCGTGCATGGCTCATTCGTGTGACCCTTAACAAAGCAAAGAATGTGGCGAAGAGTTTCTGGAGACGCCATCGTGTGGCACTGGACGAACAGATGCAGGGCATAACGTTTGAGAACAATGAAGCTTCACAGGTTTTTGAAGCAGTCATGCAGCTGCCGGACAAATATCGTCCGGTCGTGCACCTCTTCTATTATGAAGAATACAGTGTGCGGGAGATCGCAGGCATTATGAAGATCAGCGAGGCTAATGTGAAGACTCGTCTTTCACGTGCCAGAGCCATGCTGCGGGAAACTTTGAAGGAGGTGTGGGACGATGACGAATAAGGAGAGGTACAAACAAGCTTTTCAGACGCTCCAGCCTTCTCATGAGATCCGATTGGAGGAAAAGAACATGAAAGCATTTAAACGACACCATACCAGGCGCATGATCGCCATGGCAGTGATCATTTGTCTGGCTATAGGCGCCAGCGCTGGCGGCGCCTACGCAGCAAACCTTGGCGGCATTCAGCGAACCATCCAGCTCTGGATCCACGGCGATCAGACGACAGCCGAACTCAATGTCAATGACGATGGCAGCTATACAGTGAAGATTCCTGACGAAAACGGAGAAACGCAGACGATGGGCGGTGGCGGCGTAGCCTTTGATATGTTTGGCAACGAGCGTGCGCTGACCGAGGAGGAGATCATCGATCATCTGGACGCTCCGGACATCGAATATTATGATGATGGATCGATCTGGTTGTTCTATCGGGATATGGCGAAGGACATCACTGATTCGTTTGACGATGAGGATATGTGCTATGTTAAGATTGAAGATGATGACGGCGATCTTTATGTAACTGCTAAGAAATATGGCGGCTGGCATGTTTCCAGTGACCGCTATGCCAGTGCCTGGGAGTTTAACAACGATGACTGCGATCCTGCAGGCGTTGCCTATCAGCCAGCCAGTGAAAAGCCTGTCGCCGAGCATGGAGAATGACCATCATCGACCATATAACAAAGACACCGCCCGTCGGATCTTGCTTGAAAAAGCGAGGTCCGGCGAGCGGTGTTTATAAATTTTATTTGTTTTCTTCGGCGAAAAGCTGTTCTTCGATCGGATAGTAGGTCCAGATCCCGACTTCTGAGAGGGACGGATGTGGCACCATGGTCTCGCGTACGGTGCGGTGCTTGTGCGGATCGAGAACGCGGCGCAGATGGATCGCACGCAGGCGCTGCGTTTCTTCGCTGGCAATATCTTCGTTCAGTGGCTGGAGGATGACTTCACCACTGTTCATGAGATTGAGGAAAGGCTGGATGAGTGTTGAGGCAAATGGGCCAACGGCATGTATCCCGAGGATATCGTTGGTCTCATCATCGATCACGAGCTTTGCAAAGGCGCGGGATTCGCTTCCCGCTTCATAGCCGAGGGCGTAACCCTTTGCCGTAGCAGCATAAGGGTTCAGGCCGATGCGCACACGGTGTCCGCGCTGGCGCGCCTGAGCTTCGGTGAGGCCGACGTCAGCAACTTCAGGATGGGTAAAGGTGACGGCTGGCACCAGGTCGTAACGTGCCCAGCGTTTGTCGGTCGGACCACTCGACCTGTAATGGTTGTAGGCGAGGATATCGGCCTCATAATTGGCCTTGTGACGGAACTGCTGACGCCCGTTGATGTCACCGAGGGCATAGATACCGTCTACGCTCGTTTCGAGAAATTCGTTGGTGCGGATCCAGCCGCGGCTGTCGGTGGCGATCGAAGTATTCTCAAGACCAAGCCCATCGGTTGCCGGCACAATACCAGGACAGATGAAGAGATCATCTGCATCGATCTCGTCCAGCGCGCCCGTGGCACGGTCTTCGATCGTCAGTATGATGCGACCGTTCTCGCTGCGCACGACAGGCGTTTCTTTGTTAAAGTAGAGAGTGATACCGTCGGCTTCAAGATTTTTCCGACAGGCTGTCGAGCAATCTTCGTCGCTCTTTGGCAAGAGGCGCACGTTGTGCTGTACCAGCTGGACGCGTGCGCCAAAGGCGCGGAAGATGTGTGCGAACTCGCAGCCGATAGCGCCGCCGCCGACAATGATGATATCGCGGAAAGGCCTGGCGGGGTATTTATCGCCGAAGAAGTTTTCACTTGTGTAATAGTCGATGTTTTCGATCCCTTGCATGGCAGGGATTTTTGTCTTGCCGCCAGTGGCGATGTAGATCTTGTCGGCGCTCAGCGGCGCGCTCACACTGCCGTCTGGGTAATGCACTTCGAGCGTGTGGTCGTCGATGAAGTGCGCTGTTCCCTCGTAAACATCGGTGTGCGGTTCATCGAGGTAAAACTGACGCAGGTCTTTGCTTTCATCAATCTTTTGCCAGACGCGGGCGCTGACTTTCTGCCAGTCGAAACTGACTGCTTCTGCATGAAGGCCCAGCGCATCCGCTTCGCGCATTTCGTAGAGACGGTCGGCGGCAGTGACCAGTACTTTTGTTGGGATGCATCCACGGGTGAGGCAGGTACCGCCAAATTTGCCGCGTTCTATCTGTGCGCAGCGAAGTCCTTTCTGTTGAGCGGCTTCGAGTACGATGTTGGCAGCGCCTGTGCCGATGACGATCATATCATAATGGCTCATGGTCGAACCTCCTTTGATAGAATTGTTTTCATTATAAACGACAAATGCTTAAATGAAAAGGCGCAGCATTGCCAGGCGGCGATCGATATTTTTGCTAATTCCAGAAAGGACAGGGGAGGATTTGTGGTATGATGATAAAACTGTATGAAGTGGCGGGATGAAAATGGAATGAACAGGAGTGGCCAAGAGATGAAAAGGATCATACTGGCGTTTGTGGCGTGCTTTTGCGTACTGACGGCACTGGTATTTGTGGTGGCGACTGTGTGGAACGCGCCGGTTCGTTATGTGGCACTGGGGGACAGTATCAGTTCGGGTTATGCTCTGGAAGATCCAGCAACGCAAGCCTTTCCAGCGCTGCTGGCGGCGGAGGATGAGGCTGAACTGACGAATCTGGCAGTGGCAGGGACGACGTCTGACGGGCTGTTGGAGATGCTGGATGATGAAGCGGTCATTGAGGCAGTGCGCGATGCTGATGTGATTACCATAACGATTGGCGGTAACGATCTTATGGATGCCCTGTATGCTTATCTGGCCGAATCAACAGGGCGCACAACGGACGAGATGCGAAACCTGCTCAGTGGAGAAGGCGGCGCGCTGAGTCTGCTGACGCTGGCGCGGCTCGTGGTCGCGACGCCGGACTTTCCTGAGTCGCAGCAGCTCAAACAGGCGCTTTCAACTTATGCCGGGAATTTCGATCAGATCCTCACGCGTATTGCCACGCTCAACGATGGTGCGACAGTGATCGTGGCCACGCAGTACCAGCCATACAGACAGCTTACAGGAACACCGGCGATTGGCGGATTGCTGGACGCCTGTGAGTCGGGCGTAACATCGCTCAATGCGCAGATTAAAAGTGTAGCAGAAAAGACTGGCGTAAGGATAGCTGATGTCTACACCGCGTTTGAGAGCGACAATACTGCCGATGTCCCTCTCTGTAATGCAACGCTCCTGCCAAACATCAACCTGGATTTTCATCCAAACAGCGAAGGCCACCGTTTGATCGCTGAGATTTTTTCTGCGGTCATCCATAATAGCAATGGTTAATGGGATCATGTGTATCATCATCCTTATGCCTGTATAAAACGTAGAAGCAAAAAAGACAACCCTGTCACAGATGCTAATGAGACAATGATCATTAGCTTCTGTGACAGGGTTGTCTTTTTTTGAATCTGGATGGTCCGGTCGATCATGTAAAACTAAGATTGTATGGACCGATCACGAATAGTGTTTTGTAACTTTGATGTACAGCTTAGATTTAAGGTGTTCTGTGCTCAGAAATCCCTTCGGAAAAGGCGGCAGGCGTTTTCATAGGTTGCGCGGCAAAGATCAGCCACATCCATTCCGCGGAGTTCGGCGATGCATTCAGCGACGTAACGCACGTAACCGGGCTCATTGCGTTTTCCGCGGAAAGGAACGGGTGTCATGTAAGGACAGTCGGTCTCGAGAAGGAGCCGGTCGATGGGAACGGTCTTCGCGACCTCTTTGGCGGTCTTGGCGTTTTTAAAAGTGACAACACCGCCTAGACCGATGTAAAAACCGTGGGCCACAGCTTCATGCATCATTTCCACCGAACCGGAGTAAGCGTGGAAGACACCGCCAACGGTCTCTGCACCGCCTGCCCAGAGTGCATCAAAGCAGTCGCGGTGTGCTTCACGGTCGTGGATGATGAGCGGTTTGTCGAGGGCTTTTGCGAGATCGATGTGCCGGGCAAGAAGGATTTTTTGTTCCTCTGGCGTAGCAGTATCCCAGTGATAATCGAGTCCTGTCTCACCGATGGCGACTACACGCGGATGTTTTGCCAGTTCGCAGAGACGTGCCCATTTTATGTCATCAAATTTGCGTGCATCTTCGGGATGCAGTGCCACAGCAGCATAGATCTGCGGTTCTTTTTCAGCAAGGGAAACGGCAGCTTCTGCATCCTCAAAATTACAGCCGATGTTTATACATGCATGCAGTTCGAGGGTGCGGGCTAAAACGTCATCATAGTCATCAGTAAAGGCCGGGTCCATGATGTGGCAATGGGTGTCCATCAAATACTGCATGGCGCGCCTCAGCAAACGGTGCTGCCAGAAGGGATGGCCTCATTCTGAACCTGCAGGGCTTCCAGCACGCTGTCATCGTCGGTTGCGGCTGAGAGGATCATTCCGCGGCTCTCAACTCCGCGGATCTTTTTCGGTGCGAGATTGGCAACGATAACGAGGCGCTTACCGATGAGGGCTTGCGGATCGTTGTAAAATTTGCGGATACCACTGACGATGGTGCGTTCTTCGCCGCCAACATCGAGGGTAAACTCAAGGAGTTTGTCGGCTTTTTTAACAGGTTTGCAGTCTTTTACAAGGGCCACGCGCAGATCGAGTTTGGCGAAATCATCATAGGTGATCTCGTCCTTGAATGTGATCTTTGGGGTCTCTTCTTTTGCTTCTTCTCTGATCTCGATACTTTTTGGATCGATACGAGGGAAAAGTGGCTCACCCTTGTGAACTTTGGTTCCGGCTGGTGTCATGGCCCAGGTGGTAGCATCTGCCCAGGTGGCGTTTGTAAGGTCGACGCCGAGCTGTTCAGAAACACGAGGAGCAAGTGCTGGCATGAAAGGCTTGAGCAGGATCGTGGTGATACGGCAAATCTCTGCGAGGTTGTAGAGCACGGTCATGAGACGGGCATGGTATTTGTCGTCTTTGGCGAGGATCCATGGCGTAGTTTCGTCGATGTATTTGTTGGCGCGGCCGATCAGCGCAAAGATTCGGGAGAGGGCGCCTGGGAAGTTGAGCTTGTCAAGCTCAAAAGCGACCTGTGCCCCGAGGGTCACAGCCATCTGGATGAGATCATCATCAATGACTTCTTCCTGTTCAGATGCTGGCATGATACCATCACAGTATTTGTCGATCATTGAGACTGTGCGGCTGACAAGATTGCCGTAATCGTTGGCAAGGTCATTGTTATAACGGGTGATGAAGAGCTCTTCGGTGTAATTGCCATCCTGCCCGATCGGGATTTCGCGTAGCAGATAGTAACGCACAGCGTCGACACCATATTTTTCGATCAGCTTGAACGGATCGACAACATTGCCTTTGGATTTGCTCATCTTTCCGCCGTCAGAGAGTACCCAGCCATGGCCGAAGACCTGCTTTGGCAATGGAATACCTGCTGCCAGGAGGATCGTTGGCCAGATCACTGCGTGGAAGCGGGCGATGTCCTTACCGACAACATGGACATTGGCTGGCCAGAATTTCTGATAGAGGCTGTCATCGTCACTGCCCCAACCGAGCGCAGTGATATAGTTGGAAAGGGCATCGAACCAGACATAGATGACATGACCGTTGTCGATCGGGACAGGAATGCCCCAGTCAAAGGTGGAGCGGGAGATGCAAAGATCTTCGAGCCCCCCTTTGATGAAATTGACCATTTCGTTACGGCGACTTTCCGGCACGATGAAATTAGGATGGTCTTCGATATATTGCAGGAGTTCGTCCTGATAGTTGCTCATCTTGAAAAAGTAGCTTTCTTCAGAGAGGATCTCGGTCTTTTTGCCGCAGTCCGGGCAGTGATCGCCGTCAACGAGCTGCAGGTCGGTGAAAAATGTTTCACAGCTGGTGCAGTAATGACCGCTGTAAGAAGATTTATAGATATCGCCTTTTTCATAGATGATCTGGAAGAGTTTCTGAACGGCTTTGACATGGTAATCGTCGGTCGTGCGGATGAACTTGTCATAGTCGATCATGAGAGCATCCCAGAGGTTCTTGAAGCCGCCAGGGCCTTCGACGATCTCATCCACGTACTGTTTTGGCGTCATGCCGGCAGCTTCAGCGGCTCGCTGGATCTTCATGCCATGTTCGTCACTTCCGGTGAGGAAAAAGGTGTCAATGCCGCGCATCTTTTTGTAACGGGATGCTGTGTCGGCGAGTACTGTGCTGTATGCATTGCCAATGTGCAGCTTGGCACTAGGGTAATAGATCGGTGTGGTGATATAGAAGGTATCGTTGCTCATTGTTTGGCCTCCTCTGGTTAATAAAAAACGCCCGGCGGAGCAGGCGCTGATAGTAAAGTCGTGGGGCCTCCAGGCCCATCATTAAGTATAAATCCGTGCCGGGAGCTTGTCAATCGATTGTTGGCCTGCCACGTTTTCGTTTTGTGTAGGATTACAATACATGTGTTACAACGAAATAAAATAGAAATGCGGAAACCC
>CAUDRX010000042.1 GCA_958451915.1 uncultured Peptococcaceae bacterium
GGCACCGGCCGCGCCCTCCTGCGCAACGCCCTTTCCGGCGAACTCGCCGAAGGAGGCAGCACCATCACCCAGCAGCTCGCAAAGAACCTCTACTTCAGCCAGGAAGCGAGCCTGACGCGCAAGGTCGCCGAGTTTTTCGTGGCCCGCGACATCGAAGAGGCTTACAGCAAGGCAGAGATCCTCGAAGCCTATATCAACTGTATCTACTACGGCGACGGCTACTACACCATTGCCGACGCCAGCTGGGGCTATTTCGGCGTAGCGCCCTCCGGCATGAGTAACGGCCAGGCGACACTGCTTGCCGGTGTACCGAATGCGCCGAGCGTTTACGCACCGACGGTCAACTACGACCTCTCCCGCCAGCGCCAGTGGCATGTGCTTCAGGCCATGGTCGAAAACGGCAACCTTTCCGAAGCCGACGCCAATGCGATCTACGAGAGCGGCGTCTGAACAAAGAAAAGAGCACGGGCGATCGCCCGTGCTCTTTTCTTTCAACGGATCTGTTTTGTCTGACGATACTGCAGATAGGCACTCACCAGATAGAGTGCAACGGCGCTCCATACGAAGGCGAACATCACCGCATAGACCTGTGTGAAAGCCTCATGAAAGAGAAAAATGCCACAAAGGAGCTGCAGCGTCGGATTGACGTACATGAGGATGCCTGAGAGGGAATAGCTCGTCGTCTGGATGCCCTTGCCAAAAACAAAGAGCGGCACAGCAGTGACGATGCCTGTCGTCGGCAGGAGCAGCCACTGCCACCATGCTACCACCTCGCCCGCCGCAGCCATCTGGCCCTGGCTGAAGAGCCAGCCCAGCATAAGCAGCGCCGGCAGGAGCATCCACAGACATTCCACTGCCATTGAGGTCACGCCGTCGACGGTCACGGTCTTTTTGATCGCCCCATAGAGCGCGAAGGAACCGCCAATGATGAGCGCCAGCCACGGCACCACACCCATGCGTACGACTGCATAGAGCACACCCACCGTCGCCAGGACCACCGCCAGCTTCTGCAGACCGCTCAGCGATTCGCGGAAGACAAAACGGCCGATCAGGATGCTCATCAGCGGGTTCAGATAATACGCCAGCGAAGCATCGATGACATGGCCCGTATTAACAGCAATGATGTAACTGCCCCAGTTGACGATGATGAGCACACCGCTCACCAAAAGCGTCCAGCGCGTCTTTCTGTCTGCCAGCGCCGCGCGCAGATGGCGCCACTGTCGCAGGATGAGCAGCATCAACAGCGAAAAAGCCAGGGACCAGACGACGCGATTGCCGAGGATGACGAAACTGTCCACCTCCACCAGCCATTTCCAGTACACTGGCAGGATGCCCCAGAGAAAATAGCAGAGAAAGACCAGAAAAGGCCCATGATCTTTCATCGATGCACACCCCCATTTTTTATAATATATAAAAATCTTAGCACAGTTCCCCGCACAGTGACAAATAAAAGCCCCTTATCTCTGCACACCAAAAAAGCCCGCGCGTCTGCGCAGGCCTGAAGGTCCTAAAATTTTCCCGAGCTGCCGGAAAAGCCGCCGGCATCAATGGTCGTGCCGCCGAAACCGCCGCCATCGTTATCGACCTTCGGCCGCTGGGTAACGATGGTCTGAGCAAAGATGAAGTCATCGCTCTGGTCAGTGAGGGTCAGGCCATTGTGCCCTTCTGTCCGTTCGACGTAGTATTCGGCATGGGTCTGGCGGCGCGCCGTTTTCATTTGCTGCACCATCACTGCCACAGTGAGGGCACCGATGATGGGCGCACCAACCACTGCAAGACCGGCGCAGATGCGGCCAAAACCACGCGTGGCGCTGTAATCAAAAGCCTCTCCGTCAATATAGTATGCATGGCAATAATCCGCAGCCGTCTCAAGGTAATCGCGGAAGCCGCCCGTCCAGTCGTCTTCGCCGAAATAGCCGAGGAAGCTGTCCGCCATCTGCTCATTGCCGTAGTCAGTGAGGACCTGGTTGCCTTCGCCGTGGGCGATCAGCGCATAGTCACGATACTGCATCGAGAGCATGAGCAGGATGCCGCTCTTCTCGCTGCCGCTGCCGATGCCATACTGGTCATAGAGCAGCTTGGCATATTCATAAGCATCGCTGGCGCCGTTCATCGACGGCACCGTGATGATGGCCACATCCAGCCCATAGTCGGCGCGGATGGCTTCCGCCTGTGCCTCCAGCGCAGCAGCATCTTCTGCGGTCAGCAGTCCTGCCGTATCATGAACGAGCACCTGGGACGTGCTTTCCACAGCAAAAACAGGAAATGCCTGCACAAGCAGCAGGAGCGCCAGACAAAGGGCAGCAAGACATTTTTTCGTCCGTTCCATTGCGCACCTCCTTACAGCAAGAGCAGTGCCAGCGCGCCAAAGACTGCCGCTGTGCCTGCAGTGACCCCGCAGAACCAGCCGGCGGCCCGGCCCCTGGAAACTGGCAGATCGCCAACAAAGCGACCGGTCTGGCCATTCATCGCAAAGGTATAGGTCTGGCCTTTCCAGCGCGTAGTCAGCATCCACACCGGCAGAAGGGCATAGCGGGCACACTTGTCAGTAAAAGCAATATGACGGTGCTTAAGGGTATACTGATCGTACGGCAGAGTCGTGCTCATGGCCATCTGTACGCTCTTCTCGATGCGCGCGCTCACCCGCGAGAGGCTCTGTTCGGCGTCAACATCGTATTTCTCTGCGAGAAATCCCGGCAGATAGGCACGGGCAAAGGGCACAAGCTCCTCATAGTTGAAAGGCTCGATGGCGTCCATGTAACGGTCCTCCATCTTCGTCGAGCCGTCAACAGGGATCTTGTCGAATCCCATACGCCCGCTGCGGGCAGCACGAAAGTGCTGGATCGTCGTGATCTCGTTGTCGCCGACGATGGCCATATGCGAACGCACAGCGTCATAAACGAAATCCGCCTCGATGTCGCTGTCAAAGAGCCAGAATGGCACATAGATGCCCTGGATCTCTTCGATATGGTTATCGGCGCTGAAGACCTTCGGCAGCAAACGCTTGCCTTTATAGAACGCCCTGAGCGCTGCAATGGCATCATCCCTGGTCTTTTTGAAAGGGATGATGAGGTCCGGCTTCAAAGTGCCGGCAAGACGCCCCTCGAGCACCGTCGGATTGCCG
The DNA here is from genome assembly GCA_958451915.1 of uncultured Peptococcaceae bacterium. Taxonomy (GTDB): domain Bacteria; phylum Bacillota; class Peptococcia; order Peptococcales; family Peptococcaceae; genus UMGS1590. The sequence goes on from CAUDRX010000042.1 coordinate 3,125, forward strand.
CAGTAGACACATGAAGTGGCGATGGTGTTCTCATCACAGATGATCTGTGCCCCGCAGGATGGGCAGCTGTAAACGGAGAGACTTTCCTCTTCGCCGGCCTCCCAGCTGCTGCCCGGTGGTGTCTCCCTCCAGTCGACAGCTTCATCGCTGGTGCCGGACGGCGCCTGCTCATCGGCATAGAGCTTCTCCAGTACGCTGGCCTGGAAGGTACTGTCACAATAGGCGCACTTAACCTCCCCATCACTCGGCGAAAAAGCCAAAGGCGCACCGCAGTTCGGACATTTGAAATCAGTGATCTCCGCCATAGGCGGCACCTCCTTTAACTGCGCTTGATGTCGTCAGTGGTGAACGGATCGCCGCATTCCGGACAGAATTTCGGTGGATGAGCCGGATCTTCCGGCACCCAGCCGCATTTGTCGCAGGCATAACGGACCGGCTGCGGCCTGGCGGTGCCGCACTCGCTGCAGAACTTGCCGCTGTTACGCGTGCCGCAGGATGGACAGATCCAGCCACTGGATGCAGCCTGTGCCGGATCTGCGGTGCCGCATTCGGTGCAGAATTTACCGGTATTGCCACGCTTGCCGCAGGATGGACAAGTCCAGCCCGCGGCTGGCGCCGTCTCCTGCCGGGCCATGCCAAAGAGATTCTGAGCGGTCGTACCGGCAGCGTTCTGCGCCATACCCATGCCCATGAAGGCACCGACTGCCCCCATGCCGCCTTCGTTGGCGGCGGCAGTCTGCATGGCTTCGGCCTGAGCGCCGGTAAGGTGCGCAGCAGCCATGCGTGGATCGCGCAGGGCGGCATTGCGCTGGATCTCCTTGATCATCCGGGCATCTTCTTCCGATGCAGAGACGGAGCTGACCCCGAAGGAAACGATGGAAAGCCCGCGCAGTGCGCCCCATTTTTCGCTCAGCACCTCATTGAGAGCGCTGGCGATCTCCGTGGTATGTGCCGGCAGCGCACTGTAGCGCACACCCTGCGCCGAGATCTTCGCAAAGGCGGGCTGCAGGGCTGTCAGGAGCTCACTCTTGAGCTGGCTGTCGAGCTGGTCGCGGGTATAAGTACCGGTGATGTTTCCGGCGATGTTTGCATAAAAGCGCACCGGATCGGTGATCTTATAGGAATACTCACCGAAGCATTTGATGGCGATATCCATATCCAGACCGATGTTCTGATCAATCACGCGAAACGGCACCGGGCTGGCTGTGCCATATTTATTGCCAACGATCTCCTTGGTGTTGACATAATAGACACGCTGATCATGGGCCGTTTCCGCGCCAAAGGTGAAACGCTTGCCGACCTGCCTGAAACTCTCAATGAGCCCCTCTTTGAGGTCGCCGCAGAAAAGGCTCGGCTCCGTCGAAGCATCGTATTCGAAGGCGCCTGGCTCAGCACAGAACTCGACGATCTCCCCCTGGTCAACGATAAGCATGCACTGGCCTTCGGCCACGACAACGACTGAGCCGCTGGTGATCAGGTTCTCCGATCCCTTGCGATTGACGCCGCGGCGGCCCTGGTGCTGTTCGCCTTTCCTGACAAGCTCGTCAGCCGTCATGCTGTCACAGACAAAGTAATCTTTCCAGGTGTCGGCGAGCACGCCGCCCACCGCACCGATACCGGCGCCAAGAACGCCGCCGATCTTATTCAACCCCATAAAGTTCCTCCTTTAGTCGTCCAGACGGGTAAAGTCACCTTCCATGTAACGGGTATACGCATCTACCTGATCCGGTGTCACCTCGCGGTAATTGGAGTCAAAATCACGGAAGAGCCGTGGATTGACTTCACGATAGTTCAGTCGCGCCGCCGTGCGCAGGCGGCAAAAGCTCAGCATCAGCGGCTGACGCACATAGAAAGCATCGATCTCACCTTCTGACGGATCGTGAAAAGCCGGATGAACGACTTCTTCGCCAGCCTCATTCAGATAGTAAAAACGTGGAACCTTTTCATAATCAGAACCAAAATAGTGGACAATTTCCGCTTCAGTTTGCTTTTTTTCCATATCATAACCTCCATCAATTTCAACTGCGTCGGTTCAGGACGACGATCCCTGAAAAGATCAGCGCGATGCCGATGCACGCGCTCAAAGTGATCGGTTCATGCAGCACCAGGATGCCTGCCAGCGTCGCGACCATCGGCTCAGCAAAAGCGAGCACGCTGGCTTTGCTCGGTGAAAGCTTGGCGAGGCCACGGGTATAGAAGATGTAGGGCAGTGCCGTCGAAACGAGGCCGAACCCAATGATCCCCAGCACGATGCTGCCATCCACAGGCGGCATCTCAGCGCCTGTGGCCGCAAAAACGAGGCCCATCGAGCAGGCCGCGATGAAGAGGGAATAGAACGTCACCGTCATCGGTGCGTAACGGCTCAGCGCCACCCGTCCGAAAATGCTGTAGAGCGCGTAGCAGACCGCCGAGAGCAGGCCCAGGCCGAGAGCCGCAGGCGCCAGCTGGATCTCGCCGCCGATAAAACCAGTGACAAAGAGACAGCCTGCAAAAGCCAGGATCACGGCCAGCACCTTTTGCCGCGTGATCTTTTCCTTAAAGAAGATCCGCGACATGAAGATGACAAAGAACGGTGCCGTATAGAGCAGCACCGCCGCCACGGACAGCGTGGTGAACATCTGTGTCGTAAAATAAAAGACGTTAAAGCAGCCGATCGAGACAAACCCCGTGCCGACAAACATCCAGATGTCACGCACACGGATGCGGAACGTCTCCCGTGAGCAGCAGCCCAGATACACCGCCAGGATCAGCGCTGCGGCAAAGCTGCGAAAGAACGCGATCGCCAGCGCCGAAAGCCCGGCTGCTGAGAGATAGCGTGTAAAGAGCCCGATCAGGCCCCAGCAAGTCGCCGCAAAAAGGACTTCCGCGACGGCCCGCCGTTCGGTATTCGGATCGTTCATTGGACAAATGCCCCCCTTCATGGTTTTAATTGTACCCTGTCCGGAGAGAAATGAAAATACTTCTTTTAGCACGCCCCCGTGCGTGCTATCATAAGAAAAAACGACAGCAAAGGAGCCTACCATGCATCAATTTTTTCTAGACGCCCCTCTGAGCGCCGATGCCCTTGCAGCCCCCCTCACTTTTCACCGCAAGGAACACCAGCACCTTTTCGTGCTGCGGCTGGCCATTGGGGAAGCATTCATCCTAGCCGACGGCAGCGGCCAGGAATACTGCTGCGTCGTCACAGACGCAGACAAGAACACCCTCACTGCTGAGGTACGCGAAGTGCGTGCTTCGGCGCGCGAGCTCGACTGCCAGCTCATGCTCCTGCAGGGGCTGCCGAAACGCGACAAGCTTGAACTCATCATCCAGAAAGCCACGGAACTCGGTGCCCACCGCATTGTGCCAGTCAAGATGACACGTTCCAATGTCAAGATCGACGAAAAGAAAGCCGACCGCAAAGCCGAGCGCCTGCACGAGATCGCCAAGAGCGCAGCCAGCCAGTCCAAGCGCGGCATCATCCCGGAGATCAACGCCACCATTGATCTCGCAGCCGCCCTGCACTCGGTCGAAGATGCCGACATCAAACTCATCTGCTACGAAGAAGAGACCGCCCGCGGTACTCTCAGCGCCTGCCTGCCAAAGCTCGCCAGTGCCAAAAAGATCGCTCTCCTCGTCGGTCCCGAAGGCGGCATCAGTGAAGACGAGTGGCAAGCAGCCAAAGCAGCCGGCTTCCAGAGCGTGTCCCTGGGCCGCCGCATCCTGCGCACAGAGACCGCCGGTCTCTGTCTCCTAAGCTATCTCATGCTGCACCTGGAAGAGGCATAAAGAAACGTCATTGCCTGTATTGTCATGTTCCCCAAAAGTCAGACATTCTGAAAACTAAACAGCTGAACTTTCTAAGGATTGGCATCTGTATGCTGCAGGTGTCAGTCTTTTTTGTTTTTCCGTGATACGTCTTGCGCTGTAGTATATGATATATTCCTCCATCGCCGCCCTTTCCACAATAGAAATGCCCCCGATCATTCGGATCTCCAAATGATCGAGGGCACGTTATTTGATCTCACAGCAGGGTCGTTTCTTCATACCCCGTAAAACTCAAGAAATTGTGCGAGCGCTGGATGCGAAGGCCTATACAGCGCCTGAGTGGCAGGACCGCGTTCCAGGAGCTGCCCGTTTTTCAGAAAGAGCACTTGATCTGCCAGACGCCGCGCCTGCTGCAGGCTGTGCGTCACGAGGATGAGTGCACACTGGCTCTCCTTCACATACTGCGCGATCAGCGTTTCCGATAACAGCGTCGACTCCATGTCCATTGCCGCCGTCGGTTCATCCAGGATCACCAGGTCATAGGACCGCATCATCAAACGTACCAGCGCCATGCGCGCCGTTTCGCCGCCAGAGAGCCTGTGCGCCGGCTTATCCGCGAGATGATCCAGATGCATCTTACGCATCAGTGACACTGCTTTAGCAGTGTCACCCGCTGCTAGCAGGATATTCCTGCGCGTTGTCATGCGAAAGGCAAAGTTCTTTTGCGGCATGTAACCAACCGATACCCCGGTGATCGGGCGGCGGCGCTGGTCGCTCTTGATGACACCTGCCAGCACCCTGGCAAAAGTCGACTTGCCGCAGCCATTGGCACCGATGACGGCAGTGATCTCTCCCGCTGTGAACGAACCACCTGGAAAATCCAATACCACCTTACCCTCATAAGTCTTGGTAAAAGGTTGCACGTTCATCGGCTCATCCTCCTCTGCACCACCGTCAGTACGATATTAACAAGAAGCGAGACTGTCATCAAGATCACGCCCAGCGCGATCCCCAGCGAAAAATTGCCGCGATTCGTATACTGCATGATCGCCGTCGTCATGACATTCGTTTTCCAGGCGATCGCTCCACCAACCATGGAGACTGCCCCCACCTCTGCGATGGATCGCGCGAACGCCAAAAGATACGCCGAAAAGATCTGGTAGACGCACTCATTGGTCAGGAGCCAGAACGTCTTGGGCCCGCTCAAGCCCAGCCCCCGGGCCGTTTCCCGCACTGCCGGCGCAACGCCAGCCACGTACGTCTCCATGTTTCCGATGACGATCGGCGTGATCAGCGCCACCTGCGCCAGTATCATGATCTCCACCGTAAAAAGCAGATGCATGTGGCGAAAAGGCCCTACGCCTGAAAAGAGCATATAGAACACGAGCCCGCAGACCACTGGCGGCATGCCCATGAGCGTGCGATTGACGATCAGAAGCACACTGCGCCCCGGAAAGCGGAAAGTACCCAGCCAGATCCCCAGTGGGACACCGATGAGGAGTGCGATGATCGTGCTCTGGATACTCATCTCTGCCGTTACCGACAGGATCTCTAAAAGCTCCCGGTCGCAGGACAGGATAAGTGCAATGGCCTGTTCAAGCGCTGTTCCCATGTCTTCGCTCCTTTCATAAAGATCCCGTGGGTCTCCCCACGGGATCGGTCCTTCTATCCTTGGTTATCTGATATCCATCATTGAACTTCACCATCATTGGCCAGGAAGGTCAGGAAGGTCGCTTTGTCGGTGAGGATGTAAGCGCCTTGTTCTTCGGCCATCACAAGGCATGCGCCCATACCGGCATTGGCAGAGGTATACCAGCCGCTGTACTGTTCAAATGACACAGGGTCGGTCGTGATACCAAGAGATTCTGGCCAGAGAGAAAGCTCCTTGGTGTGGGTGCCGGATTCATCACCACGGGAAATGAATGGATATTCTCCTTCAGCAATGGCCGTGAAAGCATCCTTAACGGTCGCAGCATCCTTGACGCCTGCCGGATCATCCGATGGCCCGCAGAGCACGAAATAGTTATAGAGGAAAGAGAGACGTTCGTTATCAAAGCCATCGACCACACGAGCGAAACCAGCATTGACAAATTCTTCTTCCTGAGACTTGGAATGAACGAGAATAGCATCTGCATTGCCGTTCTCAGCAGCAGCGATCGCCTGGCCGGTACCGGCAGAAGCAACTTCGACATCATAGCCGTATTCTTCTTCAAAGACTGGAAGCAGATAATCCAAAAGCCCCGAATCGTTCACCGAAGTCGTCGTGGACAGACGGATGGTCTTGGTCTCTTCCGTCGCTTCCGGGATGTCACCGTCGTAAACAGGCGCATCATCGAGGCGATAGAAGAGGTATTCGCCGTAATCGTCATAACCGAAGTTGGCAGCGAGTTCAAGTGTGTCATCCAAGAGCAGCCAATGGATCAGAGCATCGGCACCCTCGGTATTGACGGTGACATCAGAAACGGCATTGCCGCTGGCGTCAACAAATGGCGCATCCGGATTCACAGCGATCACCGTATAGGTGTTGAGCATATCGTCATCCTGTTCCTTGAGGATGGTCGTATCTACGACAACAGCGCTCTCATCACTGGCACTGGATTCCGCCGCACTGGATGCAGCTTGGTCATTAGATCCACCACCGCAGCCGACAAGGCCAACCATCAATGCGGAAGTGCACAAAAGGGCCAATAGTTTTTTCTTCATGGGACATTCCTCCATTTCAAAAAATAAAAAGGACGCACCCTTTCCAAGACAAGAGGGCACACGTATTCGTGCACACACTTTGGCTTTTGGAAAGAGGCTCGTCCACCGCTTTTCAAAACCTGTGTCCATCGCCCGCGCTCAGTTGGGACGTGTCACTTTTTTCTGAAAAGATTATACCATAGGGAGGGCAATTTTTTCAATAGATCTACCTGGTCAGATCATCATGCGAAAATATCTTCTCCTACGATGCCCTGAGCCGGCAGGAAGTGGTACAAGCCAAAATCATTGGCGAGAAACGCCTTCACGAACGCCTGCGCCTCTTCCCTGAACACCGCTGTTGTCGGTATCGTCACACCATGAGTGATCGGCGTACCGCAAACGATATTTTCAGCATCAATGGCAAAAGTCGCTGTCGCATACAGATCAGCCTTCGACGGATCTGACAGGTCCATCTCAGCCGGTAGTTCGGCAAATTCTGCACCACGAGAAGCGGCTGCCGAATAATACTCGATCGCATACTGATAAGCAGGTGCTGTGCGCAACGTCAGCGCCGAGTCCATCCCGATATGTCCGGGATGCGCCAGGAGCCTGTCACCAAGTCCATCCTCTACGGCATTGCCGAGCATCAGGGTCATCACACCACGGTAGCCGCTGGGATCACCATAATTTTGGTGGTAAAAAGTGGCATCTGATGCCAAAAGCTTCTCTTTCCAGTCTTCGCTGGAGATATGATTGCCCGGCGTCGCACTCACGACCATCTTGTTCGATGCAAAAGTGATATAGCCTTTAGCGTGATGCGGAACGAGCAGCCTGGAAATAATCGTGTCGTCCGCAGTCACCAGCACATCACAGCGCGCTCCTGCAAGAATGCGGCGTACAAGATCGATAGAACCGCCGACATGCACCTCAGCCTGACGCTCCGGATGAGCAAGGTTCCAGCGTTGTGCCGTCTCTTTGACAACCTTCATCGCCACACCTGCGGTAAAGATCTGCAATGTCTTATCCTGTTCACGATACATGTCACGGCAATCGCGAATGAGGAAAAGCTCGTGGCGCACATCGTTGACCTTCTGCGCCAAGATGCCGAGGTAATTACGCAAAAGCCTGCTTTGAGCGGGAGCGATCGCGCTGTTATAGAAAGTGGTCATAGCATCCTCAGAAAACTCAAGAATGTCAGCCTCATACGCCAACGGATGCGGGCGATGTGGCGGCACAAATTTTCCCGGGCGTTTTTCCAGCGTCTCGCCCATGCGTGAGAGGGTCGGGATCTCATGCATCAACATCCCCGGCTCACCAAATCCTGGCATATCATATTTAAAGGCGCGCGGCACGAGAGGCTCAGCCGGCGTCCGTCGCAAGAACATGCGCCAACACCCTTTTTCAATCCCGGGCATCATTTCCCCCTTGGCCACATGAATAAGCTGTGGCTGCATGGCATCAAGCAACGCCAGGAGGTCGGCATCCTCAATGTCCTGAAAGAGCGTTGTCGAGCGCAGTTCTGGCAGATAGTCTGCATAGATACTCATGGTATTCCTCCTTTCACACTACAACACAAATATTACGTTTTGCATCCGCATCATACACCGTCTTGATCTCGAGGCCATAGAGCCTGGAGAGGGTCTCTCCATTGAGGGAATCACTGGCCAGGCCTACACCGAGCACCCCATTGCGGTCAAGGATCGCCACCTTGCCATTGAGGATGATGGCATGATCTGGATTATGGGTGGTCATGATCAAGGCATAGCCTTCATCGGCAAGCTGCGAGATCATCTGTACGACACGGAACTGATTACCATAATCCAGATGGGCCGTCGGCTCGTCCAGAAGAATGATCTGCGGCTGTTGGGTGAGTGCCCGGGCGATCATCACCTGCTGACGCTCCCCGCCGGAGATCTCTGTGTAAAACTTGTCCCGTAAATGATATATGTTCATCCGTTCGAGAGCAGCATCAGCGATCGCATAATCCTCCTTCGACGGATTGCCAAAAGCACCGATGTACGGAGAGCGGCCCATGACCGTGAAATCCCGTACTGTAAACGCATACGTGGGCACGTTTATCTGTGGGACATAACCGATAACTTTTGCCACCTCGCGCATGTTCATTGTCTTGGTCGAGCGGCCATTGAGCAGGATCTCTCCTGCGCCTGGTCTAAGCAGGCCCGCAATGCAGTTGAGCAGGGTCGACTTGCCAGCGCCGTTAGTCCCGAGGATAGACAGAACTTCTCCCTTGTCGAGGGAAAAATCCACATCATGAAAGATTGTGCGCTTTTTGTCATATGAAAACTTTAAACCTTGTACTTCTAAGATCATCGCAGATTCCTACTTTGCTTAACGAGAATAAAGATGAAAAATGGTGCCCCGATGATCCCTGTGAGGATCCCGATCTTGAGCTCTGCAGCATTGAGCGTACGGCAGAGGATGTCGATGATGAGCATGAACACCCCGCCAAGGAGCATCACCACCGGCAGCATGCGCCTGTTATCGGCACCAATGATGAGCCGCGCACAATGCGGGATCACGAGACCGACCCAGCCGATCGTGCCGCAAAGGCAGACACAGCTTGCCGTGATGAGGGTAGAGCATAGGATGAAGATACCGCGTGTCGCACGCAGGTTCACACCCAACGAGCGTGCTTCATTATCGCCCAGTGAGAGCACGTTGAGCCGATAACGCATGAGCAATATGACGATCACAGGAATGAGGATCGATGGCAGTACCGGCGCCATATCGGCCAGGCTCACCGTTGCAAAGGATCCCATCGTCCAATAGGTGATCTCGGCCAGCTCAGTGTCCGCATCGGCTACAAACTTGATGATGTTCATGACAGACGACATCAGGCTCCCGACGACGATCCCCGAGAGGATCAGAACCGTGGTGGATTCATTGCGCATGAGCCGCGGGATCATCACTGTCATCGCCACCGTAGCAATGCCGGTGACAAAAGCAAAAAACTGCACGCCACCGCTCGAAAGATCCAAAAGGATCGCCACCGCTGCACCCACACAGGCACCAGACGTCACTCCCAAAAGATCAGGCGAACACATTGGGTTCTTAAAAATACTCTGGTATGTTGCGCCAGACAAAGCCATTGCCGCACCCACAAGGGCAGCGGCAATGGTGCGCGGCAGCCGCAGTGAGAGCACAACAGCGCTCTCTATCTCTTCCGGGGTCTGATCGATCGGTAGCACATGCGATAAAAGGATGCGCGCCGTCTCAGCAAAAGGGATGCTGTAGCGGCCGATAGCTAAAGAAGCCACCATAGCCGCTACCAGGAGCACGATCGACAAAACGATGACTATGATGTATTTCGCACGCGCTCTGGCAAGATTATCAAGCGTTTGAGCGTTTTTCATGCGCGTTTACCGCTGACCACCACCCTGGCTCTGGGCGGCTGCTGTGTCGGCTTCATCCTGGCCGTCAGGAGTCAGACCGTTGAGCATGTTCTCTGCCTGTTCAGTGGTCATCTCTGTACCATTGAAGGTCTTATAGAAATCAATGACCTCGTTGACAAGGTAGTCGTGATCGATGCCATTTTCTTCAGCGATCTCCGGCTGAATGCAGGACAACGCATAATCGATAAGCAGCGTACTCTCCATGCCATAGCGGTCCCAGCCAAAGCAGCCATAAGGCACACCATAGACGCGGCCATTCTTGACTGCGTTCAGATCTTTCCATCCATCCATCGTCTGGAGTTCTTCGATGATCCTGTGCTGATAAGTATTGCCGACAAAGATCACATCCGGGTTGGCAGCAAAGACTTCTTCTGCAGTGACTTCAGAAGTTTCCTGGTTCACGTTCATCGTCGCTGTCGCAAAGACGCCCCCGCAGGTCTCGACCCAACTCTGCTGCATGCTGTCAGCACCAGCGGTCGCGGTGAGATTGTCCTGCATACCGGTAATGTAATAAACGACCGGTTTGTCTTCATCTGACAGATCGGCGGTCAGTTCATTGGCGCGATCCAATTTTTCCTGGATCATACTATTGAGCTTTTCTGTTTTTTCCTGATATTCACCGCCCAGCGCTTCACCGAGCACACTGTAAGAATCGATCATCGTGTCATAGCTGTCCAGATTCAGATCCAGGGCAGGGATGCCCAGCTCTTCCAGTTGTTCGGGATATCCGGAAGAGAGTGAACTTGGATGCACGATAACAAAATCCGGATCGAGCTTGGCGACTTCTTCAACATTTGGCGTTGTCCCACCAAGCACAGGCACTTCGCTGGCTTTTGGATAGAAGAATTCTGTCCAGGCATTGACCAGACCGCTCTGAGCCTGCGCCCTCACAAGGTCACCGGCACCCAGTACATAGAGAGAAGCAGTGTAAGATGGCCAGAGATTGACGATGCTGTCTACTTCAGCCGGGATCGTCACTTCACGGCCGCTGATATCTGTCACTGTTTTTTCCGTAGCCGTTTCCGCCGTTGCGCTGCTCTCTGCACTGCCTGAAGCAGGCGCAGTGTCTCCGCCACCACAACCAACAAGGCCTACGAGCATACAAGATACCAACAACAAAGATAGCATTTTCTTTTTCATAAAGCATCTTCCTCCTGAAATAAATTAAAAAGACGAGTCCTCTCCTTCACGCAGGCGCACTTTGACCGTGCACATGTTGATCGTTGGAAAGAGGCTCGTCCACCGCTTTTTTTGTGATCTTCGACACCTACCCAAAGGCAGGAACTGTCATTTCTTGTAGAAAAGTATAACACAGATCCGCAAATTGTTTCAATAATTATACATTTCTCATGTATTTAATTTTTTGTCCGAATTAGATATAATATTTTAATAACACCATGCAAG
>CAUDRX010000043.1 GCA_958451915.1 uncultured Peptococcaceae bacterium
CCGGAAGTTGATACCACCGCCCTCAAGGTTGATGAAGTCGAACTTGCTGTTCAGGTCAACGGCAAGCTCAAAGCACGCATTGTCGTCGCCAGTGACCTTGATAAGGATGCCATCATCGAACAGGCCATGCAGGAACAGAAGATCCAGGATGCCATCGCAGACAAGACTGTGCGCAAGACCATCGTCGTTCCTGGCAAACTCGTCAACATCGTAGCAGGTTAAAGCCTATGAAATACACAGAGCAAGAACCAAAACTTCACATTCCGCGGCTCGTTGTCGCAGCTGTGCAGGGGCGCTCTGGCAAGACCACGTTCACTATTGGGCTCCAACGCGCCCTCAGAGAGCGTGGTCTTTTGCTTCAGGGCTTCAAAAAAGGCCCCGACTACATCGATCCAAGCTGGTCGACATTTGCCACTGGCGTACCTTGCCGCAACCTGGATGGTGTAATGATGACCAAAGATCAGATCCGGCATTCTCTCTGTGTCCACGCAGCGGACAAAGACATCGCTGTCGTAGAGGGAGCGATGGGTATCTTCGATGGCCTCGACTGGCAGGGGTCCAACAGTACTGCGGAGCTTGCCGTTACCCTCCAGGCACCGGTGATCCTGGTGGTCAATACGACACGCATCACCCGAAGCGTGGCGGCTATCATAAATGGTGTGGCTGCATTTGACAAGCGCCTGAACGTTGCCGGTGTTGTACTCAATCAGGTGGCACGGCCAAGGCATCTCGATATCATGACGAAAGTCATCGAAGAATACTGCGATGTGCCGCTTTTGGGGGCTTTGCCAAAGAGCAGGGATGTTGAGATCCCGGATCGTCACCTTGGACTCATTCCGGCTTCCGAGCAGGATGCTCTGCAGCTGCGCATCGATGGTTTGGGCCGGCTGGTGAGCGAGCATGTGGATCTTGATCGTGTGCTGGCCATCGCTGACAGTGCGCCGGATCTTGTCGATCCACTGCCTGACGTGCAACATGAGGTGATCGGGGATCCTGTACGCATCGGTGTCTTTCGCGATCGTGCTTTCAGTTTTTACTATCCGGAAAATCTGGAGGCGCTGGCGGCAGAGGGCGCTGAGCTTGTGATGCTCGATGCCTTGCAGGACAGTGCCTTGCCGGACCTTGACGGACTATATATCGGCGGTGGTTTTCCGGAGATGTTTGCAGGTGAAATTGAAGCAAACAGCAGCATGCGGGCATCTGTCAAGCAGGCGTCAGAGGCAGGCATGCCGATCTACGCCGAGTGCGGCGGACTTATGTATCTGGTGCGGACGCTCAAAAGTGAAAAAAATCACTATGAGATGGCGGGCGTTTTTGATGCAGAAGTTGCTATGGAGAAACGTCCTGTGGGTCTCGGCTATACTTATCAGACCGTGACAGCAAACAATCCGTTTTTTGAAGCTGGCAGTACAGTCGTTGGCCATGAGTTCCACCATTCCCGTGTGCATTTCCCTGAAAATGCAGCGCCGGCAGTGTATGGTTTTCATACTCAGCGCGGTAAAGGGATCGCAGAGCAGGATGGGGAGATCTCTGACGGGTTGGTGAGCCGCCAGACGCTGGCGACCTATCATCATTTTCATGCCGCTTCTTCGCCAGAGTGGGCGCAGCGGTTTGTCGGATTAGCTAAGACTTTCCATAAAAATAAATGATATTTATTGATAAAATTAAGATTAATTCGGGGAAGACCGCGGCTATTTGTTGCAAAATTTCACAAAGTATGAGAAACTATTAAAAGTAGATGAGTGAAACTGTCGGATTACGACAAAGTAGATAACTTATCACGGAAGGAGCGAAAAAGTATGTACTTAGTAGAAGTTGATGAAACCAAGTGCGTAGGTTGCGGTGCATGTGCATCCGACTGCCCACAGAACGTTTACGAGATCGTTGACGGTGTTTCCACTGTAAACGAAAACGAATGCATTGGTTGCCAGACCTGCGTTGCAGTTTGCCCTGCAGATGCTATTTCTTTGAACGAATATTGATTCGGGACGCGAGACCCCCTCGCGACAAAAAATATGGAGGTGTATGGATTTGTCTACCAACAGACCGATGATGGACGAGCTGAAAAACGGCAGATGGCCTTCCTTCGTCAAGGAAATTGAAAAAGCTGGTTCCGTCAAAAAAGATGTATCTGATACTCTGCTCGATTTATTGGAAGAATCTTACGAAGTTAAAATGCCACTGTGGAAACACGGCGGTATCGTAGGTGTTCGTAGTTACGGCGGCGGTGTTGTAGGTCGTTATACCTTAAAGCCAGAAAAATATCCAGCTGTAACCGAATTCCACACCATGCGTATCAACCAGCCATCTGGTTTCTTCTATAAATCTGATGACCTTCGCACCCTGTGCGACATTTGGGACAAGCATGGTTCCGGTATCACCAACATGCACGGCGCTACCGGTGACGTGATCTTCCTTGGTACCACTACCGATGAACTTCAGCCAACCTTCAATGACCTGTCTGATGCTGGTTGGGACCTTGGTGGTTCCGGTTCTAACCTCAGAACCCCAAGCTGCTGCGTAGGTCCTGGCCGCTGCGAATTCGCATGCTATGACACCCTGGATTTCACCTACAATGTCACCCAGCATTATCAGATGGAATTGCATCGCCCAATGTGGCCATACAAGTCCAAGATCAAAGCTTCCGGCTGCCCTAACGACTGCGTATCTGCAACTGCACGTTCCGATATTGCGGTCATCGGTACCTGGAGAGATGATATCAAGATCGACCAGGCCGAAGTCGCTGCTTACGCAGATGCCGGGCTTCCAATCAAGGCTATCATCAGCCGCTGCCCAAGCCACTGCATGAGCTATGATGCCGATAAGAAAGAGATCACCATTGACAACGCTAACTGCACCCGTTGCATGCACTGCATCAACAACATGCCAAAGGCTCTGCACGTTGGTGACGACAAAGGTGCTTCCATCCTTCTCGGTGGTAAAGCAACCATCGTACAGTCCGCATTCCTTGGCTGGGTTGTTGTACCATTCATGAAGCTTGACAAAGAAAACGACTACGAAAACTTCAAAGATTTCGTAGAAAGAGTCTGGGATTGGTGGGATGAACACGCTAAGACCCGTGAACGTCTCGGCGAATTGATCTACAGACTTGGCATGAACTCCATGCTGAAAGCAATCGACATGAAACCAGTACCTCAGATGGTTGATCATCCACGTGAAAACCCATATATCTACTGGTATGGCGAAGACCTTGACAAAACGGAGGTGGCTGAATAATGATGTCTCAATACGCTGCAACTGATATTGGACCTCCTCACTTTTGGGATAAAATGCCTAAGATGTGCCAGGACAACTATGGTCAGTGGCAATATCATGAAAAAGTAAAACCAGGTGTTCTGAAACACGTTGGCCCTGCAGGTGCTCTCTACACCGTACGTGTAGGTTCCACCCGTCTGCTCTCCACCGAATCCATTCGCTGGTTTGCTGACCTCGCAGACAAATACTGCGATGGGCATCTTCGTTTCACGACTCGTACTTCTATCGAGTTCATGACTACCGAAGAAGAAAACGTTGACAAGATCATCGAAGAAGTAGAAGCTTATGGTTTCCCTGTTGGTGGTACTGGTCGCTCCCTGCGCACCATGCTCCACACCCAGGGTTGGGTACACTGCCACAGTGCAGCTACCGATGCTTCTGGTACCGTTAAGGTTGTTATGGATGAACTCTATGACTACTTCAAACGCGATGACCTGCCAGCTCATCTGAAGATTTCCATGGCTTGCTGCCTCAACATGTGCGGTGCTGTACACTGCTCCGATATTTCCTTCGTTGGTATGCACAGAACTGTACCTCGCGTTATCGACGAACAGGTTGCTGACTCCTGCGAAATCCCTAACCTCGTTGCAGCTTGCCCAGTTGGCGCTATCCGTCCAAACCCTAAGAAGAAATCCGTTACCATCAACGAAGAAAAGTGCATGTACTGCGGTAACTGCTTCTCCGTATGCCCTGCACTGCCTATCGCTGACCCTGAAAACGACGGTCTCGCAGTATTCGTCGGTGGTAAGGTTTCCAACACCCGTAAGGGCCCAGCTTTCTCCAAGCTCGTTGTTCCTTACATCCCTAACGAACCACCAAGATGGCCAACCCTCGTTAACACCATCAAGCATCTCGTTGAGATCTGGGTTGAAAACGCTAAGCCAGGCGAACGCTACGGCGAATGGGTTGAACGTATCGGTTGGGAAAAATTCTTTGAAATTTCCGGTCTCGAATTCACCGATAAGCACATCGATGACTTCACCTTCTCTGTGAAGACCTTCCGCACGACCTCTAATTTCAAATATACCAACGCAGTTGAAACCATGTAATTTGGTTTAGCCCTGTAACATCTGTCGAAAGGAGATGTCATAATGGCTGACTTTACCAAAGAAGAACTCGAAGCGAAGATCATCGAATTCCTCGGCACCAAAGACAAAGCTAAAAACCGTGAGATCGCGGATGCTCTTGGTGTCAAGAAACGTGATGTCGACGTTGCAGTCGCTGACTTGGCAAATGATGGGAAGATTGAATATCTCTATCTTGGGACTTCCTATGTAACCCTTCCTAAGAAGTAATCCTTAGGACTATGAAGGATCCGGAAGGAAGCATTAGTAATTCTTTTCGGATCTTTCGTTAAATCGCTTTTCATTACTTGATAGTAATGATATAATGTGTAAAGGAGATACAAATGGCTTTATTGGATGATTGCATGGAATGGCTTGATTTTTGCGAAGACCTGATCCGTGAGATCTCGGATTCAAAACTGAGTGATTACAAGATGGGGCAGGTTGACGGTTTAAGGATGGCTACGGACATGCTGAGAGACTATCTGGTCGAATATCCGGGCTTTGTAGATCCAATACACAAATTTGACAAATTTAAAATGTGAGGTGCTTTATCAATGCCAGAAATCGATGTAAATGGTAAAAAAGTTGAAGTCGATGAAGACGGTTTCTTAGTAAGCCTCGATCAGTGGGACGAAGAAGTTGCTAAATATTTGGCAGACACCGAAGGTCTCAGCGAACTGACCGAAGATCATTGGAAACTCATCAACTATCTCAAAGACTACTACAATGAATACGGTATCGCTCCAATGGTACGTAAGATGACCAAGGAATCCGGGTTCTCCCTCAAGGAAATCTACGATCTCTTCCCATCTGGTCCAGCTAAGGGCGCATGCAAGATCGCTGGTCTTCCAAAACCAACCGGTTGCGTATAATTTATACGTTCAATTTGGAAAAACTGCCTAGCAGTCAAAAGGTGTATCGATGATTCGATACACCTTTTTTATTTGCACTGGATCTGAGAAAATACAATGGTCATTATTTTCTAAATATGGCTGAATAAAATTGCATTCATTCGTGACATTTGCTATAGTAAAAGATACAGTAAGGGAGGGTTTATGATGAAGAAATTTCATGAAGTTGAAATTGCTGGTTTAAAACGTCAACTACCTTTGTATCAGATTGATGAGGATACGTGGATCCCGCTCTTTATCGCCTACAATGATCTACCGCTGATCCAGGCGGCTGCCCGCGAACTGCTTGTGAAGGTGCCGGATTTTGACTGTATTGTAACAGAAGAGATTCAAGGCATCACACTGGCTTATGCAATGACGCTCCAGGCAGAAAAGGAACGCTTTGTTGTCGCTCGTAAGAGTGCAAAAGCATACATGGATGATGTTGTGGCCATCCAGGTGGTGGAACACAAAGAGGACGGGGATCACTATAAACGCCTCTATTTGTCGAAAGATGATGCGGAGTATATTTCTGACAAACGAATCCTTTTGGTAGATGACGTGGTACTGCGCGGTTCTACGATGACGGCATTGTCGGATCTTGTGAATGCGCTTGGCGGCTATGTGGTCGGCGAAGCGAGTATCATCCGCCATGGTTTTAACGTCTCTGGGATCGATGATTATGTGGATAAATCCTACCTGCTGTCACTGCCGTTGTTTTCTGAAGACGGCGAAGAGATCTAATCACAATTAGAAATGATAAAATGGAGATGAGAGTCTATGAGAAGCGATGAAGTCAAAAAGGGGCCTACTCGTGCACCGCATCGTTCATTGTTCTATGCAATGGGCTATACTGCTGAAGATCTTGAAAAACCACTGATCGGTGTCGTTAATGCGCAGAACGAAGTCATTCCTGGGCATTTTCACCTCGACGAGATTGCTAATGCTGTCAAAGCTGGTGTGCTCGGCGCTGGCGGGACGCCGATGGAATTCCCTGCCATCGGCCTGTGCGATGGGATCGCGATGAACCATTCCGGGATGAACTATTCCCTGGCGACCCGTGAACTGATCGCGGATTCGATCGAAGCCATGTATATGGCATATAAATTTGATGGGCTGGTATTGATCGGAAACTGTGATAAGATTGTCCCTGGGATGCTGATGGCAGCGGCCCGTCTCAATGTGCCTTGCGTATATGTCAGCGGTGGTCCGATGCTGCCTGGTCGTTTCCGCGGGGAAGACAGCGATCTGAGCCGAGGCGGTTTCGAGGCGGTTGGCGCGTACTCTGCCGGCAAGATCGATGATGCGACCCTGAAAGAATTGGAAGAGACTGCCTGCCAGACTTGCGGGTCCTGTTCAGGGATGTATACCGCTAATACGATCAACTGTCTGGCAGAAGCCATTGGCCTGGCGCTGCCTGGCAATGGCACGATCCCTGCACCATATGGGGCACGTAAGGCTCTGGGGCGTAAAGCGGGGAAACAGGTCATGGAGATGGTCGAAAAGAACATCTGTGCACGTGATATTATGACCCGCGAGGCGTTCCTGCGTGCGATCACAGTGGATATGGCGATCGGTGGTTCGACAAATACCGTACTGCACCTGATGGCGATCGCCAACCAGGCGCATGTGAAGATCACGCTGGAAGACTTCGATCGTATTGCTAATAACACGCCACAGGTCTGCAAGCTCAGCCCTGCCAATACCCAGCATATCAATCAGCTGGGTGAAGCAGGTGGCATTCAGGCGCTGATGAAACAGCTTTTGGATGAAGGGCGTATCGATGGCAGCGGCATGACGGTAACTGGTAAGACAGTCGCGGAGAATGTCGCAAATGCTGTCGTCAAAGACCGCAATATCATCCATACTGCAGAAGATGCCTATAGTCAGACAGGGGGGCTGGCTGTACTGCGTGGCAATCTTGCCCCGGATGGTGCAGTGGTCAAGCAGGGGGCTGTCGCGCCGGAAATGCTCAAGCATTCTGGTCCTGCGCGTGTGTATGATTCCGAAACAGAGGCCTTTGCGGCGATCACTGCCGGTGAGATCAAGTCGGGTGACGTGGTTGTTATCCGCTATGAAGGGCCAAAAGGTGGTCCGGGTATGAAAGAGATGCTCTCGCCAACTTCCGCAATCATCGGCGCTGGCCTGGGCAAAGAGGTGGCACTGCTCACAGATGGTCGCTTCTCCGGGGCGACTGCCGGGGCCTGCATTGGCCACATTTCGCCGGAGGCTGCAGAGGGCGGTCCATTGGGCCTTGTTCAGGAAGGTGATATCATCGATATAGACATCCCGAACCGTTCGCTTTCCGTGCGCCTTACTGAAGACGAACTGGCGGCCCGCAAAGGCACGCAGAAAACGCCAAAGCGTGATCTGATCGATAATTCTTATCTGCGCCGCTATGCATATCTTGTTACCTCTTCCAGTACGGGAGCTGTGATGAGAGACCCATTGCTTGATGAAGAATGATCTGATAAAAAAACAGCCACAGCCTGTGAAGAGGCTGTGGCTGTTTTTTGTTGTAAGACAAGAGAAGTATTAAGAATTTCAAATAATAGAGATGGCTGTATAGAAGGGATGCCCCGTTTGTGGTAGGATATACTGTGAAAGAATCGGAGAGGAGGGGAATCCATGCGCATTATGATCGTGACGGAATTGTTTTTGCCAGCAAGTGATGGCCTGGTGCTGCGGCTGACAGAAGCGATCCGATGTTTTCATCGGGAAGGTCATCGTGTCGTTGTTGTGACACCGGATCGTGGCATCGACCAGTATGACGAAGCGACCATCTATGGGATCCCAGATAAAAAACTTCCGTTTGGCAAAAAATTCATGTGGGCACCGGCACTGAAACGAATAGAGGAGGTCATGCTGGACTTTTCGCCGCAGGTTGTGCATATCGTCAATCCTCTCATCTTAGGCATGGTGGCAGCGAAATACGCGACTAAACTTGCGATACCAATGGTCGTCAGCTATCATACCAATTACATCAACAGTCTGAAGCAATATCATCTGGACAACCGTATCTCGGAAAAGATGGTCTGGCATGCCAGACAGAAGCTTTCTGCGGAGGCATCTATGAATCTTTGCACATCTCATGTCATGCGCCATACGCTGGAAAGCTTCGGGATCCATAACGCACATGTCCTGAAACGCGGTGTGGATTCGGAAAAACGACATCCCGGTTTTGCTTCGGAGGATATGCGGCGCATTCTCAACAAGGGGCAGACTGATAAAAAGCTTCTGGTCTTTGTCGGAGGACTGAGGGAACAGAAGAATCTGGCTTCGCTTGTGCCACTTTTGCGTCGGCGTGAGGACCTCTGTCTGGCGATCGTTGGTGATGGACCAGAGCGCGAGGCGCTGGAAAAAGCGTTTGCAGGAACAAATTGTGTTTTTACAGGCTTCCTGCGAGGGCGCAATCTGGCAGAAGCCTATGCATCGGGTGATGCTTTTATCTTCCCTGCGATCCATGATCAGGTTGGTCTGACACTGCTTGAAGCAATGGCCTCGGGCGTGCCGATCATCGCGGCACGCAGTCCGTTGACTTCGGAACAGTTCAAGGATGGTCGGGATGCGCTGCTTTATACGAGTGGTGACGAAGCTTCTCTGGATCAGGCGCTGGCACGGCTGGACGATCAGGAAACTGTGCGTCGTATCCGGGTGATCGCCCGTAAGGAAGCTGAAGCATCGAGCTGGGAGAAAGCCAGTCAGCAGTTGATGGATTACTACAATATTGCTTACACACGCGCAACGCATTATAATTGATCAGAAAGTGGTGTGCTTATGAATGAAAAGATTTTAGTCGTAGAAGACGAAGAGAATATCCGCACAAATATCAAAGAATATCTTGAGACCCAGAACTATCAGGTGCTTGAAGCAGGCGATGGAGAAAAAGCGCTGGAAATGGTCGAGTCAGCGAAACCCGATCTTATCATCCTGGATATCATGCTGCCAAAGATCGACGGCATGGAGGTCTGCAAACAGGTACGTCGTGATCACAATACACCGATCATCATGGTCACGGCGCGCAATGAGGAGATCGATAAACTCCTTGGTCTGGAACTTGGAGCAGACGACTATATCACAAAACCGTTCAGCCTGCGTGAGCTGAACGCGCGAATCAAAGCCGTTTTCAGACGCAGCAAGCATGTGGTAGAGAATGTCGAAGACGTGCGTACCTTTGGGAAACTCGTGATCAATCTGGATCGTCGCGAAGTGTTCTATGACGGCGAGAGCATCGATCTCACACCGTCGGAATACGCGATCCTTGTGACGCTTTCCGAAAACGTTGGCCGCCCATACAGTCGCCTGCAGCTTTTGACAGCAACGCTGGGTGAGAGTTATGCTGGGTATGAGCGTGCTATCGACACACACGTCAGTAACCTGCGCAAAAAGATCGAACCAAATCCACAAAAACCGATCTTTATCCAGACGGTCTATGGCTTAGGCTATAAGTTTGGGGATAAATATGAGACTGTCGACTAAGATCATCTCGCTGATGACGCTGATGGCGGTGTTGACTGGTCTGATCGTTGGCGGCGTCACACTGAACCTGATGGGCAGGACTTTCGACGAGTATCTGACGCGGACCAAACAGCAGGACATCGGCCAATGGCAGGAGTTTTACGTTAACTATTATTCTGAGAACGGCAATTCCTGGGTCGGCGTACAGAACGCGGCAGAGAACGCGTTCCAAAACTTTACCTTACAGAGCAGCAATGGTGTCATGGTCGTGCAGCGGGAAGAGCTTTCCGTGGTCCTTGTGAGCCCGGAAGGCACAGTGCTGACGAATCCTGATACGGCTGTATTGGGTCAGCGCATTACCAAGCGGACTTTGGACCATGGCTTTGCGATCTATCAGGAAGGCACCAATAACCTTATCGGATATCTTCTGCCAACGGACTTTGTCAGTGGGCAGTTCTGGCATCTCACAGACAGTTATCTGGAAGAGACCAGACAGTCTGTTGTGATCGGTGTGGCTGTGACCATCGTTCTGGCGATCATCCTTGGCTGGATCTCTGCGCGCAACCTGACCAAACCGCTGGATAAGCTGACTGCTTCTGTGCGAAGGATCGCGCAGGGGTCGACGAATGAAAAGGTTGAGATCGATAATGACGACGAGATCGGCGAACTCGCACTCGCCTTTAACCAGATGTCGGCAGAGCTTTCCCGGGCCAATGACGCCCGCGTTCAGCTCTTTGCGGACATCAGCCATGAACTGCGTACACCGATCACAGCCATCGCAGGCACATTGGAGAACAAACTTGTTAAAAATGAAGACTGTACGCCGGAAGAGATCTCATCTCTTTATGATGAGATGCTTCGCCTTGGCGGGATGGTGACTGAGTTGCAGAACATTTCTCGTCTGGATGCCGGTCACATGCCGATCAACAAGACGCTGATCAATTTCCCGGACTTTTTCGAAGATTTCCTGGTCATCGTTGACGCCGATGCTGAATCCCGCAATATCACTGTAAAGGTGGAATATGCCGATAAGCTGCCATACTGCTATGCTGATCCAGAGCGGCTCAAGCAGATCGTGCTGAATCTTGTGAGCAATGCCCTGCGTTATACCACGGATGGCGGTGTTGTTATCTTAAAAGCCTGGGCAGACAAAGAGAATTTTGTTTTCTCGGTGGCAGATACAGGCATTGGTATGAGCGAAGAAGACTGTAAGCATGTCTTCGACCGATTTTATCGCAGTGATCGTTCGCGTGCACGTGAGACCGGCGGCACCGGGCTTGGCATGGCGATCACCCAGGGGCTTGTCCTGGCGCATGGCGGCCGTATCGAAGTCAAGAGCAAAAAAGATATTGGTACAACTTTCACGGTCTATCTGCCGCTCTATAATGAGAAAGCCGAGTTGAAAAAAGACAAGGCAGAACAGAAAAAAGAAAAGGCCGAGGCAAAGCGTGAACGTGCCGAAGCCAGGAAAGCATAAGAAAAGCCTGTATCGCATGGTAGTGCGATACAGGCTTTTTTGTGTTCAGGTACAGCACCAGCGGCATTCTTCGTAGGCCCATTCAGGGGCATCGTGCAAGCCGCAGGAGAGATGCTTGAGATAACGCACCAGTGTATAGCCGACGAGCCAGGCGGCTACGAGCGTTTCAAATCCTGCCAGGAACCAGAGCGGCGTCGGGATCGTCATGCCCAGGCCCGCGAGAGCTGTGAGGAGTTTGCTCAGGCCGGTCGCCGTGATGACGAAAGGAAAGGTGAAGGCAGCGTAGCTTGGATAGAATGGCAGGTGTAAGAGCCGCGGCAGGCGGCAAAGGACGATCAGGTAAAGGAGCTGTGCAAGAACGCCCATCGTGATCGCAATTGCCGGCGAAGGGGCTGCCGTGATTGCCAGATAGCCCGTTAAGCAGAGGCTCATCGGTGCCGTGTAGATACAGAACAGCGGGCGCGCTGCCAGCGGGATCGGATGTTTGTGGTAACGCCAGCTCACGAGTACAAAAAGCACTGCATAGCTGATAAGCGCAAAACCAAGGACACTCCTGCCAAAGACCTGCATGTCAAAAGCTGGTGCGGTGACGGCAGCAACGGCGATGCCAACATAAGTGATGAAATAGGTCGGGAACACATTCTTTAGTTCAAAGCAGCGGAAGAAGCGCCGTGTGAACCAGATGATCAGCATGGCGTGACCACTCACTGCCGCCAGCCAGAAGAGAAAAGCCCCGTTGCCAAGAAATGGTTCGGCATAGACAGCCAGCTGCATTGCTGTCATAAAGATCGTGCCGGAGACACTGGCGATGATCGGGTTTTTTAAGTCTCGTCGCAGAACATCGGGACGTCGCACGATCTTTATCATCACGAGCAGCCAGATGACGAACGCCAATGCCCCAAAGGCAAGGTGAACGCCTTCACCTAAAGGCACCAGGAGGTTGCCGAGGGCTGCCAGGCCGAGGGATAAGCCGGCCATAGGAATCGGGATCCGTTCAAGTATCGTTCTCATGTGCGAAAACCCCTTTCTTTTGCCGCTGCAGCGGTCAGTAGTGATGGAAGTAAAGCCAGTGTATCAACGCTTCAGGCGCATGTAAAATTATTACCATTGATGCGTCGGAAAACATTCGTTTATCCCTGGCGGACAGTGGCCGAAAAGAGGCGCCATTGACAGATAATAGCACTGGATAGCTGCTGACAAGATCCGTACCGTCATCGGGATCTTCTGCAAGAGGCCTGGTCTTGACAGTGAAGATTAAATGTTGCAGGATGCATGTTGAATGTGTAAAATAGAGAAGGAATGAAATGATCAGGGGGGCGAGAGCCATTGAATGAACGGTTAAGATATTTTCTGAAGAAGACCCGTCGTTATCAGCTGCTGTTCGCAGCGCTGGCAGTGGTCTGCCTTCTTGTTTTTTTAGTCTTCAACTTTAGCCTCAACGAGCGTGCCGGTGCGTTCAATACCCACGCACATGTCGATCAGCAGGTGGAAGTGCCGGTGACGCGTGATGGGCTCAAGACGCTCAATATCGAAGCGTCTGATGTCAGGCTGGAGGTTGGCATGGTCGAGAGCCTGACAAGACCGCAGGTTATCTTGGCGGGACGTGGCTATGAAGCCCAGATCGCCAAGGTCGATCTGGATGGGACTGAATGTACCGTGCGACTTCTCGAAAACGATGGAGACGCCCGTGTGCAGGATCTCACCATGCAGGTGCTTTTGCCGGAATGCGATCTTGATTCACTTATCATCAATGGTGAAGCGCTCGATCTGCATGTGGAACGTGTGCGCACCACCTATTTAGCGGCTGTCGTTGCAGATGGTGGTTATGCGTATTTCGCTGATGTAAAGGCCGACAGCATGGAAGTCGCCGGTGGCGATACGCCGTTGCGTTTCTACGGTAATGATGTCTCCTTTATGAATGTTTCCAGCACCGCCGGGTCTCAGACCTATCTTGAAAATGAACTGGAGCGTGTCGATGCTACAAGCCAGGAAGGCGGCATCTTCAGCTATGACACCAGACTCAAAGGACAGTGGGACATCGAGAGCGATACAGGCAACATCACCATGCTTTCGAAGAACCTGCCATACAATACGATGATCCAGGCGCTGGCACAGAATGGCATCGTGACCATGGGCTATGACGGTCGTTACTGGAAAGATGCCAGCGTTGTCGCTGAAAATGAACAGGCTTACGTCGGCAGTGTCGGCGGTTCTCCGGATAAGCTCATTACTGCCTCTACGGGCAGCGGCAATATTACCATTGGTCAGCGGGAACGCTACAGTGATCTTGATCCTTACGCAGCTGATTATCCGTTCGCTGAGACCAATCCGTACCTTATCGAACGCTCAACCATCACCAAATAATGCATTTTAAAGCGACTGGCGCTCCAAAACAGATGCCAGCCGCTTTTTTCATTGGAAAGAAGGCTTTTTCGTTGCAAAGTATCATCGTCTTTTTTATTGTTCTCTTTGCCTGCACCCTGGGGGCCTCCAGCGGCCTTGGCGGCGGCATCATCATTAAGCCGCTGATGGATGCGATGGGCGGCTTTTCCGCCGCCTCCGTCAATGCCATGTCATCGATCACCATCCTTACAATGACAACTGTCAGCATCTATAAGAGCCGCTACAATGCGCGCTTTGTGGATTGGCGCATGGTCATCTTTTTCACCATTGGCAGCATGCTTGGTGGTATTGCAGGCAATCAGCTTCTGGCAAATTTTATCGCGTATGCCGCCGATGACAATGTTGTGACCATTGTCCAGAGTGTGCTGCAGATCCTCATCGTTGTCCTCGTCATGCTGCACGAGATCTTCGGTGACCGTATCCCGCATTTCCATCTTAAGAACCGCCTGGCCATGACCTTGATCGGTGTTGTGCTCGGTACCATTGCGGCCTTTCTGAGTATCGGCGGTGGCATCTTTAATCG
>CAUDRX010000044.1 GCA_958451915.1 uncultured Peptococcaceae bacterium
AGATAGATGTCGCTGACCTCGCCCGGCGCAAAGATCTCGTCCAGATGCTCGGCATCCAGCCAGAGAAAACGCACCTGTTCGGGTGCACCTTGTTTTTCAGCGTGGTCATCAATGGCATCCATGATGATCTCCGGCACCACATCAATGCCGAGGAAGTTCAGCTCCGGATGGAGTTTGGCGGCAGTGTAGAGCCAGCGGCCCCGACCCGATCCGATCTCGATCACCAGGGGTTGGGGAGATGGAAAGGCATCCTGCCAGTGACCGCGCAGGGCATGGGGGTGGTTGATGGTATAGGGAGAAGCATGCAGGCGCTCCTGGGTGCCTGCCACACGACGAACGCGTGCCATAAAATCGCCTCCTAGTCTTTATTTTCGGTCGTTGATGGATTAAAATAGTATCAGCGTGAAAGCCAACGCTCCCATGATACCATAAGGCCGCGGTTTTGGCGAGAGAGCACGCATATTTTTAGGAGGTCGGACGATGAAAGGACATTTGGAATTGTTTGAACACCGCCTGAAACAGGTCGGGGCAAAACTGCCAGGGATGGCGGATAAAAATATCGACGAGGTCTTTGATGCGTTTGCAGATGCACTGGGCAGCGATGAAGTACCTTTCTATGATGTGCACAGTGGCTCTACACTGGCAGATTATTATAATTCCCAATTCATCCGCTTTGTTAAAAAACATTATGCGAATTGAAAAATAGTCATAGAGTGACTAGACGATGCAAACTGTATCGTTTATTATAAATATAAAGTCGATTGATACTTTTGAAGGAGTGCAAAAAATGGAAAAACTGAATGAAAATAGCTTTGATGAAGTCATCTATGATGATGGCGAACCTTGCCTTGTAATGTTTTCTCGTAAATCCTGCCATGTCTGCCAGGCTGTTCATCCAAAGATCGAAGAGCTCGAAGCTGATGATAAGTACAAAGGCAAATTTGGCTTCTATGAAGTAGACGTTGAAGAAGAAAGAAACCTTTTCGCACGTTTCTCCCTCAAGGGTGTGCCTCAGGTTCTTTTCTTTGATGATGGCGAATACGTTGGCAAGATGGCTGGCGAAAAAGAGATCGAAGAATACGAAGACAAGATCGATTCCATCATCGGCTGAAACAATGCTTGAAAAGAGACCGCTGCATAGTAGCGGTCTCTTTTTTACACCTATTGTAAACTAAATTAAAAAATAGGTTTACAATAGGTGCGGTGCCTTGTATAATAAGCCCATCATCTTTTGGAAAATAAGGAGGCGGTTGTATGACAACGGCAAAAAAGAAACTTCGGGCACAGGAGCTGGTGCTCTGCGGCATCTTTAGCGCATTGGTAGCAGTGGGGGCTTTTCTGCGCATCCCAGTGCCGCTGGTGCCGTTCACGCTGCAGCTGTTCTTTGTGACGATGGCGGGACTCATCCTGGGCCCGCGTCTGGGGACCTGGAGCGTAGCGGTGTATGTGATCCTGGGACTTCTGGGCGTGCCGATCTTTACGGAAGGCGGTGGTCCGGCGTATGTGCTCAAGCCGACCTTTGGCTACCTCCTGGCCTTTATCCTGACGGCCTATGTCACCGGGAAGATCGCTCATGCGGTGCCTGATCCGTCCTGGAAACGGCTGAGTGCGGCTGCTGCCTGCGGCATGGCGGTGAGCTATGCCATTGGTGTGGGGTATCTGTATCTGATCACCAACTATGTTCTTGGTATCTCCAACAGCCTCTGGGCTGTTTTCATGGCGGGCTGTCTGCTCGTCCTGCCGGGCAACGCCGTACTCGAAGTGCTGGCGGTGGTCGTGGTGAAAAGACTTGCGCCACATTTACAATATTTATGGGAGTAGTGGAGAGAATATGGTACAATTGGAACAACTGGAAGCTCGCGCGTTGCACGGCGTGGGCGTCAGCCGCGAGGAAGCGCGCTATGCCGGATGCAGTGCTGTGCCTGCTTTCAGGGTGG
Source organism: uncultured Peptococcaceae bacterium (assembly GCA_958451915.1). GTDB lineage: Bacteria > Bacillota > Peptococcia > Peptococcales > Peptococcaceae > UMGS1590. The sequence continues at coordinate 1,938 of CAUDRX010000044.1, forward strand.
CGCCAATGCGATGATCAGCGGCGATATGCTCACCACAGGCGGCACCACCACGCGGACAGATATTGCGATCATCCGACAATTGGGTTTTGAGGTGAAGAAATTATGAGTCAAGCATTGTTTATCGCAGGGACAGGCTGCGGCGTTGGCAAGACCACTGTGGCAGGCGCGCTCCTGGCGGCACTTTCGGATGGCGGATATGACACTGCGTTTTATAAGCCGGTCATCAGCGGTACCGACAGCATCCCGGAAAGTGATGCCGGACGGCTGCATGCGCAGTGTGGGCTCGATCAGGAGATCCTGTCTCTTTCGAGCTATGTGTTCAAAGAAGCCATTTCGCCGCATCTGGCGGCGGCGCATCTCATGCAGCCGGTCGATCCCGACATGATCCAGGCGGATTTTGCCAGTGTTTCGCTGCTCCATGATGCTACCATCGTGGAGGGGACAGGCGGTATCATCTGCCCGTATACGCTCTACGCCAATGGCCGCCGTGTCATGCAGGCTGATGTGCTGAGGGCGCTGGGTCTGACGAGTGTCATCGTGGCGCCGAGCGGCGTTGGAACACTGAACGGGACACTGCTCACGATCGATTATATGCGCAGCCACGATCTGCCGTTCGCGGGTGTCATCATGAACCGCTTCGATGCATCGGACGAGGTGCATCAGGACAACCTTGCCACCATCGAACTTTTGGGCGAAACCAGCGTTGTCGCTACTGTTGCTGAGGGCGGTGCGCTTTCGGTACGCAAGCCGTTTTTTTTGCTCGGCGAGAACGACTGAGATCACACGTGAGACCATCTCCGTATGGAGGTGGTTTTTTCGTTTGTGCGCAGACGGTGCTGAATTTTCCGCGGGCCATGCAAAGAGGTTTTACACTGACGCCGCGGTATGTTAAGATAAAGCATAGAGGCGCTGCTTCTGTGACTTTTTACGAAAGCTGCCCGCCATCTGCGGGCTCAATATACTGCCAACCATCAAAGGAGGGCACCTGCAATGAAAATGATATCATGGAATGTCAATGGCCTGCGTGCCGCTGTCGGCAAGGGGTTCCTCGATGCCTTCAATGCGCTCGATGCGGACATCTTCGCGCTGCAGGAGACCAAGCTCCAGCCACATCAGATCGATCTCGATCTGCCAGGCTATCAGCAGTTCTTCCATAGCGCTGAGAAGAAGGGGTATTCCGGTACAGCGATCTTTACCCGCAAGGAACCGCGTGACGTGCGTTATGGCATCGGTATCCCGGAGATGGACACTGAAGGCCGTGTGATCACCATGGACATGGGGGACTATTATTTTGTCACCACTTATACGCCAAATTCCCAGAGTGAGCTGGCGCGGCTCGACTGGCGCATGAAATGGGACGATGCCTGGCGTGATCTGCTCTGTCGACTGAAAGCGGAAAAACCGGTCATTGCCTGTGGCGACCTCAATGTCGCCCACACAGAGATCGATCTCAAAAACCCGAAGACCAATCGCCGCAACGCCGGATTTACCGATGAAGAACGCGAAAAGTTCTCGGCTCTTCTGGATGCCGGCTTCATCGACACCTGGCGTTATCAGCACCCAGGTGTGGAACAAGTCTACTCCTGGTGGAGCTACCGCTTCAAAGCGAGAGAGAAGAACGCCGGATGGCGTATCGACTATTTCGTTGTTTCGGACGATCTCAAGGATCGCATCGTCTCCACGGATATCCATACGGAGATCTTTGGCTCTGACCATTGTCCGGTCGAGCTCGTACTGGATGTATGAGCGGCGTTTCATGCCCACAGAGAAAGAAGGAAATACCATGAGTTTTATCGAACGCTTTAATCGTGATATAGAATGCGTGTTTGAACGTGACCCGGCTGCCACCTCTAAGCTTGAGGTCATCATGAATTATCCGGGGCTGCATGCCATCTGGATGCACCGCATCACCCATAAATTGTATCAAAAGCACATGCGTGTATTCGCGCGTTTTCTCAGTCAGGTGGCGCGTTTCTTCACTCAGGTTGAGATCCATCCCGGTGCGCAGCTTGGCGAAGGGCTCTTCATTGACCACGGCTGTGGTATTGTCATCGGGGAGACGGCCATTGTCGGCGACAATGTCACCCTATATCAGGGCGTGACGCTGGGCGGCACCGGTAAAGAGACCGGCAAGCGCCATCCGACCCTTGGTGACAATGTCATGGTCTCCAGCGGCGCCAAGGTCCTCGGCAACATCAACATCGGCAACAACGTCAAGATCGGCGCTGGTTCCGTTGTCATCAAGGATGTGCCGGACAACTGCACTGTTGTCGGTGTGCCGGGGCGCATTGTGCGCCAGGACGGCAAGCGCGTGCACACGGATGCCCACCATCCGGATCTCAACCACAATCAGCTGCCGGATCCGGTCGACGATTGCCTGCGCATTTACGGCTATCGCCTCGATGAGATCGCGAGACGTTTGAAAGAATTGGAGGAAAAACTTTGAACCAAGTCATGATCTATAACACCCTGGCAAAGAAAAAGATGCCATTTGAGCCGCTCGAACCTGGCAAGGTGAGGATGTATGTCTGCGGCCCGACCACTTACAACTATATCCATCTCGGCAATGCCCGTCCGATCGTCGTTTTTGACACGGTGCGCCGTTATTTCACCTACCTCGGCTATGACGTGACCTATATCTCTAATTTCACCGATGTCGATGACAAGATCATCAAGCGTGCCAATGAAGAAGGCAAGGATCCGGTCGCCCTTGCGGCTTTTTATATCGATGCTTTCTTTGAAGACACCAAAGCACTGAACGTGCTGCCAGCGACTGTCCATCCAAAGGTCAGCGAACACATCGATGACATCATTGCTTTCGTGCAGGGACTCATCGACAAGGGCTATGCCTATGCCCTTGACAATGGTGATGTCTACTATTCTGTGCGCAAGTTCAGGGACTATGGTCAGCTTTCCGGTCGTGACATCAACGACCTGCTCTCTGGCGCCCGCGTCGAGGTTGATGAAAAGAAACAGGATCCCCTCGATTTCGCTCTCTGGAAGAGTGCCAAACCAGGTGAGCCTTTCTGGGAATCGCCATGGGGCAAGGGCCGTCCTGGCTGGCACATCGAATGCTCGGCTATGAGCGCCAAATACCTTGGTGACACCTTCGATATCCACGGCGGCGGGCAGGATCTCATCTTCCCGCACCATGAAAATGAGATCGCTCAGAGCTGTGCGCTCCATGATGCGCCGATGGCTCGTTATTGGATGCACAATGGTTTCATCACCATCAACCAGGAAAAGATGAGCAAATCCAAGGGTAATTTCTTCCTGCTTCGCGATATCCTTGAACGCTTCGACCCTCAGGTCGTGCGCTTCTATCTCCTGAGCGTGCAGTACCGCAGCCCGCTCGATTTCGACGATGAAAAGATCGAGGTCGCCGGCCGTGGCCTCGAACGTCTGCAGCATGCAGCAGAGGCTGCTGAAAAGGCCATGAAGCTCGCTGGGGCACATGAGGACGAAGATGCCAGCGAATTGCGTGCTCAGGCCGAAAAAGCCAAGGCTGATTTCTGCGCCGCTATGGATGATGATTTCAACACCGCGCTCGCTATCGCTGCTCTTTTTGAACTGGCCAAGGACATCAACGTCTATCTCAAGAAAGACCAGTTCGATGCACAGAGCCTGGATCAGGCACAGCGCGTACTCACTGAACTCGCTGGCGTGCTCGGCATTGATCTTACCGCTGAGGCTGGAGCCGATGATGATCTCGCCGATCAGCTCATGGATCTCATCATCGCCATCCGCAAGGATGCCCGTGCCAACAAAGATTTTGCCACGGCTGACCGTATCCGCGATGGTCTGGCTGAGATCGGCATCCTGCTCGAAGATGGCAAAGCCGGTACCACCTGGAAACGTCAATAAGCACCAAAGACCTGCGACAGCTGCCGCAGGTCTTTTTTGTGCAAAAAAAGATCACCTGCCATCTTCAGCAGGTGATCCATTTTATGCGAGATCATGCGTTTCCGCCGCCAGTTGTGCCAGATTGACCGACTTCAGGGTGTTGTCGATGTTGCTCTGGACACTCTCGAGCACATAATGCACTGCGCAGTAGTCGGAAGCGTTGCGCGCGCACTGGCCATCAGGCGCTGTACAGGTATTGAGGATGAAATCGTCTTCCATGACATGGATGATATCGAAGAGACTGATGTTCTCTGGCGGAGTCGTGAGCACGTAACCGCCGCGCTTGCCCTGGAAGGAGAGCAGGTAGCCGGCGTCTTTGAGACGTGGCACGATCTTGAGAAAATAATTGTAAGGAATGTTCATCTTCTCAGCGATCACTTTTCCTGAGCAGCTGCCATCCGGCGCAAAGAGTGGATCCGGGTCGTAATAATTTGCCAGATACATCATGATGCGAATGGCATAATCTGTGGTGATATTCAGTGACATGTGCTGCCTCCTTAAAACATAAGCTTTAATGATAACCGTATCAGGTATGATATATTTTAGCAGATTCGGAGAGCGGTTTCCAGCGTAATTTGGAGAAGGCCACTCATTTTTTTAGTTTCTTGGTATCTCACAAAGCAATGATTTTGTATGATCGTACAGTTCTTGCAGAGAGATGTGGTGTTTTGGGAAAAATCCCTGTTCATTTTGAATGAAGGTGTAGGAAATGGGTGGTAAATAGGGTATACTGTTGATATCTCAGTGAAAAAATCCTGAAGGAGTGTTTAACTTGTCGAAGTTTTATCAGATCATGGAGCGCTGCGCCGCAGTGCTTGTGCTGATAGCCGTCGTCTGCTCCATCTATGTGGGTGTCGTGCGCATCCAGGCTGAGCAGGGTTATAAGACGGTCAATCTTTCTGTGAACGAAGCAGATGTGCGCGCCCTTGCCAATGGCAGCGGGATAAGCGATGAAGAGATGCTTCAGATGCTAAAAGAGAGAGGGGTCTCACAGCTCCTCTTTAAAGAAGCGACCCTGGCCAGCCTGGAAAATGCCGGCGCGGTCCAGATCGTACTCGGTCCGCAGGTTGAGACGATCGATATCGCCGATCAGCTGCCGGCGGATCTTGCGGTGAGTGAAGGCAATTATTACATCGTAGTCCGTGACGATGCATGGCGCGATCAGATCATCGAACAGGTACCTGCGAAGATACAGGGGGCTGTCGCCTATGATAACGGGGCTGTCGGCGTCGTAAGCGTGCCGACGAGTATCGAAGCCACAGCCAGCGACCAGAGCCAGGCCAAGCTCACTTTCAGCGGGACGGGTGTCGGTTTTGACCAGGAGTGGCTGGATACTGTTGCTGCTCAGGGCTTTGATATCGTGGCTCAGGTCTCCAGCTGGACTGAGCCGAGTGAAACTGCCATCGGAATGCTCGCGGATGAGATCAAATCCATTCCGAAACTTGCGATGCTGATGTTCAACGATAAGGCCATCCCGGGCTATCCGGACAAGGATATGATCGAGACCCTTTATCAGGCGCTCCTCGATGAAGATGGAGAATTCATCGCACCTTTGGGGCAGATCGAGTTCAACAACCAGAAGGGCTTTAACACCCTGGCGAACCTTGCCGACAAAGATGTGGTACGTCTGCATACCATCTCCAATGCAGAGATGAGCAACTTTGAAGATGAAGACAATGCTTCCATAGAAGAAGGCATCGTCGAAGCGCTGGACCGCTGGGATCTGGCGGCCCGCGAACGTAACATGCGCGCGCTCCTGGTACGTTTCTTCGGCATCGACATGCCAGGGACCTACCTGGATACGAACATGCAGTATCTGGAAGAGCTGACGAGCATGCTGGAAGACGATGGCTTCCAGGTCGGTGGTGATGTGCAGGAGATGCCATCCCTGGATATCCCGCCAGTGGTGCGTTTGCTCGTTGGTGTCGGTATCTGTGCCGGGTTTGCGCTGATGCTCATGGAGATCGGCTTCCGCCGGGCAGCGCTGGCAGGATTTGGGCTCTCGCTCATTGCCTGGATCGGTATGTATGTGTACGATCAGATACTGGCGATGCAGTTGATGGCTCTGGCAAGCGTGGTTGAATTCCCGATCATTGCCTGTCTGAAACTCCTGCCGCCGAAAGAAGATCTTTCCCTGCCGAAGGCCATCGTACGCATGCTGGCACTCTGTGCAGTCAGCTTCATCGGTGCTGTGCTGATGGTCGGGATGCTGAGCGACAAGACTTTCATGCTTAAGCTCAGTTCTTTTGTCGGCGTTAAGATCGCCCATGTGATCCCACTGGCAGTTGTGCCGTTTGTGCTCTATATCGTGCGTGCGGAGAAGCCGCTGGCGCTTTGTAAGAAGCTGCTCGATAAGGCGCTGGATTATAAATGGGCCATCATCTTCGGCGTGGTCGCTGTGGCGCTCGTGATCTATGTGACCCGCACCGGCAATGAGAGCGGAGAGATCAGCGGCGTTGAAGCATGGATGCGCCAGTTCCTCAATGATACCATGGGTGTGCGTCCGCGCAGCAAGGAATTCCTCATCGGTTATCCGGCGACGATCCTTTATCTCATGTATGCAGCCAAGCGGCCGGCACTCTGGGTGCTCACGATCCCGCTGGTGATCGGTCAGATCTCTTTGGTCAATACTTATGCACATATCCACACACCGCTGCTGATCGCGCTCCAGCGCAGCCTCAACGGGCTCATCCTGGGTCTTGTCGTAGCAGTGATCGCGGTGCTCCTGGTAAAATTGGGGATCAGACTCTTTAAATGGACCACCGATAAATTGGCTGTGCGTGAAAGTTGATGAGGAGTGTTTGAGATGGATATGAACACTAAGATCGTGATGAGTGGCTATTATGGCTTCCAGAATGCCGGGGATGATGCGGTCTGCTATGCGATCATTGAAGCGCTGCGCCAGGAGATGCCGGCGTGTGAGATCACTGTGCTCTCCAATGATCCGGCACTGACGGAAGCAACTTATGGTGTGCGCGCACGTGATCGATGGAAGCTGGCCGAAGTCTGGCGCAGTCTGCGTCAGTCGGACCTCCTGGTGAGTGGTGGCGGCAGCCTGATTCAGGATGTGACCAGCAAGAACAGCTGCCTTTACTATCTGGGTGTGATCCTGATGGCAGTGCTTCAGCGCAAGCCTGTCGTGATCTATGGACAGGGGGTTGGCCCGCTCACAGCGAAGCGCAATCGCCGTCTGACCCGATGGATGTTCCACCGGGCCCGTTCCATCTATGTGCGGGACGAAGAATCTCATGCTCTTTTGCGGGAGATTGGGGTGAAGACACCGATCGAGGTGGCGCCAGACCCTGTGCTTGGCATCGATAATGATGTCGTGGACCGCGAGAAAGGCTGCGAACGCCTGAAAGAGCTGGGCTATGACGGGGAACGCCCGCTGGCGCTGATGGCGCTGCGTGATTGGGCAGGGAGCGATCTGGTGCATGAATTCGCAGCCCTGGGCGATTATCTCAGCGAACAGGGGTATGCCGTTGGCCTTCTGGCGATGCACCATGATCAGGACGATGTCATCGCCCGTGCGGTGGATGCGCACATGCGCGGCGAATCCTTCGTGATCGCCGATGCTTACGACACGCCGGCACTCTTTTCCATTTTTGCCAATGCTTCGATCGTTGTCGGCATGCGCCTGCATGCGCTCATTATCGGTGCGGCTCTGGACAAGCGTGTGATGGCGATCAGCTATGATCCGAAAGTGGATTCCTTTATGCGTATGATCCACAACCCACACTGCGTAGCCCTGGGCGATGTGAGTGAAGCGGTGCTCATCAGGAACGCGGCAGAACGCCTGAGCATCGACCGGCCGGAAGTGGACCATCGTGTACGCACACTGAAGCGCCTCTGCCATACGCCGGCGAAGATCTGCCGGGAAATTCTGATGCATCAATGATGCGATTAGGCTTGAAATTCCCCGGATCGCTGACTACAATAATAAAGAGTGAATAGAATCTTATCATTATATATGGAAGTGATTGTGTGGTTAAGGATTTGCTGCTCGTCCTGGTGTGCGCCTTTGTCCTGACGACATTCTTTGTGCCGATCGTCAAGCTCCTGGCGGTGCACATCGGTGCAGTCGATAAACCAAACGCGCGAAAAGTTCATCAGAAGATCATGCCGCGTATGGGTGGCCTTGCCATCTACGGTGCATTCTGGATCGTGGTCTTTACCTTCTATCCATTTTCGCAGTCGTTGATGGCGTTCTTTCTCGGCGCGACCATGCTGGTCTTTGTCGGGATCGTCGATGATGTGACCGATATGCCGGCTAAACTCAAGCTGCTGGGGCAGATCATCGCTGCCTGTATCGTGACCTTCGGCGGGATCCGCATTGATTTTATCACCAGCATGTTCGGAGAAGCAGCGATGACTGCGCTGAACATTCTCAGCGTGCCGGTGAGCGTGATCTGGATCGTTGCCATCATCAACGCAGTCAACCTTATCGACGGACTCGATGGTCTGGCTGCAGGCGTCAGCGGCATCAGCGCTGCGACACTTGCCATTTGTGCTTTGATGAATGGAACGGGAACGATCGCTGTACTCTGTATGACGCTGGTCGGTGCCTGCCTCGGGTTTCTCATTTACAATTTCCATCCGGCCTCCATCTTTATGGGGGATACCGGTTCAATGTTCCTCGGATATACGCTGGCAGTGCTCTCTATAATGGGGACAGCCAAAGGCGTGACTTTCGTTTCCGTTTTCATCCCGATCCTCGCACTGGGGATCCCGATCTTCGATACATTGTTTGCGATCCTTCGAAGGATGATGGCTAACAAGCCGATCTTCGAAGCGGACAAGGCCCATCTCCACCATCGTCTGATGGCACGTGGTCTCAGCCATCGCAATACAGTCCTGTTGATCTACGCCATCAGCACCGGCCTCTCCGTGTGTGCGATCATCGTCAATGAACTGACGAGTGAACGTGGTTTTGTCGTGGTCGTGCTGGTCGTGACGGTGCTTTTGATCGGCGCCAATAAGATCGGCATTTTAGGCAGTTCCACCAGATCAAAGAAAGAATAGTAAACGCTAAAGGAGCGAAAAGACAATGACGAAAAAAAATATCATCATCGCGATCATCAGTGCCGTGGTCTTAGGTGCTGTGTTAGGGCTGCTGATCGGTGTGATCGGCGGTTTCTTCGGAGGTTCTGCAGATCAGCCGACCGATTCTGCCCTTTCTGAGAACCGCACCACTGTTCAGGAAGAACAGCAGAAGCAGCAGGAAGACGAAGAAGAAGCACAGAAAGCCGCTGAAGATGCGGTCAGCGATGAAAACACAGACGCAGAAAACAATGCAAATGCTGAAGACCAGGATGCCAACAGCGACGATCAGACCACCCAGCAGGATCAGACAGCAAATGATCAGCAGACTGACAACAGCAGTGCGGACAACACTGAAGCGATCGGCACCGGTACCGTTGCGACTGGTGGTTCCGGCCTCAATCTGCGTGCCGATGCCAGCACCTCTGCGAACATCGTCGGTTCCCTCAACGATGGCGATACACTGACCATTATCGGTGAGAGCAACGGCATGTATCAGGTACAGACCTCCAGCGGTGCGACCGGTTGGGTATCTTCTCAGTATGTAACCATGAACTAAGTGGTTGATGGTGATTTAATAATTAGGAGGACGATAATCATGAAACAAAACGAACAATTCTCTTACAGCGACGAAAAAGACCTCATCATGGATGACGCGCTCGTTGAACAGGATTACAGCACTGTTCAGAAGGCTATTGCCGGTGCAATGGCTGCCATCGGTGTGACGCTGGTCCTGACCTTCTTTAAGAGCGCCAAAGCTCGCCACCTGGCGAAGAAACAGGCAAAGAAACTGGCTCGTCTCTATCGTTGAGTCCATTGCCGCATAAAATGAAAGCACGTGCTGCATTTCCGGTGTCGGAAATGCAGCACGTGCTTTTTGTTTTTTCAATGACTGGTGTCCAGTGTTCGCTATGACCGCTGGATTGACGGCGTCATTGGTCGTCCGTACAATAGAAGACAGAGAAATGCTTACAGGAGGTTTGTCTATGAAACGATCATTTCCACATCTTGCGAGTCCGATCACGCTGGGGTGTGTGACTTTCCGCAATCGCATCTTTGCAGCGCCGATGGGGTCGACCGATATCACCGCCGACTGCGGCATCGGGCCGCGCACACCAGGGTTCTATGAGCTGCGCGCGAAAGGCGGCGCCGCCGCCGTGACGGCGAGCGAGCTCGTCGTGCATCCGGAGACTGATGGCTCGCATATGCTGCACCTTGATCTGCAGACGCCGGGGCTTCTGGCTGGTTTTACTTATCTCGCCGATGCCATCCGTCGTCACGGTGCTGTGCCAAGTGTGGAGCTTTCCCACAGCGGTCAGTATGCGGGCACCTACCTCGTCGACAAGGACAGGAAAGCCGGTCTCTGCCAGTACGGGCCGAGCGATGGTGTGCGTCCGGACGGCATCCCGGTGAAGGCGCTCACCAAAGCGCAGATCGACGACATCGTCAAAGCCTACGGCGAACGTGCGGCGCTCGCCAAACGTGCCGGTTTTGAGATGGTGATGGTACACGGCGGGCACAGCTGGCTGATCAACCAGTTCCTTTCGCCGTATTTCAACCATCGCACCGATGAATACGGCGGCAGTCTGGAAAACCGTCTGCGTTTCGCACGTGAAGTGCTTACGAGCGTACGGGAAGCCGTCGGTGAAGGCTTTCCGATCGAGTTCCGCATGAGCGGTTCTGAGCTCTTTGAGGGTGGCTATGACCTGGCGGAAGGCTGTCGGATCGCTCAGGGCGTGGAGGACCTCGTCGACCTCATCCATGTATCAGCGGGATCCTATCAGTTTGGTTTCTTCCAGACCCACCCTTCGATGTTTTCGGCACATGGCTGCAACGTTTATCTCGCGGCAGAGATCAAAAAGCACGTGCACGTGCCGGTCGCGACCATTGGTGCCCTGAATGACCCGGCACAGATGGAGGAGATCATCGCCAGTGGACAGGCTGATATTGTCGAGATGGCGCGTGCGCTTCTCGCAGACCCTGAACTGCCGAACAAGGTCATGGCCAACCATCCCGAAGAGATCATCCACTGCCTGCGCTGCTTCGCCTGCATGGCAGAGCGCCCCATGACCCAGACCCGTCGTTGTGCAGTCAACCCGCGCATCGGCCGCGAGCCTGAAGGCATGACGGTGCCGCCAGCCGCCAAACGCAGGCGTGTGCTTGTTGCCGGCGGCGGTGTAGCCGGGATGGAAGCTGCCCTTACAGCGGCTCAGCGCGGCCACGATGTGACGCTGTGTGAAGCTTCCGGGGAGCTTGGCGGTATTCTTAAAGAGGAGCAGGCGATCCCCTTCAAATATGAGATGTATCAGCTCGGTGTGACGCTGGAGACCCTTCTGCGCAAGGAAGGCGTGACCGTGCGCCTGCATACGCCGGTAACAGCAGCATTTGCTGAAGCGTTTGCTGCCGATGCACTGATCATCGCCGTTGGCTCAACACCGATCGATCTGGCGCTGCCGGGCCGTGAGACCAACAATGTCATCCTTGTCAATGACTATTACCTTAAATCCGATCAGCTGACTGATGAGGTCGTTGTGATGGGCGGCGGCCTCGCCGGATGTGAGATCGCTGTGCATCTGGGCCAGCAGGGCAAGACGGTGCACCTTGTAGAGATGCGCGATGAATTGGCTGTCGACTGTAACATCCGACAGCGTCCGATCCTCATGCAGATGGTGGACAAGTACGTGCAGGTGCATACGGGCTGCGCCGGCCGCGCCATCACGCCGGAAGGCCTCCTTTGCGAGACCGCCGACGGCGAACAGATCCTCGTGCCCGGCACCAGCATCGTCATGGCCGTCGGCCAGCGCGCCAACACCGCCGCCGTCGACGCCCTCCGCGACAGCGCATCATTCGTGCGTATCGTCGGCGACTGCGTGCGTCCGTCCAACATCCTCAACGCCATCTACGCCGCCTACCACGCCGCGCTGGATATCTGAACATGCAAAAAGAGGAAGCACCGTCAAAGTGCTTCCTCTTTCTTTTGCGGCTGAGGAACGAAATCTGCATAACTGGTCGATTTTCTGCATAACTCGCAAAATAAACTTCTCGTCACTATGGTAAAATTATGGTAAAATGTTCATATGATCAAAAAACGACA
>CAUDRX010000045.1 GCA_958451915.1 uncultured Peptococcaceae bacterium
GCGTGAAGCTTCCCAGGTCCGGAAAGGACCGCCGGAAGCCGTCAGGATGATCTTTGCGACTTCATCCTGACGGCCCTCCAGGCACTGAAAGATCGCCGAATGCTCGCTGTCTACCGGAATGATCTCGCCGCCATGCTCAGCGAGCAGCGAAAGCACAAGATCACCTGCCTCCACCATTGTCTCCTTGTTGGCCAGACCGATGCGCAAACCTGCAGCAAGCGAGGTCAGGACAGGCTCGATACCAGCAGCACCAGTGATCGCACCGATCACACAGTCGATCTCTTCAAGGCAGGCGGCGTAATCGTCCCACATATAATGATAACGACAAAAAGGCGTTTCACCCTGAACGCCTTTAAAATAATCATATGTTGTCTCATCTGTGATAAAAACATGCTTTGGCCGATATTTCATGACTTGCTCATAGAGCAGCGCACGATTGCGGTGCGCGGAAAGTATGTCGACCTGATAAGTGCCCAGGGCATCCACGACCTCCAATGTCTGGGTGCCAATGGAGCCAGTTGCGCCTAAGACGGCAAGATGTTTCATAGTATTTCCTTTCTACTTATCCCTGCATGATACTGAAATAGTAAAAACACAGCGGCGCCACCAGAAGGAAGCTGTCGAAACGGTCGGCAAAACCGCCATGCCCCGGCAGGATCTTTCCGCTGTCCTTGACACCAAAGGAGCGCTTGAGATAGCTTTCAAAAAGATCACCGACGATCGCACCAAAAGCAACAAGAAGCCCGATCAGGCAGGTATGCAGCATGCTCGTTGCCAACGGCAGGAACTGCTCGATAACGACCGCACTGACGATCGTCAACAGCACACCGCCCACAGCCCCTTCAATGGTCTTCTTTGGAGAAAGGTGCGGCGCCATCTTGTGTCTGCCAAACGCCCGACCCGAAAAATATGCACCGGAATCGCAGATCCAGACCATGATGAAAACGCTCATGAGCATCCAGGCACCATTGTCCAGCAGGCGCAGCGCGATCATATGAAGCGGCAGCCAGGTGCAATAGATATTGATGAACGCCAGATAGAGCATCTCTGAAAGCCCGACCTTCGGATAGGTAAAAACCGTCTCCGCCATCACAAGCACGTTCACCAGTGCAAATATCAGCCCCAGCTCCTGCGTCACAAAGGTATAGCAGGCAAAGGCTGCCAGCATGTTAACGAAGCAGAACAGCATGAACATCCGCTGCATCTCTTCTCCCTGCATGTGCGCTAGTTCATAATTGAGCGCAGCCATCATGACAAATCCCAGAAGATAGATCAACGGGGTCGGCCCAAAGATGCACAAAAGGACGATCGGGATCCCGACGACCCCTGTCAAGATTCTTGTTTTCATCGCATTCCCCTACTTTTTCAAGCCGCCATAACGACGGTCACGTTTCTGATAATCATACACCGCGTCGTAAAGATCACCGGCGCGAAAATCCGGCCAATAGGTATCTGTGATCCAAAATTCGCTGTAGGCAACCTGCCACAGCAAAAAGTTGCTGAGCCGCAGCTCTCCGGAAGAACGGATGAGCAGATCCGGGTCCGGCTGACCCGCCGTATAGAGATGATCTGCAAAAACCGCCTCATCGATCTCATCAGCACGCAGTTCACCCGCCGCACAGGCTTCTGCGATAGCCTGACAGGCGTGCACGATCTCCTGGCGCCCGCCATAATTGAGCGCGATGTTGAAGATCACTTCATCGTTGTCTTTTGTCAGTGCATAGGCGTTTTCCACCTTTTCACGCACACGCGCCGGCAGCCGTGACGGATCACCGATGGTGCGCACACAGACGCCTTCGGCATGCAGCTTGGCGATCTTTTTGTCCAGATACTCTACAAGCAGATGCATGAGCCCGTCAACCTCAGCGGCTGGTCGGCGCCAGTTTTCTGTCGAGAAAGCGTAGACAGTGAAATATTTCGTACCGATCTTCTTTACCGTCTCCAGGACCTCGTCGATCGCTTCCACGCCCGCCGTATGACCGGCCAGACGCGCCAGGCCCTTTGCCGTTGCCCAGCGTCCGTTGCCATCCATGATCACAGCGATATGGCGTGGGATACTGCCGTCTCTGATATCATCTATCGTATGATGTTGTTTTTCCATTTGACTCACCCCGTTTGGTAGTTACCCATAAAGGGCACAAGTATCCAATGCAGATACACGAAGACAATCAATTATTATTCTATCATACTCCGTAAAAAAAAGCACCGTTCCCTGAAAGAAATGTAAAAATAAAAAGGACCTGTAAGGGTCCTTTTCGTGCACATCTCAGATGCTCATAATATCTTTTTCTTTTTCATCGTAGATCTTTTCGATCTTGGCAATGGCAGCATCGGTCTGTTTCTGCACATCGTCCTGCCCGCCTTTGGAATCATCTTCGGTGATCTCTTTGTTCTTTTCGAGCTTTTTGATCTGATCGTTCGCATCACGACGGATATTGCGAATGTAAACCTTGGCTTCTTCTGCTTTCTTGTGGGCCTGTTTTGCCAGGTCCTGACGGGTTTCTTTGGTCAACTGAGGGATTGGCAAACGGATCATCGCCCCGTCGTTCGATGGGTTGAGGCCGAGGTCCGATTTCAGGATGGCTTTTTCGATGTCCTTGATGATGCCCTTGTCCCATGGCTGGATCGTGATCAGATCAGCTGCCGGCGCACTGACATTGGCCACCTGGTTGATCGGCGTTGGCGCACCGTAATACTCCACCGTGATCCCGTTGAGCAGAGAGACGTTGGCTTTCCCGGTACGAATGTGAGAAAGGTCTTCGCGATACTTGTTAATGGATTTCTCCATGCGTTCTTCAGCGTCTAATAAAATTTCTTCGATCATGGTTTATTCCCCTGTTCCTACTAAAGTACCAATTTTTTCACCTAAAACAGCCTTCATCATGTTTCCTTTTTCGGTGATGTTGAACACCTGGATTGGAATGTTGTTGTCCATGCACAGAGAGATGGCCGTGGAATCCATCACCTTCAGCCCTCTGTTGAGCACTTCCAGGAAGGTCAACGTTTCGAAGCGTTTTGCGTCTGGATGCGTCTTTGGATCGCTGTCATAGACCCCATCCACCTTCTTGGCCATAAGGATGGCTTCCGCTTCGATCTCAGCCGCACGCAGCGCAGCGGTGGTATCGGTGGAGAAAAATGGATTGCCTGTGCCGGCAGCAAAGATCACAACGCGTCCTTTTTCCAGATGGCGGATGGCGCGGCGCTTGATGTATGGTTCAGCGACCTCACGCATCTCGATCGCACTCATGACGCGGGTATCAACGTCATGCTTTTCCAGCACATCCTGCAACGCCAATGCATTGATCACTGTCGCCAGCATGCCCATATAATCGGCTGTGGCACGGTCGATGCCGCGTTTGGCGCCGGCGATGCCGCGCCAGATGTTGCCGCCGCCGACTACGCAGGCCACTTCGACGCCAAGGGCAGAGATCTCCGCGATCTGTTCTGCCAGTGAATTGAGCGTGTTGCTCTCGAGGCCATAGCCAATATCACCAGCGAGGGCCTCGCCACTGAGTTTGATAATGACACGTTTATATTTTGCTTCCATAGTCATACCCCCAAAGTTTGAAGACTGTTTTATTCATACTGCCACTATTATACCATAAGCGCCCCATAAATAAAATGTCACTTTTCATAATCAACGTATTTCCATCCACAGGCAGAGAAAAAGCCCGGCATGTGCCAGGCCAGATATTCATAAGCGTTCCAGCTTTGTGCGGAAAGAGATCGCCCGAGCCGTCTGCATCCCATCAAACTGGATGATGTTCGCTTCTTTGTCCAGATCCACAGCAAGCACCGTACCCTCACCAAAGACCACATGCCGCACCCGCGCTCCAGGCACAAAAGTCGCCGCCTCGCTCCGATCGATGAGACGTGACGTCGTGCGTGCATAATAGCCTTTGGCTGCGCGGATCACACTGTCAGCCGGCGGTCGGGTGAATGTCAGGCACGCCTGATCGATATCCATAAGAAAGCGGGATGGATAGCGCAAGGTGCCGTCAAAGTTCCGTCCATCTGCCTCTGACAGGAACAATCCTTTCTCCGCACGCGTCAGTGCCACGAAGGCAAGCCGTCTCTCCTCTTCCATTGCCTGCAGCGTGCGTACGCGGCGGGACGGAAAGATACCATCATTCATCCCGCAGAGAAAGACATAAGGAAATTCCAGCCCTTTGGCTGCATGGATGGTCATCAGTTTAACCTTGTCCGTCTCCGTCTCAGCATCGGCGTTTGAGAAAAGGGCCACATGTGCCAGATAATGGGGCAGCGTCACTTCCTCACCACAAGTGGTCTCATAAAGATAGATCGACTGCTTGAGCTCTGCCAGATCATCCAGCCGCTCCTGACTGCCCTCAGTGCGCAGCATCTGTTCATAACCACTCTTATCCAGGAGCGCCGCCAGCACATCCGAGACCGGCCGTCCCTCATAGCCGTCTGCAAACTGTTCTACCAGCGCCACAAGATCTTTCGCCTTTGTCCCTTTAAAAAGCGGTTCTTCAAGATGAGCACACAAAGCTTCATAGAGTGACGTGCCCTGCGCTTCCGCCGTTTCTTCCAAAAAAGCCAGGCGGCGCTTACCAAGATTTCGCTTTGGCACGTTGGCAATGCGCCGGAAAGAAAGATCGTCTTTATAAACGATCATGCGCAGATAACTCAACGCATCCTTGATCTCCCGACGGCCAAAGAACGGCACGCCACTATAGATCGCATAGGGGATCTTTGCCGCCTGCAGGCCTTCCTCCACCGCCCGTGACACAAAATGCGCCCGATAAAGCACTGTCATCTCATGATAAGGCACGCCCTGTGCATGGAGTTTCTGCATCTCGCCAGTGATCCACGTTGCTTCTGCTGCCTGGTCATCAGCAAAATGTGCAACCACAGGACACCCATCCGGACACATCGGGTCCAGTGATTTCTCGATACGATCACGGTTCTTTGCGATCAGCGTGTTGGCAGCCGCCAGGATCTGCGGCGTTGACCGATAGTTTTGCATCATCATGATCGTCTTCGTGCCTGGAAACTGCTGATCAAAATCCAGCAGATACCTCACATTGGCACCGCGCCAGGTATAGATCGTCTGATCAGGATCGCCAACGATGAAAAGGTTCTTATGATAACCGCAGAGTACCGTCATGAGCGTGTATTGCAGCGCATCAATGTCCTGAAATTCATCGATCATAATATATTCCAGCCGCTCCTGCCATTTTCGGCAGATATCCGCGTGGGTCTCAAAGATGTACAGTGTGAATTTGATCAGATCATTGTAATCCACACCGAAACATTTCTTTTCCTGATAAAGATAGCCATAAAAAATGATGTCATCCGCCGCCGTCGCCTGCATGTATCTGTCCTTCAGATGATCCAGTGACAGCGCCAGCATCTCCTTATAATAGTCCGGTTCTTTGAAAAGCTTTCGGATCTCGATCATATCCCGTGCAGCCGAAAAGGTGCGATCACGCAGCGTCAGTCCACGTTCCTCATAGATCAGCGCCAGCATGGCATCGATGTCATTGTTGTCAAGCACGAGGAAACGCTTTGGATAGCCGATAGCATGGCTGTCCTCCTGCAGGACCGAGACACAGAAACCATGGAATGTATTGATGTATCCTGTGTCATTATCCCCAGTCAGGAGATGGATGCGCTGCCGCATCTCAGCCGCCGACTTATTGGTAAAGGTCACACAGAGGATATTGCCCGGCAGGATCCCCAGCGTTTCCACCAGATACGCAAAGCGATGGGCAAGTGCCCGTGTCTTTCCCGAGCCAGCTCCAGCGATCACACGTACAAAGCCCTCAGTAGTCGTCACCGCTTTCTGCTGCGACGGGTTCAGATTTTCCAATAGATCCATCGTGACGCCTCCCTTTCATGATACTGCCCCTATTATAGCAAAGAACACAGACATCTGCGCTGCTTTGCGCACAAACGCAAAAAATCCCGGGAACGACCAAACGGTCGGTCCCGGGATCCATATGATCAGCAGAAAAGATCACATACCAGCCTGAGCTGCAACTTCTGCTGCAAAATCGTCAACGCGCTTTTCAAGGCCTTCGCCCATTTCGAAGCGGGCGAAACGACGAACCTTGATGTTTTCACCGAACTGAGCGATCCCTTCTTTGACGTAGGTCTCGATGGTCTCATTGTTTTCAGCACGGATGTAGACCTGATCCATGAGGCAGACTTCGCCATAGAACTTTTTGAGGCGGCCTTCTACCATCTTTTCAACGATGTTATCTGGCTTACCTTCGTTCTTAGCCTGAGCGATCAGAACTTCACGTTCATGATCGAGTTCAGCCTGTGGCACTTCGTCACGGGTCACATATTTTGGATTTTCAGCAGCGATGTGCATTGCGATGTTCTGAGCAAATTCTTTGAAAGCGTCGGTTTTCGCAACGAAGTCAGTTTCGCAGTTGACTTCAACGATGACACCGATCTTACCACCCATGTGGATGTAAGAAGCAACAACACCTTCAGCAGCGATACGGCCGCTCTTCTTTGCAGAGTCAGCGATCCCTTTCTCGCGCAGATAGTCGATGGCTTTGTCCATGTTGCCGTCGCATTCCTGGAGCGCTTTTTTGCAGTCCATCATGCCGGCGCCGGTCTTTTCACGCAGTTCTTTTACCAAAGAAGCAGTAATGTTTGCCACAATGATTCCTCCTAAATAATGTGTGAAGATTTTAAATCCTAAAAAAGGTAACCTCATTGCTACACGCCCGAAAAAGCTGATCGCCTTGCGGGAACCCAACGCGGTTACCTTATTTTAACAAAAATTATTCAGCGTCTGCAGTCTCTTCTTCTGCTTCGGCTTCTTCAGCACCAGCAGCACCCTGCTTTGCTTCTACGACAGCATCAGCGATCACGGAAGTCAGGAGCTTCACTGCACGGATGGCATCGTCGTTGCCGGGGATGACGTAGTCGATCTCATCGGGATCGCAGTTGGTATCAACCACGCCAATGACAGGGATACCAAGCTTGCGCGCTTCGTGAACAGCGATCTTTTCTTTCTTAGGGTCTACGACAAAGATCGCACCTGGAAGTTCAGGCATGTTCTTGATCCCGCCAAGGAAACGTTCCAGTTTTTCCTTTTCGCCAAGAAGGAGTGCTTTTTCTTTCTTGGTAAGGAGTTCCATCGTGCCGTTTTCTTCCATCTTTTCGAGTTCGAAGAGACGTTTGATGCGGGTCTCAATGGTCTTGTAGTTGGTCAGCATCCCACCGAGCCATCTTTCGTTGACGAAATATTCGCCAGCACGGATCGCTTCTTCTTTGATGGATTCCTGAGCCTGCTTCTTGGTGCCGACGAAAAGGATTGGCTTCCCTTCAGCGACAACTTCCTTCACGAAATCATATGCTTCATTGATGAGCTTGACAGTCTTGGACAAGTCAATAATGTAGATCTGATTTCTTTCTGCAAAAATGTAAGGCGCCATCTTAGGATTCCAACGACGCGTTTGATGACCAAAATGTACACCAGCCTCTAAGAGTTGTTTCATAGATACGACTGACATTTTGGCACCTCCTCTCATAATTTGGATTTTTCTTCCGACTCTCTTTTGACGCGTCCCTCTCACCCTTGTGAGCTCCAGGGCACGGAACAGAGAACCGTGTTTTTTACAACGTTAAGAGTATAGCATCTTTACGAAGCACGTGCAAGGCTTTTTCTGCAAGAAAATCAAAAAGCCTGCCATCATCCCCGATGGCAGGCCGCTTATCATTTCTTGCTCTCGTCGATCGCTTGCGATACTTCATCCAGCTGGTTTTCGACACGCAGAAGAGCTTCTTCCAACTCTTCCAGGCTTGCTTTCTCATAGTCCTGATTGGTCACGGCGCCTTCGGCCTCCGTGGCCGCTGTGCAGGCATCAAGTTCTTTTGCTTCTGCATCTGCTTGCACCGCCGACTTCTTGAGGGCTTTATAGACCGCGACTACAACAGCAGTCGCAGCCAGTGAGCAGGCCAGGCTCACACCGAAACGCCAGAGGAAACTTTTGGATGGTCTTGCAGCAGCTTTACCTTTTACCGGTGCCTTGACAGCTGTGAGCTTTTTCCCAGCCTTTTTCGTCACCAGCGCGGCGTTCTTTCTGTTTTTCGCTGCAAATTTATTGAGTTTTTTGCGTTTCTTCTCCAGACGCTTCTGCAAACGATAGAGTTTTGAGAGACGTTTTTCGATCTTTTTCATTTTATCCATGTTTTACACCTCTTATGCTTGATAGAACGCAATGCCAAAACCGCCTAATCCAATGTGAGTCGTAACAACACAGCCCAGCTCAAAATCATCGAGTCTTACTTTCTCAATATCTGTACGTGCTTTGAGCTTTGGCAGCAGGCTTCTTTCAAAGATTGCCAGATATTCGTCATTATTGGTACCAAGGGCATAATATAAACGCTTGCCCGGTTCGAGCGATGCCAGCGTCGTCGCAGTCAGATGTTCGATGGCTTTCTCGATCTTCCTGCCGCGGACTTTTTCATGAGCGCCGATAAAGCCATCTTCGACGACAAGGATCGGTTTGATATTGAGGATCGAACCGACCAGATAGCTTGCCTTGCCAATACGGCCGCCCTTCTGCAGATTATCCAGTGTATCAAGCAGGAAATAGATCTTAGTCTTTTTGATGATATCATCGATCCGTGCCCGCAAGCTCTGCCAGTCTTCTTCCGGATGCTCTTTGATATACTGAGCGATGGTCACGACCATGAGGCCCAACCCGATCGTCACGGTACGGCTGTCGATCACCTCGACTGCCACCTCATCCCTGACCATATCAGCCGCCAGCCTGGCGCCCTGATAGGTACCGCTCAACTCTGAGGAAATGTGGATAGAAAGGACCTTGTCTGCCCCTTCTGCCTTGCAGGCACGATACACTTCCATATACTGCGCCGGTGATGGCTGGGAAGTCGTCGGCAGGGTCGCCGCTGTACCGATGTAGCCATAAAATTCCTGGTTGGAAATATCGATACGATCCAGATATGCCTTCCCGCCAAA
The DNA here is from genome assembly GCA_958451915.1 of uncultured Peptococcaceae bacterium. Classification (GTDB taxonomy): domain Bacteria; phylum Bacillota; class Peptococcia; order Peptococcales; family Peptococcaceae; genus UMGS1590. Next base: position 8,972 of record CAUDRX010000045.1, read on the forward strand.
ATGCACCGCCAGCGGGATCACCCTGATATCATAGGCGTCCACCAGATGCTGCGGGATGTCAGCGGTGCTGTCTGTTACAATCGCTATATTCATGAATCTTCCTCTCTCATTCTGCTGAGATGATATAGTGGTAAACGCTCTGACCGCCATCGTAGAGCTCGAAATCAACTTCATCAAACGCCGCTTCAAGTCTTTCAAGCAGGTCTTCTGCATCTTCTGCTTCTACATTGTCACCATAATGCAGGCTGATGAGTTCCGCATCGTCATCGACCATCGTCTGTACCATCTTTTCCACCGCTTCATCGAGTGTCGGGCAGGAAGCGACGATCTTGCCGTCTAAAATGCTCATGTATTCGTTTTCATGGATGGCCACGCCATCGATGGTAGTATCGCGCACGGCTTGAGTGATCTCCCCGCTCTGCACAGCAGAGAGCCCGCCATTCATGTTATTCACATTCTCTTCTGCGGCCACTTCCGGCATATATCCCATCAATGCAGAAATGCCCTGTGGAAAGGTCTTCGATGGGATCACATGGACGTTTGCCTCTCCGGCCATATCAGCAGCCTGCTGAGCTGTCATGATAATGTTCTTGTTGTTGGGCAGAATGAAAATGTTCTCGGCCTCGATGCCATCGATAACATCCAGAAAATCCTGAGTGCTTGGATTCATCGTCTGCCCGCCGCTGATGATGTGAGTCGCACCGAGTCCGCTAAAGATCTCTGCCAGCCCTTCCCCGTTGCAGACAACGATGATCGCGTCCTTATAGACGATCGGAGCAGCACTCTGGCTGCCCTTTGCCTGAAGCTCACGGTTCTGGGAACGCATGTTATTGATCTTGATATCATCGAGTTCCCCAAGAGAAGACCCGGCTTCGATCACTTTCGCCAGGCGGTCAGTGTGGACATGCACCTTGATCGTGCTGCCGGCACCAACGACCAGCATGCAGTCGCCAAGGTCTCTGATCATGCCTTTGAGCGCTTCGATGTCATCCTCTACATCATCTTTTCTGGTACGCACCAAAAATTCGGTACAGTATGGGTAAACGATGTCTTCTGGTGAAGTAAAGAAATGGTCGAACTGATCGTTCAGATCCGCCTCTTCACTGACAGGCGCTGCTACCTTTTCAATGGTGCGGCCTTCGAGGCTGGCCAACATCCCTTCGATGACGTAAAGATAGCCGCTGCCACCGGCGTCAACAACCCCCGCCTGCTTCAGTACCGGCAATAGCTCTGGTGTGCGCTTGAGGGATTCGTGCCCGGCGGCGATATAGATGCGCAGGCATTCCAGAACGTCCATGCCATTTTTGTACTGTGCAGCAAGTGCTTCGCCTGCTTCGCGCACAACCGTAAGGATGGTTCCTTCCATCGGATTGCTGACAGCCTTATACGCCGACTGCACGCCGCTGTTAAAACCATCGACCAGCGCCTGGCCGTCGATCGTTTCATGACCAGCCAGCCCTTTCGAAAGGCCCGTGAGGATCTGCGAAAAGATCACGCCGGAGTTTCCACGTGCCCCCATGACCGCACCAAAAGCAGCCTGTCTGGCATATTCTTCCACACTCGGCGTCTCCACCTGGCGGATAAACTTTGCCGCAGACTGCATGGTCATCGCCATGTTCGTCCCCGTATCGCCATCTGGCACCGGAAAGACGTTCAGCTGGTTCACACTCTCTTTATGCAAATCTAAGTTATCAGCACCCGCGAGCACCATATTAAAAAACTGTTCCGCGGAAATTGTATCTACCGTCAGCTCTAATGACATTGCTGGACCTCCTACAGTGCAATACCGTCATGCACTGATCATATTCATCTTTAAGGATACCCAATTTCCGTTTGAAATGCAATATGTACCGCTCTTAAAAGTACTCATTGTTAAAAATGCGTGCTTTTCCCGTAAAGAGCGCCGCCAGCGGGGCGCTCCCTGGCACAGCGCCCGCGTCCCAGGCGCGGTCAAAGACCATCTCTGTCAAAGAGCGTTGATCAAACTGCACCTGCACAGGGCCTTCCATCTGTGCCATACGCTCGATCTGCCGGCTCTGCGCAGGCCAGCGGTAGCTGCCAAGCCCTTTCACTGTAAAGCTCAGGTCTTCTGCCGGTGTCTGCGCTGCCAGTAAGCCGATCAGCGTCGGATCGAGGATAAGATCCATCATGAACGGCTGATAGCGCACACCGCTCTTATCCTTCTTGCGATGAAAAACGACACGCTCATCCTCCGGCGCCGACCACTGCACCCGCTTCACCTGCGAGCGGTGGCTGGCGATGAAGTAATAGATCGCCCGACGTGCCAGAGCATCCTGAGCCAGGCATTCCCGCACAAAGAGCGCGCCTTCTTTCATTATATAGGCAAGGCAGCCGGCGACCTGCTCATTCTCATCTATGAGCAGCTTGACATAACCGCCCTCCATCGCCACGTCATCGACCAGCGCCAGCCAGCGGCGCAGCCCTTTACGCGTCACGCAGATGTCATAGCCAGCGGTGCAGCGTTCGTACATCGCTTCCAATGTTGGCAGCCAGGCAGCTGTTTCTGCAAAAGGCAGATCCCGCCAGTGATAGCGGTGCGCCAATGCACGGTCGCCAGCTTCATAGAACTCCTCGATAGGCAGGTCCATCTCGAAATGATAGTCGCTGTAAACAAATCCATACGGCAGATAAAAATCTGCTTCAAACGGCATCAGGTGCAGCATCCGCAGCCCATGAGACGGCGCATAGACGTTGACAGCCTCATCCATCAGCCGGCGTGTCAGCCCCATGCCGCGATACTCCGGCAGGCAATCCACGCCGACGATATAGCCAGCCGGCACCACCTTGTCTGCGATGCGCGTCGGCAGATCGATCACCTGGAGGCTTGCCGCCACCGTCTCGCCAATCTGTGCCACCAGACATTCTCCTGTCTGATAATATTTCTCAAAATACCAATGCCGGAACGTGTCACCATCGCTGAAGCAATAGGCCCAGAGCGCTTCGACTGACGTTCTGTCCGCCTCAGTGGCTTGTCTGATCGTCACCTGACTCATCTTTCAACACACCTTTGTACTTCGTCACCTGATAGAGCGGATAATAAGACATCTTGGCATGGCGCAGCCCTTCCAGGCCCATGTCTTCCTCACGGTTGACAAAAAGTGCCTCCTGCCAGTAATAATTCAAAAACTCCTGATTGATCAGCGGATAGAGTCCGCGGTCCGAATAAGCTTTCTCCACGTGTACAAGCACCGTGTCTTTATTGACCATATCACCAAACGTCATTGCCACGATACGCCCATCCACACGGATCATCAATCCCTTAAAGCCGAGGTATCCCATGTTGTCAAAAGCATCAGCGATGGCTTCACGCTCGCAGAGCAGGCTGTCATTGATGCCTTCCTCGCGATTGCGCTCCCCGCACCAATGCTCGACAAAATCCCACGCCAGATCGACATTGTAAGGGGTCAGCGGCACCAGTTCATAATCCGGATGTGCAGCCTTGAAAGCATTGATATGGTTGCGCTTTTTACTGAGCTTGCGCCCTGCGAGCGTGCGCATCTTTTCCGCGTCATAGATATAGTCCTCAATATCCGGTTCTTCTTCAAATTCAAACTGCCCCGGAAACAATCGCTCTATACGTTCCTTGTCCCGTTCTGTCACAGCACGGATCATGAGCTTTTTACCACGATCACGATAATCCTCAGCCGCATGCACGATCGCCGCCCGGAAAAGCTCGTCGTTTTCTTCCAGGCCATAAGGCGGCAAGATCCAGCTTTCTTCGAAAGCGTTCGGTTCAACGATCAGATGATTGTCCGTCACCGCCCAGCGCACTGCATAGCAGCGGCGCCACATGAACAGGTTGGTAAAAGAACATTCTGTGTTCTGATTCTGGCAGGCCAAAAAGAAACGGTTCAATATATCTCGATCAGAGAGCTCCAGCTCCTTGAAACCAAGCATCTTTTATAGTCACCTCTCAAAATTCATTCATTACCTATCAGGTTACCATACAAATCAAGATTATACCATAGAAAACAAAAAAACGCACTCTTGAACAGAATGCGTTTTTGTTTCGGCTGGGCGATACTGGACTCGAACCAGCGACCCCCTGCATGTCAAGCAGATACTCTAACCAACTGAGCTAACCGCCCGAAGACAATATCTATGATAACACAGATTTTACAGATGTCAAGCATTTTCTCTCATTTTCGAAAAAAACCGCCGGCCTGTCTGCACAGACCGGCGCCAACGGAGATGGAGAGATTTGAACTCTCGCGCGCCGTGAAGCGCCTACCGCATTTCGAGTGCGGACCCTTCAGCCACTTGGGTACATCTCCAAATCATCACTTTTTCCGCAGAGCACGAAAAAAATCCCGTGTCAAGGTGCTGCATGTTTCCTGAGCGACCGGCCCACGGATGCGGATATTGTTCGGAAATCCCGGAAACTGCACCAGGTTCATCTGACTGCCGCAGACGCCGTACGTCGGCTCCTCTGCCCCGTAGACGACCACCGCCACATGTGCCAGGAGCATTGCGCCCGCACACATCGGACAGGGTTCATGGGTGACATAGAGTGTCGTACCGTCAAGTTTCCAGTCTCCCAGCATCTTTGCTGCATCGCGCATGGCATTGATCTCTGCATGTCCGGATGGATCATGATCCCGTTCACGGGTATTATGCCCGCGACCGATGATCTTACCGTCTTTAACGACAACTGCGCCGACAGGCACATCATCATGAGCGAGGGCTTTCTCCGCCTCACCGATGGCTTCTGCCATCATTATCTGATCCATTCGGCTCACCTCGACCCTACTATCTTAACGAATGCCACTTTGCTTGTCAAGCCGAAAGCGCCATCATTATACAAAACCGGAGGCACGGCATAAAAACCCAAAACTTTTCGCAACACAAGAAGGCGCCGCGCCTCCTTGTTCAGGATAACACATCCGATGACCAAAGACAATGACCAGCGGAACCATCCGCGAACAATCTTCGTAAAAATA
>CAUDRX010000046.1 GCA_958451915.1 uncultured Peptococcaceae bacterium
GCTTAGGTGTATCTTTGCATACTGAGTACAGTTATGGAAAACGTAAGTTTCAGTCTGCATTGATTCAACGTTATCCTGAGATTATTCATGCACACAATAAGAGAGTGCCTCAATTATGGAAAAATGAAAGATGGGCCTTGGAATTTGCAGAATTTCTGATTGCGTTGGTTGGTAAAAAATATCAACCGAGCATTATAGAGATCCATCCGCCATTTAACGATTATTCAAGCATGGGGTCTTTTATGGCTACGTATCACTGTTTTGAAGAGCGGGTTTTGGAAGAATTTCCCAATGTGGCAATTCTGATCGAGAATCGTAGTGGAACTGTTTACAGAGGCGGCAAATTTATTTTGTCTCGAATAGAAGACTTACTGTTATTATGTGAGCATATTTCTATGAACAATTCTTCTCTTCGTCTGGCCTTGGATATTCCACAGCTTTACACGGCCCACGATGCAAGTGAAGTCGATGAAATCGTTGGTTTGCTTCATGAGGTACATAATATCAGAGATTACATAGAAGGAATTCATTTGTGGGGGAAGAAATTAAACGCTTCTGGAAGAAAGATTGTGCATAGTGGAGATTTGAATACATACTTTAATGATGCTGAAACGAAAGCAGCATTTTTGAATGAATTCTCTAAGTGCTTTAGCGATGGTAAGATTCGTAAAATGGTATTGGAAGTTAACAGTAAAAACGAAGATCTGTTATCGATTATTGCAGATTTGGAATCTTCCAATGTGAACTTTGTTTGAATGAAACGTTTGTAACGTAGGCATTGCCCTTACTTGTAATGTTTTTTGATCATTCAGGTGAGGGTAATTATTTTAGTTGATATTTTTCGGATACAACAAAGCGGAAGATGTATCTGGAAAATACTGACGGATGTTTGTAGTATGGTACAATATAATTAAATCTTTAAAAGCAAGAAGGTGAGAACATGAGCTCACAAGTGATGTTGAATAATATTTTCAAGAAGGGTAGTGGCATCGCGCGCACAGCAGATTTCAATGCGAATGGTATTTCTACGCAGGAAGTGGCCAAGCTGTGCAAAGAAGGGCGGTTGCTGCGGATCAAGCATGGGTATTACCAGAGCGCCGATGATCCTTACCTGTCAGAAGAGCAGCTTTTGGCGTCCTTGCTGCCGGAAGCTGTCATCTGTCTGGAATCGTCGTTGTTTCGTTATGGCTACAGTGATCTTACACCGCGTGCATGGTCAGTGACGGTGCCACGCAACATCTCTCTGAACAAGTTGAAGATCGATGGCCTTGCGCTCGGCATCCATTTTACATCAAAGGATCTTTATGATATCGGTAAAACAACAGCAGATTTCAATGGCGTACAGCTGGCGATCTATGATCGGGAACGCACCATTTGTGATTGCTTCAAATTTCGTTCTCAGCTCGACAGCGAAGTGTTTAGTAAAGCGCTGAATGCTTACGCCAAAGATGATCGAAAGAATCTGGCGAACCTTATCACGTATGCGAAAAAGTTGCGCGTATATAAAAAGGTTGAAGAGATCATGGAGGTGCTCTTGAATGGCTGATATTGGGGCATCTGTGTTTGCACGGTTGAAAAACAAAGCGAAAGAGACTGGGCGATCAAATCAGCTTTGCGTTCAACTATTTTGCCAAGAAGAATTTTTGCGCCGATTAGAGCGCTCTGATTATGCAGAAAATCTTGTGCTAAAAGGTGGACTCTTTCTCTATACGCTCACCGGATTTGATAGTCGCGTGACTATGGACATCGATTTTCTGCTTCGACAGCTGCCGAATACACCAGAGCAGCTGAAAATGATCCTTGAAGAGATCATTTCTGTTTCGACAGGCAACGAGTTCATTACATTTGAGATCAAAAGCGTTGAACCAATCTTGTTAGAAAAGAAATATGCTGGTATCAGTGTGTTGATTATTGCTCATATCAAGAATACAAAGACGCCATTTAAGATCGATTTTGGCGTGGGTGACATCATCAGCCCAGGGCAGGAAAAACGCACATTGCCAACTCAACTGGATGATTTTTCTGCACCAGTCGTCAATACCTATTCGCTGGAGACTACCGTGGCAGAAAAGCTTGATGCCATTCTCGATCTTATGCAGCTATCCAGTAGAATGAAGGATTACTATGATCTGTACTATATCGCTAGTAAATTTGACTTTGATGGTAGCGTCTTAGTTGAAGCAATGAGGAAAACATTTGCCAATCGTGGCCATTCGTTTACGTTGGTGCAGTTTGAAGAAATGCTGGAATTTGATCAAGATCCAAGTATGCAAAAGAAATGGCAGCAGTTTATCAAGAAGAAAAAGATTGAAGCAGATGACTATTCGATGGTCATGCATGTGATCAGGACATTTCTGGAGAAGCCGTATGAGGCAATGTGGAGAAATAGTAAAATTCCGCCATCCAATATTGCTGCACTGGCATCCTTTTCAGATTGGAGTCGTTTTTAGGGGCTTGAGTCAATCGGTTTAGAAAAGCAGAAGCCATATTGGATGCCTGATGACAGATTGTATTATTTGTTTAAATTGGTGATGAGTTTAAGGCGTAATACAATAGAAAAAATGTAAAAAATTGCGAGATATATCTGCCAGTTTTCATATGGATTGAAAACTGGCAGATATATGAGTATCATGAAATTCATAAATATAATGATGGAAGCAAAGAGCGCAAATGAAATGAGGATGAGAATGACATATTTTTCAGGATATAGCACAATCGAAGAACAAGAAAAAAGAAAGTCTAACCTAAAAGTAATTGGCACGGAGGTTACCTCATTTTTTTGGGATACTGTACCGGCTAACGGCTTTGAGGAGCGAGAAGGCCAACAGGATATGTCTTTTGAGATTGTGGATGCCCTTATTCAGGATCAACATTTCGCGGTTGAGGCCGGAGTTGGAATTGGAAAATCATTTGGGTACTTGGTACCAGTCTTGCTGTACAACAAGAGAATGAAAAAACCTGTTATTGTGGCTACATCAACTATTGCGCTACAAGAGCAGCTTTGGGACGATATCCACATTGTGATGAAGCTTCTCAATCTCCAACCAGAAATTATCCTTGCGAAAGGGCAGACTCATTATCTCTGTCATAAACGGGCTGATGAGTACATGAATATGGCAGATTCTGTAATTCCGGTAGAACTGCAAAGTGGACTTGAAAGTGGATTTCAGGAAAGAAAGCAGTTTCCGCCAACTTTACCGCAGAATATCTGGGATAAAGTGAATGTGCAGCGGTTCAGTATGCGAAATTGTAGTGGTTGTGAAAAGAAATGTCTTTACTATGTCATACGTTCGAATATAAGATACACCGATGGAATTATCCTCTGCAACCAAGACTTCCTGACTGCACATCTTCAGCAAATACGGGGCGGGCAGGACGGCCTTATCAACCGTGAGGCCGATCTGATTGTTGTGGATGAAGCGCACAACTTGGATGATAAAGTGCGAAGTGCCACCACTGAGCGTGTCAATCAGGGGATGTTACTAGGGCTTATTGAAAGCGCAATCAAAGAGGTAAAAGCTGTTAATAGGCAGAATCTCTATGGAGATGTTGAAGACGCTGAGAAGACAATTAGCGCGTTCTTTGATTGCCTCAAGGCGCAAATGCAGGAACAAATCACTCATTCACAGCAAGATATACGATATGCGGATCGTTTTTTCTTTAAGGATAGCAAAGATTCCTTAGTACTCCTTAAGGCGATGATAGAGACCATCCAAAGTGTTGCTCGCAGCATTCAGATTTACAGCAGCATTGATTACGGCAGTCGATCAACAGCAGCATCAGACGAACTTGATAGCCTAAGTTGGAGTCTTGCAGAACTAATTGAGCAAATTGATAGTAACCTTCTCTGGATTGAGCGCAAAAGGAATAATGCAGAGCTTGTTTACTGCCCCAATAATACCAGTCAAGTAACCAATCGATTGTATTTCAGTGGAAAAGAAAAAGTAATCTTGACCTCCGCAACAATGACTAATGCAAATAATGGAGCCTTAGTGGATCAATACTCTTATTTTATTAGCAATACAGGTTTTCCGACAGACGAACGTGGTTGTTTGTCTGAGCCGAAACCTTCTCCCTATCCATACGATAAACATTCCATGATTTATTATTGTGATGATCTGCCTCATCCTACAGAGGAGCACGAAGCTTTTATTGAGCAGGGAGTACAACGTTTGCTAAAAGTTTTGGAAATTTCAGGCGGGAAGGCACTAGTGTTGTTTACTGCAAAAACAGATATGAAGGAAGTTTATACCATTCTTAGCGAATTGAACTTGCCGTATAAGATCCTAATGCAGCAACCCGGTTCATCACAGGATAAAATTCTTAATGAGTTTCGGGAAGACACTAACTCTGTTCTGCTCGGAACAGGCGCTTACTGGGAAGGTATCAGCATTGAAGGCAAAAGCCTTTCTAATGTCGTGATTTTCCGTCTTCCATTTCCTGTGCCTGATCCAATTATTGAATACAAAGCATCCATTGCTAAGGACGCATTGATGGATGTTCTTGTCCCAGAAATGATTATTAAGCTCAAACAAGGAATAGGCAGGCTGATTCGCAATTTTAGCGATACTGGAATCGTATGTATCATTGATCCACGGCTTCGGGATGACCAGTCTGCCAGATACCACGATATTGTATGGGAATCTCTTCCTATAAAGAATAGAACAAACAAACTTGACAGATTAAAAGAATTCTTCGATAACCTTTCCGAACCGTTGAATCCTTTTTGATTTCATCATATCTCGTAAAATTTTTCCAATCTGAAATTTATAATTTAAGTGCAACAAATTAAAGCAACCCATAGAATTCTTGGCACAATGGGATTAGGAAAAAGAATCCGTATACCAGTAGGAACGATCCACTCTATGAGCTGATATAATCATCTTATCATAGATGAGCGAAGATATTATCCCTTCAATCTCATGGTAAATCTCCTTCTAACAATTGCGTAAGAAAACAGCCGTGTTCTCTCTACCATTACGCACGAGCAGAAAAGAATTTCTTTGGACAGAGAGTATCCGTCCTGCACTGCGCAGACAGTCTACGAAAAGCGTTAGGCACAATCATCACAAAACACGCGTAAAATCAGTCGCAAAAAATTACGATTGATTTTGCGTGCGTTTCTATATACAACCGATGATTGCGACGCTAATGAGGGAGGAAACGCGTATTGAATGAAAACACCAAGCCAGGCATGCTAAAAGTGCTTTCCGGTTTTCCTATTGTTCCGATAAGTGCTTTGCGTTATTCCGAAAGCCTTGTTATTGTTCCGCTTGTGGGGTATAGTATGAGTGAAGCGAGGTGAGATGTGGATGTATATATCCGTAAAGCAAGCCGCGGAGAAGTGGGGCATTTCTGATCGAAGAGTGCGCACATTGTGCGCTGAAGGAAAAATTCCCGGGGTTATCCGCGAAGGTCGCGCTTGGAGAATTCCTGAAAGTGCAGACAAACCGCAGGATGGCAGATACAAATCTGTGGAAAGTCTCTTGGAAATGATTGACCGAAAGAAAGCAGAATTGGATACCAGACGACCATTGACCGAAGGTGAAATTGAACGGCTTACAGAAGAATTTGTGGTAGAGTATACCTACAATTCCAATGCGATTGAAGGTAATACACTGACCTTGAGGGAAACAGATCTGGTTCTGAGGGGGCTTACGATTGATCAAAAACCATTGAAAGACCATATGGAGGCAGTTGGTCATAAAGATGCGTTTTATTTTGTACAGGATCTGGTAAAAGAGCAGGTGCCGCTATCAGAAAGCGTGATAAAACAGATTCATTATTTGGTGTTGGCAGATAAAAAAGAAGACCGTGGCGTTTACAGACGGGTTCCTGTGAGAATCATGGGAGCAAAACACGAGCCAGTACAGCCATATCTTATTCAATCGAAGATGGAGCGATTGTTAGAAGAATATAGAAGCAACACTGAGCATATTATTACCAAGCTTGCACGGTTTCACATCGAATTTGAAGGCATTCATCCGTTTATAGATGGGAATGGTCGAACAGGGCGATTGCTTGTTAATTTGGAACTAATGAAAGCAGGATACCCTCCAATCAATATCAAATTTAAAGATCGAGTCGCCTATTATAATGCGTTCGATGACTATTACGAGAAACACCATTTAGATGCCATGGAAAAATTATTTGCAGAATATCTAAATGAAAGATTGGAAAACTATTTGATGATACTAAAAGAATAAGAGATCACCAGCCGAAGGCTGGAAAATTTTGAAGGGATATGCTCTATACATGTGAGCATATCCCTTCTTTTTATTTTACGTGAGTGCTGGCGGCTTGTCGTTGTCCTTCTGATTGCGCTTTACCTTAATTGTTGTGTACATCATGCGGATGTCGTCCATGCTGTAATCACCGCCGCCCCAGCGCCGATACCCTTCCGGGGATCTGTACCAGCAACGTTTCTTGCTGTGCCATTTGAACCCCAGCTCTTTAAGCTTCTCTTTGTGCGGCTTCGTGTTCCCACTGACCCAGATAAAACAACCGATAATCTCTATGGTGATATTGTCCAACCTGATCAGCTCATTGATCAACCATTGGAATTCCTGCGGCGTCTCTTCCGTGTCGCGTTCGTATCGCTCACCGTCCTTGTTGACATGGATCCTTTTCACACGCTCGAACATGATCTCATATTCGGCGTTCAGCTCCTTCATCGCCTCGTTGCTCCCGCCTACGTCAGGATGCAGCTTCAAGCACAGGCGATGGTATTCTTTTTTCAGCTCTTCCAAGGTCTGGATGTCGTCTCTCAGGTATTTCATAGTCATATCCCCCTTACTTCAAAGAAAATAGCTTGCTGTAACGTTCGATTTGTTCATCTGTCAGGCTTTGGAACGTTTCACTGTCGACAGGTGCCGAGCAAATGAAAAACGTGCCTGCGATGATATCCACCAGCTGGCCCCCATCATCCAACAATGGGCGATTCAAGGCAATGCCGTTGATCTTCCCTTCCTCGTTGCAAACAAGTGCCACTTCTTCCATCCATGGGTAGATCGCTTGAATATAGCCCCCAACAACCTCCTGCATGGATCTCAGAGAGCCACCTATTTCCTTTGCCATTGGCTGGCGGCCAGCTTCAACAACTAACACTTTCATGATCAAACCATCCTTTCAAAATTGAAAAATTCGTTTTCGAGAAGTCATGAGCTATTTTGTGGGGATGGCCTTCCGCCATCCAATGATTCATGCCTAAGCCTCCCTTCCAGCTCATTCGTTTTCGATGTAGTCTTTCGCTTATTAGTGGGTTTGAGCTGGCCACAGCAGAAAAGCAAGGGTTCTGACAAGAGACAAGTTCACGAGACGCCGTAGGGCAGCTCTTGCAGGTTCCTTGCTTTTATGCTTGGCTGAATAGCTCAACCACTAAGCGAAAAGACGGAACGAAAGCCGGATGAGGAAGGAGCGTGGCATGATCATTGACAGATGGCGGATACGATAAAAGCGGGTGCCCAACCGGACATCCGCTAACAGATTGTATTATTGGTTTAAATTGGTAAATAGTTTAAGGTGTGGTACAATAGAAGAAATTATAAAAAAATTGCGAGATATATCCTTCTGATTACGTATGAATTGAAGATTGTTAGAATATATTAGTATCATGACATTCATAAATATAATGATGTTAAAATAAGGGAGCGAGAAAGCAAAATGAAGGGTTCAGAGATTATGCTGCTCCAATTTATGGACAGTGCATCTAATCGTTACATCATTCCTGTTTACCAGAGAAAATATAGCTGGAAGATTGACAACTGCCGTCAACTCTATGATGATCTGAAAAAAATGATCGTTAACCAGAGAAGCAGCCATTTTTTTGGCAGTATCGTTTCTTCTGTTGTGCCAAATGGGAGCAAGGTTGAATATCATATCATTGATGGTCAGCAGAGGCTAACAACGATCACCTTGTTATTGCTTGCTATGCGAAATCTGATTGTAAAGGGGAGGTTACTATCTCAGGAAAATTCTCTGGCAGACCAGATCAATGAGCGATTTTTGATCTCAAAATGGGCTGATAAGGGAGATAAGATCAAGTTGCGTCCTGTTAAGAGTGATCGTGTTGCTCTAGAGAAATTATTTGCCGCTGATGAAGAAGAATATGACCTTGCTTCAAACCTTACGATTAATTATCAATATTTTTGCGACATCCTGTTAAAACAAGAGGTGATGGTTGAGCAATTGTATGGAGCGATCAACAAGCTGCAGATCATCAGCATCACACTGGAGCGTGATGATAATGCACAATTGATCTTTGAAAGCTTGAATTCTACAGGATTGGCATTGTCTGAAGGGGATAAGATCCGTAACTATATCCTCATGGGACTGTCGCCAGAGGATCAGTATAAATACTATGACAAATACTGGGCAAAGATCGAACGCTGCACAGAAGACGATGTGAGTAATTTTGTTCGAGATTACCTGAGTATCAAGCAACAGATGACGCCAACCATTAGTAATGTCTATCAGGCCTTCAAGAAATATGTGTCTCAGGCGCAGATCTCTACAGAACCGCTATTGGAAGATCTGCTCCGCTATGCGCGTTTGTACGAAAAACTTTTGAAAGCCGACAGTGGACTAAAAGATGACAGTGTGGATGCTTGTCTGTATCGCATGAAACGGTTAGAGATCACGGTAACACGTCCATTCTTTATGGAAGTATTGCGGCTCAATAAAGATGGAAAACTCAGTGCTGGTGAGGTGCGTGAGATTCTGTCGCTCACAGAAAGCTACCTCTTCCGTCGTAATATCTGTGATGTGCCAACCAATGCACTGAACAAGATCTTTTTAACGTTGAACAAAGAAGTCATTCGCTATGACAATTCGACCGACAACTACGTGGAAAAATTAAAATATGCCTTGCTGAATAAAAAAGAGAGTGGGCGCTTCCCGAATGATGAAGAGTTTGTCGTCGCGCTTTCTAATAAGCAGGTTTATAACATGCGTGGTAAATATCGGGCCTATCTCTTCGAACGCTATGAAAATGATGGGACGCTTGAGACGAAGGATGTTTATAAACACTTTGACAACCATGATTACAGCATCGAACACATCATGCCACAGACCCTGACACCATATTGGATCGACGCGCTGGGCGAGCATGCAGCAGAGATTCATGCAGTCTGGAAAGATCGCCTGGCGAATCTGACATTGACCGCATATAATTCTAACTTGAGTAATAAAACCTTTGAAGAAAAACGAGATATTCTCACTAAGGGCGGCTATCAGGGAAGCGGTTTACGTATGAATCAGACCATCGCGGCAAAGACGTCCTGGGGTATAACGGAGTTGGAAGAACGTGATCGCGAGATGACTGAACGCGCCAAAGAGATCTGGCCATATCCGACGACCTCGTTTAAACCAGCGAAAAAAGAATTCGATTCGTGCATTCTGGATGATGAAGACATCGATCTCACAGGGCGTGACATTGTAAAATATAGCTATCAGAACTATGAACAATCTGTTAGTAGCTGGACAGATATGTTTGAACATGTTGTCCGGTACCTCCATCAGAAAGACAAGTCCATTCTTTCCAGTTTAGCATACAGTACAGATAGTGATGTAGATCTCAACGGTTATGTGAGTACAAATCCAGATGATCTGAGAAATGCAATAGAGATCGATGAAAAGATCTATATCGAAAGCAATACCAGCACTATGATGAAGGTCTCTATTCTGCGTCGATTGTTTGCTCTCTATGATGCAGATCCTATGGATCTCGTTTTTTATCTGAAAGATCCAGACAGCGAAAAAGAAGCCGAGATTCATCGTTATGAACTGAGAAAACGTTATTGGGCGTATGCATTGCCAGTCATCCAAGCACAAAATGCCGAGCGTGGAACTTTTGATAACGTACATCCCGGATCGTCGAATACCGTTTCCGGCCATTTTGGTTTTGGTGGATTTGCGATCAATTGTATTGCGAATTACGATACAGCGCGGGTGGAACTTTATTTAGCAAGTGGTGATAAGGAAAAAAACAAAGCTGCTTATGACCAGTTGAGCAAACATAGATCAGAGATCGAACAGACAGTAGGCGCTTCTTTGCATTGGGAAAGAGCAGAGGATAAAAAGGCCTCGTGGATCTCCTATTCACTGCAGGGCGTTAGCATTGGCAACGAGGCGGACTGGTCACGCATGGCTCGGTTCCACGCTGAATGGAGCGATAAAATACTTGGCGCAATGCTGCCGTATTTGAACAATGGTGCGGACGACGGTTTAGATCCAGTTGTGAGTACGATTCGGGAATGGGCATTGCAAAAAGAAGGTGTGAATATCAAACTTGCTAAATGCAATGGTACCTATACAAGGTTCACTACCAATGCAATGTCAGAAATCCTTCCCGATTTGGAGAATGCACCAAGTGGCTGGAATACAGCGAATCATTATTTTTATGAAGTCGTTACTCGGAAAGATCGCCCGATATTCATCCAATTTGCCCTTAGTGCTAAAAATGCAAACGATGAATTTCGACAGATTTGCGATCAGATCAATGATTTTTACCCATCAAAGTATAAGGACAAAGAAGACTGGCTCTGGCGTACGCCATTTAAAACAACTTCATTCCAATTAACTGAAGATGTGTCAAAAGCAGATATCTTTATAAAGCTGGATGCATGTCTGGATGAAATTATTGCCTTTGAGAAGGATCTGAAGGATAAATTGCAAATAAAATGTTGATTGATAGCTTTTTAGAAAGGCGATGCTTTATATTAAAGTTTCAGAACTTATGACGCCTTTTGGTCGTGTTAACATGCTGTTCGATGGGCGCGAGATATATTTTGACTGCAATTAACGCCAATAGGACCTTGCAAAACAGATAACGATAGTGGTGAACGGCTCGAATGTATCGCCACCTATAGTGGAACGGGAAAAATATCGATGGGCTGTTACGAGCCGTTAGATGATGGTCATGATTATGATGTGTACTACGGCGAAGAGCCACATTTGATCATAGATATTTTTCCAACCATAAAGACAGAGTTGTTCGAATTTGGCATTTGCTGGATCAATAACGTAACAGGCGACAATGAAATATAAACGTCTGATGGTGCAGATCCTTGGTATTGGAAGTATCCAGGGGTAGAAGACGAAGCATAGGTAATGGATTGACAGGAGTTGAAAAAATGGCAGAGAAAAACACGAGTGACATCGGTTTTGAAAAACAAATTTGGGACGCCGCCTGTGTATTGCGTGGCAACATGGATGCGTCAGAATATAAGTCCGTTGTTTTGGGGCTGATCTTTTTGAAATACATCTCCGACCGGTTCGAAGCGAGATATCAGGAATTGATTGATGAAGGCTATGGTATGGAAGAAGATCGTGATGAGTATATTGCAGAAAACATCTTCTTCGTTCCGGAAAATGCACGTTGGAAAGTGATAGCGGCTGCAGCTCATACACCGGAAATCGGTACCGTGATCGATAATGCTATGCGAGATATTGAAAAGGAAAATAAGCGCTTAAAAGATATTTTGCCAAAGAATTTTGCGCGCCCAGAGTTGGACAAGCGACGTTTGGGAGAAGTTGTCGATCTTTTTACCAATATCAAGATGATCGATCAGGGCAATAGCAAGGATATTCTTGGACGTACCTATGAATACTGCCTTTCCAAATTTGCTGAGCAGGAAGGGAAATTGGCTGGCGAATTTTATACGCCGGCGTGTGTAGTGCGTACGCTCGTAGAAGTGTTGCAGCCCTACAATGGTCGCGTGTACGACCCTTGTTGCGGCTCTGGCGGAATGTTCGTACAGTCGTCGAAGTTCATTGAAGCTCATGGAGGCAACATCAAAAATATCGCTGTGTACGGGCAGGATTCCAATCCGACGACATGGAAACTGGCACAGATGAATTTGGCTATTCGTGGCATAGAAGCTGATCTCGGTAAATTCAACGCGGATACCTTCTTTAGTGATTGCCACCCAACGTTGAAAGCCGATTATATCATGGCCAATCCTCCATTTAATCTCTCAGGTTGGGGGCAGGACAAGCTCTTGGATGATGTGCGTTGGCAGTATGGCACGCCACCAGCCAACAACGCCAACTTTGCATGGTTGCAGCACATGATTTGGCACCTGGCACCAAATGGCCGCATGGGGATGGTCTTGGCCAATGGCTCTCTGTCTTCTCAGACAGGGGGTGAAGGCGAGATTCGCAAGAATATCATCAATGCCGATCTGGTAGAATGTATTGTTGCCATGCCATCACAACTCTTCTATACCACACAGATTCCGGTGTCACTTTGGTTCCTTGCGAAAAATAAGAAGCAGAAAGGCAAAACCCTTTTCATCGATGCCCGTAAAATGGGAACCATGGTCACAAGAAAGTTGCGAGAACTGACCGATGAGAACATTCAAAAGATTGCCGATACCTACAATGTTTACGTGGATGGCACATTGGAGAATGTCGCAGGTTTCTGCGCTGTGGTGACTACCGAAGAAATTGCCAAGCAAGATTATATTCTCACGCCAGGCAGATATGTTGGCATTGAAAAACAGGAAGACGATGGCGAACCTTTCGAAGAAAAAATGGCACGTCTCACATTGGAACTGTCTGACCTGTTCAAGAAATCTCATGAGCTGGAAGATGAGATTCGTGAAAAGTTGGGGGCGATTGGGTATTCTTTGAAATAAAATAATTAACAACATTTTCGAATTTGAGTGGGGGTGGACTATGGATTGTTGTGAAATTGTGCTTAGCGAAATTGCGCAGTTTAAAAACGGGAAAAAGAGAGTTAATTCCGAAGGCGATATTCCGGTATATGGTGGAAATGGAATTATGGGATATTCAACTGAATTTAATAATCAAAATTGTGTGATAATAGGTCGTGTAGGTGCATATTGTGGCAATGTGTATTACGAGTCTAAAAAATGTTGGGTTTCTGATAATGCTATATCTGCAGTTCCGGTTAAAAATCATGATGTGACTTTTTTATATTATTTGTTAAAAAGTCTCCGATTAAATGAACGTAGTATAGGATCTAGTCAGCCATTGATTACGCAAAAAATATTGAATGGGATAAAATGTCATGTTCCATCATTGCAAAAAGAAAAAGTAATCGCAAAAATTTTACATAATTTAGACGTTAAGATTAAATTGAATGCACAAATAAACGATAATTTAGCGACTTAAAACTGGATGTCGGAGACATCGATCTCGCCGGACATCAATTTTGGTAACACTGTATCTCTGAGTGCAGAAAGTGAAGTATTCTCCCTTTGATTAGCAGTGATGCACGCAAACAGCGTATTCAATGCGTCAGACAAGTCTTGGTCAATCGGGCATGGTATCTTACAGACTCCCAAATCAGATGGTTTGATTGACGGGAATGTTGATGTACTCTGTTCTGCTAACTGTTGCATTTTCTCAATAAAACTATTTTCTGTAAGGCAGAGATACAAAAGCTCATTACTTACCAATGGGTGACGACTTCTTATTACAGCAAATCCGGTGGAAGCCAACATATTTTCCAATGGCTCAGTAATAATTCCAAAATGATGTTGATTCGGTCGAACAGTAGAAAAAACGACATCGTTCGCGCTGATAATGCGCCTTGCCCTGCTGGGTAACTTCTCAGTCAACGGCTTAATACACTGTACTTCTGAAATAATGCCATCTGTAATGCTACTGGTATCAAGGTAATTTACATATTCCCAAGCATCTTTAGGTGAATAAGTATCAGGGTTTATTACCGCTACATCGGATAGTAGGGAAAAATCGTATTCACCTTCATGTTCGATTTGCCATTGAGCAAGAAGTGTTCGTGCTTGCTGATGTAAATTATCGTTTAT
>CAUDRX010000047.1 GCA_958451915.1 uncultured Peptococcaceae bacterium
AGATCCAGGTCATTGAGCGGTTTAACAATGCCGCGCGAGAGCCGCCGGGCCACATACCAGGCCATCAGGAGCACACAGAGGATCAGGACAAGAGCGGGTCCCATGAGCATCCAGGCAACGCCGCCCAGCGAGATGTCATCGGTGGCAATGCGCAGCACGCTGCCATCGTCAAGTTCCATTGCAATATACATCAGGCGCGTTGTCATCGTTGCCGATTCACGTTCAACCTGTGAGGTTCCATGGGCTTTGGCATCGATAAATTCTTGTCGGTCAGCATGGTTTTCCATTTCAGACGCATCGTTTCGATTATCAAAAAGGACCGCGCCATCGGGTGCGATCCATGTGATGCGATAACTTGTGGTGTCCAACTGCCCCAGATACGCCTCTCCTTCATCCTCCACGGCTTGAGAAATGTAGTCAAGCTGGGCCAACAGCTGATTCTTTGTATTCTCATTGATGTACTGATAAGTCACGCCAACAAGCAACATCAGACTGACCAACACAGTGACAAACGCTGTGCCAAAGACCGTCAGAAAGATGCGTTTTTTCACTCGGTAACCTCCATTCTATACCCGACACCGCGCACGGTATTGATATAGTTGCCGCAGTCGCCGAGTTTCTGACGCAGATTACGGATATGAACATCTACAGTCCGGGTCTCACCGTCGTAATCCTGATCCCATATGCAAGTCAAAAATTGCTGACGGGTGAATACACGCCCTGGATTGGACATGAGCATGTAGAGCATCTCAAATTCCTTATAGGTCAGCTCAACAGGTTCACCACTGACCATCACGACGTGGGCGCTCGGATTGAGGTAAAGATCCCCCAGCTGGATCGCAGGTACTTCTTCCTGCGCTGAACGGCGCATCACCGCACGCACGCGCGAGACCATCTCCATCATCCCGAACGGTTTGACGAGGTAGTCATCCGCACCGGAATCCAACCCGATGACTTTATCATATTCGCTTCCTTTGGCCGTTGCCATGATGACTGGGACACGCTGAGTGCTGGATTGTACACGCAGCTTCTTTAAGATCGATATCCCATCTTCATCCGGCAGCATGATATCCAAAATGATCAGGCTGGGGATCTCTTCCTTCAGCGCAGCATACAAGGCTGCGCCGTCCTCCAGGCCCCTGGCCTTAAGGCCGGCAGCTTCCAGCGTATATACCATCATATTTCGGATACCAGACTCATCTTCCACACAGTAGATCACTGTTTGTTCCCTCCTTGGAGGCGTATGGTTGTCTCACTTCACAACTTGATTCGTTACGTAATATTCGACTGCTTCAGCGATCTTTACGATGTGATCGCCGATACGTTCATAATACTTGTCTACCATCAATAAATCAAGGACATAATCAGTAGCCTGAACATCGTCGCCTGCATCCTTCAGCATAACTGCAAGATTGTTCTTAGTCTCGTGGAAATAGTTATCGACAACATCATCGTAGGCAACGACATCGCGCGCCAATTCTACATCCTTGGATTCATAAGCGTTCAGCACGTCACGGAGCATGCGGCGGGTGGATTTTGCAAGATCTGCAAAAAATTCGATCTCAACAGGTTTACCGCCATTGTCCTTGCGCAGCACGATCTCGCAGATATCCACTGCCTGGATACCGACACGCGCCAGGTTGCCAACGATCTTGGAGGCCGTAGCGATGAGGCGGTAGTCCCCTGCGACAGGCTGCTGCTGCATGATCAGACTTGCACAGATGGCATCGATGGCATATTCCTTGTCATCGAGCATTTTTCCATATTTCAGCGTTTCTTCGGCGAGAACAGTATCGCCTTTCAAAAGTGCTTCAGAACCTTTCTGGATGGCTTCTTCACAGATGCCACCCATCTCAACGATCTCATAAACCAGCCGTTCAAGCTGCGAATTGTATAAATCTCTCATCAACCAAATCTCCCTGTAATGTATTCTTCAGTGCGTGGATCTTTCGGATTGGCAAACAGCGTACCGGTATCTGCAAACTCGATCAGGTCACCGAGGTAAAAGAATGCAGTCTTGTCGGAGATACGGGCAGCTTGCTGCATATTATGAGTAACGATAACTATAGTATAGTCTTTCTTCAATTCCAGTGCAAGGTCTTCGATCTTTGAGGTCGAGATCGGGTCCAGGGCTGAAGTAGGTTCATCCATGAGGATAACTTCTGGCTCTACAGCCAAAGTTCTGGCGATGCACAAACGCTGCTGCTGCCCGCCGGAGAGGCCAAGTGCCGATTTTTTCAAACGATCTTTGAGTTCATCCCAGATAGCTGCCTGACGCAGGCTTCGTTCAACGATCTCATCGAGCTCAGCTTTCTTTTTGATCCCAAAAATGCGCGGCCCATAGGCAACATTGTCGTAAACACTCTTTGGAAATGGGTTTGGCTGCTGAAAGACCATGCCGACCTTATAACGTAACTCAATCCCATCCATATCCTTGAAGATGTCTTTACCATCCATGCAGATAGAACCGTCAATTTTCACACCTTCGACAAAATCCTGCATACGGTTCAGAGACTTGAGAAAAGTAGACTTCCCACAGCCTGAAGGACCGATCAAAGCAGTGATCTCGTTTTCACGGATCTGCATATTGATGTCTTTCAACGCATGGAAATCTCCGTAATGGAGGTTCATATGCTGAACATCAAATTTAATTTTATCGCTCATTATTATTGATTCCTTTCTTATATCCAGTCATTAACCTTTCTTCCCGGAGCTCTTGGCTTCGATATGGCGACTCCATGCGTTCGCTCCGATGTTAAAGATCAGTACGAGGATCATCAGCACTGCCGAAGAGAGATTCGCCAACGCACGGTCCTGGCCATTGACCTGCAGATTCCAGATCTGGATTGAAAGTGTTTCAGCAGGACGCAGGAAGTTCAGTGGACAAGTCGATGCGGTGATATCCCAGTTTCCCCAGTTGAGCTGAGTACCGGATCCGGCAGTGTAGAGCAATGCTGCTGCTTCACCGAAGCCACGACCAGCAGCCAGAATGACGCCGGTCATAATACGTGGGATACATGCTGGCAGGATAACATGGAACACCGACTGCCATTTTGTCGCACCAAGGCCAACACTGCCATGCAGGTACCCTTCAGGCAACCCCTTGATGGCATCCTCGGTTGTCGTTGTCAGCAGTGGCAATGTGAGGATAGAAACGGAGAGCGCACCAACAAGAAGGCTTTTGTCCATCCCGAACATAACCAAAAATACTAAATAACCAAACAGACCGACAACGATGGATGGCAGAGATGACAGCGCTTCGATGCAGATACGCAGGAATCGGGTCAGTGGCCCCTGCTTTGCATAGATCGCCAGATAAATGCCGGCAAACACACCGATAGGAACAGAAAAGACTAAAGCGATAAAGACAAGATAGATCGTATTGAAGAGCTGGTTACCGACGCTGCCTTCACGCTTGAAGGCAAACATCTCAGGAGAAGCACCCATGAGGCCGCCAATGATCACTTTCCCAGCGAACGCAACGAGAAGTGCCATGAAAAAGATAGCGACAGCATAGAACACACCTGTCATAAACTTGTCGATGCTCTTTGCCCGGTTCATACGATCGGTCAATGCACGTTCACTCATGATCAGTCATCCTTCTCCTTTCTATCAGAAACAAGGTGGATCAAAACAATGAAGAACAGCGAGATCAGGAACAAGAGCGCTGCCATCGTCCACAGTGCAGCCTTCAGTTCGCCGCCTTCCATCGCGTTACCCATCTGAGCTGCGATCTCTGTGGTCAGTGTTTTTGTCGTCGAGAAAATGCTTGTTGGCAGGGCAGTCGTCTGACCGATGACCATGGCAACTGCGAGCGCTTCGCCGAAAGCACGCGCTAAACCGAGCACGACACCAGTAACGATACCAGATTTTGCTGCTGGTACCATTACACGCCAGATGGCCTGCCAGCGGGTAGAACCGAGGCCATAGGCAGCGTCTCTGCAAGTTGCAGGAACAGCCCCCAATGCATCGGCTGAAACGCTGGCGATCGTAGGGAAGATCATTACAGCGAGCACAATGCCAGCGGCAAGGACCGAATGGCCGACCTGACGGTCAAAGACCACGCGGATCGCAGGCACGAGAACAGTGAGACCAACCCAACCATAAACGACTGACGGAATGCCGGCAAAGATCTCGACTACAGGACGATAGAACTTTTCGCCGATACCTGGAGAGATCTGCGTCATGAAGATCGCTGAACCCAGTGCAAAAGGTGTTGCAATAAGAAGCGCCAGGCCGCATACACACAGAGAACCGACGATAAAGATCAGTGCGCCAACAGCGCCGCCGCCTTCTGCATTATCGACCGGCTCCCATGTAGCAGAACCAAGGAATTCCCAAAGGGTATGCCCGAAGACCAGGAAGGTATCCGAACCTTTGTAGATCAGGAATGCCCCAATGATGATCGTCAGCACGATAACAAAGAGCCCAAAGAACACGCTCAGACCGCGCCAGCCATATTCTTTAAAGAACATTCCTTTCTTTTCTTTTACGATCATGTTTTCTTTCCTCTTTCGTGAAAGAGAGTGGACCAGTCGACCGATGCGATCGCCAAGTCCACTCCTTCTGTCTTACGTATTAGAGTTGCTTATATGATTAGTGTTCGGTGACAGTCATCTTGGAAGATACACCATAGCCGAGACTTTCCATGGTTTCGCCGAATTCATCGCCCATGATGTAGTCAAGGAAGGTTTTGCATACTTCGTTTGGTTCACCTTTGGTGTACATGTGTTCAAAGGTCCAGACTGGATAATCACCAGAGTAGGTGTTTTCGAGAGTTGGTTCTACACCATCGATCGATACGGTGGCTACGCCAGTATCTTCACCAGTGAGGTAAGAAAGTGCTACATAGCCGATGGCACCTTTGGTATCTTTAACGTTCTGGAGCAGTACGCCGGAATCATCGGTTTCCATGGAAGCGTTGGATGCTTCTTCGTTACCATCCAGTGCATACTGCTGGAAGGTAGCACGAGTACCGGAAGAGGTTGGACGGGTCACAAGGACGATCTCTTCATCTGGGCCGCCGACTTCACTCCAGTTGGTGGTCTTGCCGGTAAAGATATCGATGAGCTGCTGCTTGGTAAGGTTGGTCACGCCGCCTTCAGCAACGTCTGGGTTTACAATAGCAGCCATGGTGACCACGCAGACCTGATGGTCAACAAGTTCTTCAGCCTGTGCTGCATCAAGTTTGTCTTCTGCTGGGATGTCAGAGTTACCGATGTCGATCGTTCCTTCAGAAACCTGCTTCAGCCCTTCGCCAGAACCACCAGCGTCAACAGTGATGGCAACGTCTGGGTACAGCTCAACAAATTCGTTCACCGCTTCGTCAACGAGAGGCTTCAGCGCAGAAGCACCAGCTGCAGTGATCTCGCCAGAAAGCTCCTGAGTTTCAGCAGCAGCACTGCCATCACTTGCTGCAGAACCTTCAGAAGCGGTATCCCCGCCGCCGCCACAGCCTGCTAACATACCCATACAGAGGATCGCAGCGATCCCAACTTTTTTCCAATTTCTCATTGTTTACCTTCTTTCTTTTGATCCGAATGTCAAATTCGCTTACAGCCTTTATATTAAATAGTGCATGTTAAGTCTAAAAGCGCCGAAATGTAAAATCATTGTAAAATATCGCCGTTTGGCTACCGGATTTTTCTGAATACTTTCACTACATATGCGATAAATTCTTAACTGCGACCTAGATGTCGTCATTTCTTTATGATGAACATCACACTAAAATTTACCAATCATCCCCTTCGATAAATAAGTGCCACATGCGACACACCGAATTTATTGGAATAATAGAAAATGCAAACCTGGAAGTCGTTAAAAAACAACCTTTGATTTTCTTTTACACTTCATGTATCATAATCGCATGGCAACATTTTGCTGCCGAAAACTTTATATCCAGCCGGCTGTTTCAGCGTGAAATCGAGAGATGTGCTTCATCTCACGGTTTCACGCTTTTTTGTTGGCGAAAGGAGCAGTTTTTTATGAATGAACAAAACAAATTGGCGGTCATGCCGGTACGGCGGCTGCTTTATACAATGTCGGGACCGCTGGCCTTATCACTATTGGTGCAGTCTCTGTATAATATTGTTGACAGTATCTTTGCGGCGCGTCTGTCCGAGGAAGCACTGACGGCAACATCACTGGCCTATGCTGTGCAGATGCTGATGATCGCGCTCAGCGTTGGAACGGCCGTAGGGTTAAACACACTTTTATCGCAGCGTATCGGTGCCGGACTGGTGAAAGAGGCCTGCCGTGCAGCAACAACAGGGTTATGGCTGACGCTGTTCTCAGCTTTGGTCTTTGCTGTTGGCGGCATTTTCAGCAGCACGATCGCTGGCTGGATGACAGATGATGCAGTGCTGCAAACGCTCTGTGCCGAGTACCTGACGATCGTCATGCTTGGCTCTTGGGGCCTCTTCCTGCAAACCTATGCGCAGCGGCTCCTGCAGGCAGTTGGCGATACGGTGCTCTCGATGGCGTCACTGCTGATCGGTGCTGGTGTAAATATTGTGCTCAATCCACTTCTGATCTTCGGATATTGTGGATTGCCAGCGCTGGGCATTCGCGGATCTGCCCTTGCGACCGTCATCGGTCAAACGCTTGGCGCACTCGCAGCGATCATTTTCAACCGCCGCTGCAATCCACTGATCCATGTGCGGCTGCATGACTATCATTTTGTCTGGCAGGATGTAGCGGCGATCTACCGCGTTGGCCTGCCAACGATCGTGACACAGGCTCTTGGCAGCGTCATGACCTTTGCCGTCAATGCGCTTCTCATCGTTGTTTCACCAACGGCAGTGGCATTCTTCGGTGTATACTATAAATTACAGAATATCCTCATGATGCCGCTGAACGGACTCGGCCAGGCGGCGATCCCGATCGTCGGCTACAATTTTGGAAGCGGCAACTATGCACGCATTCACGCGACCTGGCGTGTGCTCGTGCCTTCCGGTGTAGGGGTGGCGCTTCTTGGGACAGCGCTGTTTCTGCTATTGCCGGACCAACTGCTGTTGTTGTTCTCCGCGGACGCTGAAATGCTTGCTCTGGGCGTACCGGCTTTGCGCATCATCGCAGTGACGTTTGTACTGGCAGCGGTCACCACACTCTGCGGCTATTTTGCGTCCGGCCTTGGCAACGGCTTGGTCAATATGCTCGGCAGTGCATTGCGTCAACTCATTGTCCTCGTGCCAGCGATGGCGCTGCTGCTCAGATTTACAGGCCTGCCTGCCATCTGGTACGCATTCTGGCTGGCAGAAGGAACAGCCTTTGCCTATAGTTTGCTGACGCTCAGGCAGATGCTGCACAGGCTGGCAGAGCCAAAAGCCTAAAGCATCTTTTATGTTAATAAAGCAAGTATATGCCAGGCTGAAGAAAACAGGCGGCTGCCTGATAAGTTTTTCTGCAGATCCGAAATACTTTGTTCGCGCTGCCTTGTTCCCTGGCCATGGCATGCAAAATGATCGATCCAACATATCGGGAACATTCCCCTTTATACACCTCATATGTTATCTGAAGGATAATACGAAAAAAGGCCACCGATCGGTGACCTTTTTCAATATAGTGAATGCGATGCATCCATACTGTTTTCATGACCCTCTGCGGCGTCTGCCGAGTGCTGCAAAACCGTTGATGAAAGCAAACAGGACGGCAAAACCTGCGTAAAGCCCGCCCAGACTCCAGATCGCCAGAGTCAGGCTGATCTGGACCAAAAGCTCAATAAGCACCGGCGCGACCGTACCCACAACATTGGAGAACGTTTCATACAATGCCAGCGCCGTCACCTCGCTCACACGCCCCCGTATCCCTGGCAGCATCAGAAATCCATCGATCGACAGCGGTGTTCCGTAGCCATCAAAGATCCCAAGAAGCGCAGAAGAAAGGAGTACCATCACAAAAAACGGCGGGAGGCCCATGACAACGATCCCCGCTGCTCCCAGAATGAGAACGCCCGAAAGGCCGGTATAAACGCTGACCCGCCCACTCAAAAGCCGGACCACCTTTGGCCCCAGGTAGAAACCTGCCAGCCCATTGGCGATGTAACAGTACGAAAGCAGGAGATCACTGCCACGTTCTGACACGACGGACGGGATCAATGTGACCGGATACAGGATGCCAAAGCCTACAGGTATCATGATCAGGATACAG
The DNA here is from genome assembly GCA_958451915.1 of uncultured Peptococcaceae bacterium. Classification (GTDB taxonomy): domain Bacteria; phylum Bacillota; class Peptococcia; order Peptococcales; family Peptococcaceae; genus UMGS1590. The sequence goes on from CAUDRX010000047.1 coordinate 8,149, forward strand.
TATTGCAAAACCTGCGGCGTAAACAACGCCTGCAGGCTCTCACGGAGACGCGCCTTTTCTCCCTGTCCTGAAATCTGGTCCGTTTTCTCTGCCGCGTTGTGCGCGAGAAGCTCCCAGGGCATCATCACCAGTACAAACACGCCAAGCACTGCAAACAGGACCGCCGAGATCAGATAGGAGAAGCTGTAGCCTGCCAATGCCGCTACAATGGCGCCAATCCCGGCACCGCACATACAGCCGCCAATGAGACCTGAATTGGAGGATGCAAGATTGACCTGACGGCGTGCCTCACTGTCACTGCCGCCGGCGATGATCATATTGATCACATGGGTAAAGCCTGCATAAGCGAAACCACCCAAAAAGCGCATGACAATGATCACAGCCGCCGAATGAGTGAGGAAGCAGATGGAATTGATCGCCAGCATTGCTATCAGACAGACTGTAAAGAACCGTTTCCCACGTTTGTCCGGACGCTGGATCCACATCGGCAGCAGCGCCATCGCGATCATCTGTGCAGCGCTGTCCACCGTCAGCGGCAATGCCGCAGTAACCCCAACACTGAGTCCGCCTACGGCCTGATCCCATTGCTTGATGAGCAGCGCCGAATACGGCAGATACATATAATTTGCCAGGGTCTTCACAAATGCTGTGATACGGATACCTGAGGAAATATAATCGTAAGTTTCGGAGTTCGGTGTGCCAAAATCGTGGTCGTGGCGCTTGCTGAGCATCGCAGGCAGACGGGTCATCTCAAAGATGATCACAATGCAGAAGATAAAGGTTGCCAGAAACATCAGAAAGAGTTCTTGCATACGCCCCTGCACATACTCATCCGAGATAAAGGCCTCGATCTGCAGGGTGCCATCATCGGTTGCCACTGTCGTCGATGCAACGCCAGGTTTTGACTGTGCCAGGACATTGTTACTGTCTGCGACCACATCAGTGATCGTGAGCGCTTCAAGCACCGGCATTTGCCAGACCTTATCTGCAAGATAGTCGTCCAGCCCCGCTGCTGTCATCTCCTCGTAAGTGACACCTTTGTCATACAGCTCCTGGGTTGTCATGCCAACATATTCGACCACTGACATCGCGTCCTCTTCAACTGCCGCTTCATATCGATTTTGAAAGAGCAGGAAGTTGGTCATGCCGGTCCCCAGGATCGCAACAATGAGGATCGCTGATGGCACCCCAAAGAACAGAATCTTCCACGTACTCTCGTCGGGGAGCCTGCGATGCCGGATCCCCCAAAAATACGCCAGCATCACTATCGCCCCAAGCGAGAAAGCGACCGCCAGCGTTACAAGCGTCTCTTTGACCATGATCGCACGCTGATCATCATACACGCTCACAGGCACGCTCAGCAGAAAATATCCGACCTTTTCACCGCCTGACTCGATCGGCATAAAAAGTGTTTCATACCCACTGCCAGTCATCAACTCCTGATCTTCGGCGTCGCCTATCGTATCAACCATCCGCTGCGCTTCGTCGCTTTCAGCAAGGTCAGCAACTGGCGAATCTTCACCATACGATGTATATAGTACACTGCCCTCGCGATCGAGGATGCTGATCTCTACGCCATCGCCCTCAAACAATGCCTGTGTGCGTGAAAACACTTCATCGATGCCGTAATACTGTTCAATGGATTTGCCATAAGACACACTCGTCTCCATATCAGCAATGACCTGGTCACAAAGTGTCGCATAATAACTCTGTTTCACTTCGCGATAATTCTGATCAAAACTGAGCGTACAGATCAAAGAGAGCAGCGAGAGCGTGATCAACAGCATCACACAGAATGTCACAGCGATCGTTTTGACGCGCTGTCTTTCTTTAGCCATTGCACACCCTCCTTACTCGCTGGAATAGATCGTCTCACAGGCCAGCAGCAGATCAAAGTCCGGTTGGAAGCCAATGCGCCGGGCAGTATCAAGGTTGAGGCTGATGTATGGCGAGGAGACGTACTCACCAGGGATATCTCCCGGAAGCGCCCCCTGTGCTATCTGCTCGATCGTTTCCGCAACAAAGCGGCCCACACCGACGTTATCAGTCGAAGCGACCAGGAGCAGCCCGCCGCTCTCCACGTAGTTTTCACCATCCTGCACAAAAACAGGGATCCCCGCTTCCATGAATGGTTCCAAAAGAGCTGCCACGTCAACATCACTGCCTATGAGGTTTGCATTGAGCATATAAGCATCGATCTTTTCCTCTTCGATCAGTTCCTGATAGATTGCCTGCAGCTGGCTGACATCTGCCGCGGTCTCTTCAGTGATCTGACGTTTTGTGATCGTGATCCCGAGTTCTTCAGCACCGATCTCGTATCCATTAAGATCAACGATCAGAGGATCTGTGTATACCATGCCAATATTTTCAAACGGAATGATGCTGTGATAATACCGCAGCTGTCTGGCATAAGGCAGGGTCTCGACCTGCGCCCAGAGCTGAGGATCGCCGCTGTCATCCGCCGATGGGATGATGCCTGCAGCAACAGGATCTGTCGCCATACAGACCAGCGTGTTCACGTTCAGATCATGTTCCTTCATAAACAAGCCTGGCTCTGTACCCATGGCCAGAATGATATCCAGCCCTTCTTCCGAATCAATCTCTGCCTGCATGCGCTGTACGATCTCTTCTTCGCTCTCATATTCCATATAATAAGCCGCCTCACCGACAAATTCGATATACGGTCCCAGATCCATTTCAGAAAGGGCCTGCATCATCGACACGACATCCATGTTCGTTGTCGTAAAGGGCAGCGTCTCATAATCGATCCAGCCATCCTCTTTCAACCCTTCCAGGACATAATAAAGGTAGGTGCTGGCAGGCTCATATTCATTGATGTCCAAAAGACCAATGCGAAGCTTATCGCCATCTTCCTGTGCGATAGGCGTGTACTGCGCCTCCGCACTTTTCTGCCCAGCCTCAGCTGCAGCTGAAGATGCGTCTTCATTCCGGATATTGCCGCAGCCTGCACAGCAGAGCATCAAGATAACGGTCAAACAAAGCACAAAGGATCGAACCCATCTTTTCTTCATGTCACCATCCCTTTCTTCCTGCGATCAGGGCAACCATATCATCCGGCAGACGCCTGGCCGCTGGCACCGTGTCTTTATATAGGTCCAGAAAGCCCAGACGATGCGCTTCTTCGAACGAGATCTCCAGGTGCGGCGTGATCACACGGCAGCGGTCAGGATCAGCCAGCATCTCCACGCTGCCCATCGTCCGACCACTCTCACATGCTAAAAACATTGGCCCGCTCAGATACCCGCTCGCATCCCGCCCATCGATCACCCTGGCAAGAGCCGTTCGTCCTGTCTGAGCAAGGGCCTTTGAGAGACCGATCTGCATCTGTCTGAGATACGCTGGTTGAAAATAACCACCGAAGCAGTGCAGCCCACGTTCAAAGAACAGGGTCAGAAAGATCAGAAACAACCCCGGATGTACCTGCCTCTGTGCGAGTGCTTCCGAAAGCGCTGCATATGGGATCTGCGCCCCACTTGCCGTATTGACGAACGCCTGCCCATCATCGATCATAGCAGCACGATGATAGTCTTTCACATCTCTGCCCCAAAAGAGCATCGTCCCGCCGGCAGCCTGCCGCCCCAATGAGAACTGACTGCGCCGCCAACAGCCGGGCACACCTTCAAGCGCAGCATAAAGCGTACGGCGAAATGTTCCGTCTTCAAAAAGGAGCCGCACCAGTGAACCTGGCTGAGCCAAATCCCACAGGATAAGATCAGCGGTCAGGCGTTCCGCTTCTATATAGGCAAACCCACATCCCGTGGCTTCAAGCGACAATGCCTGCTCGATCACACAGGACTGGTCGGCGTAACGCGCCAGATGCAGTACGTCTTCCCGCGCATAGATATCTCTCAGGATATGTCCAGCCGTCTGGCGCACCGACGCTGAAAGCGGGAGTGTTTGAAGTCTTACCAGTGCCCGTTCGATCATTTCTTGTGTCATCTGAGGGAAAAATCCCAGACAGCTTTTTTCATATTTATGTGGAATGATCGGCAGCCGTACAGGCGCGGTCCCCTCCACATCGTAAAAGAGCATGCCTCGCCCGAACGACGAATTGCACATCGAAACAGAGCTGCATGCGATCACGGGCACACAAGCGCTCTCTATCCCCCGTTCTTTCAGAAGTTCTCTGAAAAGCAGGTCTCCCTGCACCGAAGGCGCGAAATAATCTACACCATGGTGGTTCGCTGTCAACGCACAGTCCTTCAGACAGGCAGCCGCCTGTCTGGCCGCCTCTTCGCCGATCAGAGGCTGTAACTGTCGACAGGCCACTTCTCTGACATCAGCAGGATCAGCGAGCGGCATCTCTGGCGTAAATTCGGCAAGGGCAGTGATGTATGCTGCCAGCGACTGTTTCCCAAAACCTGCCAGTGCACGGCGCACCGTTGGACAGTGCTCAGACACCTGCGTGAGCAGTTCTCCCCAGGCCTGATCCGACCGATGGGTGAGTCTTTGCTTCACACGCCGCCCTGTCTTCATCACAAGCTGACAGTTGGACCATGACATGCCTGTCCACTGCAGGACCTCTTCGACCGTGATCTGTACATCACCCCGAGACCCTAAAAGGACCACTTCATCTCCAATCGCTGCCTCTGGGATCTGACTCACATCGATCACACAAGTATCCATGCTCGCACTGCCAACAAAAGGCGCGCGTGCGCCACGCACAAGGACGACGCCGCCCTTCTGCAGGAGCAGGAAGAACACGTCCTCGTATCCGCCTTCCATCACTGCCAGCCGGCAGGTGCCATCACAGGCAGATTTCAAACGATAACCCGCAAACATGCCGCCCTGAACAGTTTTGATATCACTGATGCGGGTACGAAGCGTGATCACTGGACGGAGTGCCTGTGCAAACGATACACCTGGCATCGGCAGCCCAAAAAGCCCCGCTCCGACACGCACCATGTCATAGCGGGACGTTGGCTGCACACAAGCCGCCAGGGTCGAAGCTGCATGCACACATAATCGTTGGCGCAGCGCCGACGGGAGCATATGCACCAGTGCATCAAAGCATTCCTGCTGCTCAGATAAAAATGAAGGTTCATCCACATAAGACCCATAGAGTTGGGTATAAAGTCCGGCAAACTCTAAGTGCGGCATCGTTCCGAGCTTTTCCCAGACGCCAAGGAACACCTCTGGTGAAAGGCCAGGACTGCCATCACAGACATCCACACGTACATGAAACGGCGCTGTCTTGCCTTGTATCCTGGCCGCTTCAGCCAGATGATCGATGAATGAGAGCCGGCAAATGCTCGGAATCAGATCATTCTGCACAAACCTGGCCGCTTCTTCATCAGCAGCATCGTTCAAAACAAGGATCGGCAGCCTGATCCCTGTCGCCCGGAGCCGGCACCCCTCTTCCAGAGTCGCTACAGCGATACAGTCGACGGCTGTTGCCGCTTCCAGGAGATGCGCGATCATCTCTGCGCCGCAGCCATAAGCATTCCCCTTGAGCACCGCACAAAACTTTACGCCATTGCCAAACTGTGCCCTCAGGACATGGATATTATGCAGGATCTTCAAGGCATCGATCTCTGATCGGACCATCCCAGCACCTCCTTACAGCTCTCTTTTCGCACGTGTTCCCGTCAGGGCATAGACCAC
>CAUDRX010000048.1 GCA_958451915.1 uncultured Peptococcaceae bacterium
GTTGTCAACGACGCGCTGATGCTCGTCTTCACACAGGGCTCTGGCTTCTTCGAGGGCAGCTTTATGTTCTTCCGGTGTGATCTCTTCGTCTTCCTTATGGCTCTTGCGAAGGATCTCGTCAGCCAAAAGCTGCGGATTGCCGCCAAGGATGATGTCAGTCCCACGACCTGCCATGTTGGTCGCGATGGTGACACTTTTTTCCTTACCTGCCTGCGCAACGATGAGCGCTTCCTGCTCATGATACTTAGCATTCAGGACTTTATGTGGGACGCCGCGCTTTTGCAGGATATTTGAGAGGCGCTCACTCTTTTCGATAGAAACAGTCCCAACAAGGACTGGCTGCCCTTTATCATAAAGCTCAGCGACCTTCGCAGCAACAGCTTCGAACTTACCGTTCTCGGTGCGATAGACGATGTCCGGTGCATCTACACGGGCGATCGGTTTGTTGGTCGGAACGATGACAACGTCCATGCCATAGATGGCGCGGAATTCGTCTTCTTCGGTCTTTGCAGTACCAGTCATACCAGCAAGCTTTTTATACATACGGAAATAATTCTGGAAAGTGATCGTCGCCAGGGTCTGGCTTTCTTTCTCGATCTTCACACCTTCCTTGGCTTCGATAGCCTGGTGCAGACCTTCGCTGTAACGGCGGCCATACATAAGACGCCCTGTGAACTCGTCAACGATGATGACCTCACCGTTCTGCACAACATAGTCCCTGTCTCGCTTCATGAGGACCTGAGCTTTCAGGGCCTGGTTAACATGATGAGCCAGTTCCATGTTGGCTTCGTCGGTGAGATTCTCGATACCGAGCATCTCTTCAACGTGCCTGGTCCCTTCTTCAGTGAGTGCAACAGTTTTCAGCTTTTCATCAAAAGTATAGTCGGACTCGTTTTTAAGACGTCTGACCACACCGACCATCGGTGTATAAAGGTCCTTGGCTTTAGCAGCCGGACCGGAGATGATGAGTGGAGTACGCGCTTCATCGATGAGAATAGAGTCGACCTCATCGACGATGGCAAAGTTCAGCGGACGCTGGACCATGTTGCGTTCGTGCATGACCATATTGTCGCGCAGGTAGTCGAAACCAAACTCATTGTTGGTCCCGTAGGTGATATCACAATTATACGCATCCTTACGCTGGACGTAGTCGAGACCATGCACGATCAATCCGACGCTCATCCCAAGAAAACGATACAGCGGAGAGAGCTGTTCGGCGTCACGACGGGCCAGATAATCGTTGACCGTGACAACGTGCACGCCCTTGCCTTCGAGAGCGTTGAGATAGACTGGCGCGGTGGCCACAAGAGTTTTACCTTCACCAGTCTTCATCTCGGCGATGCGCCCCTCATGAAGGACACGGCCCCCCATGATCTGCACATCGAAATGGCGCATCCCAAGGATACGGTCGGAGGCTTCACGCACCACGGCAAAAGCCTCTGCCATAATATCATTGAGCGTCTCACCTTTGGCTAAACGTTCTTTAAATTCCGCAGTCTTTCCAGCCAGGGCTTCGTCAGACAGTTCGCGGAAAGGTTTATCATATTGATTGACCTGGGCGGCAAATTTTTCAAGCTTTTTGACGTCTTTTTTATTGTCGTCCATGATCTTTTTCAACCAAGTATCAATACCCAACCTATTCACTCTTTTCTGTTTGGAAATCGCGGTGCATCTTCGCACCAATCTGTTCTTTAAGTTTATGGTATCAGCGTTGATTCAACCAATTTATTATACCAACAACCCATCGAAAAGACAACGCTATATCCGCTTCGAGCCGCATCGTCATCAATTCTCCATGAGCCTCGAAAAATATTTGTAAGATAATGGAATATTCTTAAAAACAAAGATTGTATTTTGTTTATTATTCGGTTATAATAAAATAAATTATAGAAACGATAAGCAATGCTTGTCAAAAGGGAGGTAATCCTATATGTCTGTACCCGATGCTCCAGCCGTGCAGGCTCTTTTGGCTGACAACGAACGATTCACCAAGACAGCCTCGATGCTCAAACTACTCAGCAATCCCAACCGGCTCATGATCCTCTACATTTTGTCGGAGGCCCCACATTCGGTCAACGAGATCCATGACATTTTGACGCAGGCTTCAAATATCTCACACAGCTCGCTCTCACAGCACCTGGCGCTCCTGCGCGCACATAAGATCGTTTCTTTCAGAAAGACCGGACAAATGTCGATCTACTCGATCTCCGACCAGCGTTTTGTGGAACTTTTGAAGATGTTGAGAGAAATAAATGTCTAATAACTCTTGAAATAAAATTGAATGAGAATATAATAAAATGTAAGGATCACACAAGATCGTGTGAAAATGCAACTGTTGAAAGGATGGTCGATTATGAACATCACGATTAAAGGTCGTAACACCGAAGTTACAAACGCACTGAAAGATTATGTAGAAAAACGTTTTTCCAAGCTTGAAAAATATTTCTACAAGGAAATGGAAGGCACCGTCACCCTCGTTGTAGAAAAGGGAGACCATCGCGCTGAAGCAACGATCCCACTGGGCCGTTACATTCTCCGTGCCGAAGAATCTTCCAACGATATGTATGCATCCATCGATGCCATCGTTGACAAGATCGAACGCCAGATCCGCAAGTATAAGACCCGTATGAACCGCAAGGGTAAACAGGCCAAAGCAGAACCAATGTTCTCCCCTGCTGCTGATGAGATCGCTCATGCAGAAGAAACCCCTGAGATCGTCACCAAGAAAAAGACCTTCACGGTCAAGACGATGGACATCGAAGAAGCTGTCATGCAGATGGAACTGCTCGATCACGATTTCTTCATCTTCCTCAATGCCGATACCGACGACATTGGTGTCGTTTATCGCCGCAAAGACGGTACCTATGGTCTCATCGACCCACAGCGTTAAGTATTGATCCTAAACGCGTGACTCCAATCGGAGTCGCGCGTTTTTTTATTGCCTTATGATCGCTCAGCATGAGTAAACGCACGATAGAGCAGACACAGCGCTTCGGAACGTAAGAGCGGCGCCTGCAGATCATCCGGTGCGCACCGCCAGATGCCTTGTGCTTCTGCCCAGCGAAGGGCCGTATGGATCTCTGGCACGAGTCCGCTCGCCCGCACGGCTCTAACGCCATCTGCAAACGCCTTCCAGTCGCCCTGCTGCGCACACAGCCAGCGTGGACAGTCCACATTCTGCCACATCGCATGTGTGAACAGTGTCTCGAGCGCGTAGGTTTCCATGAGTGCTGCGGCGAGAACCATGGCGTGCTGCTCGCAAGTTTGATCCGCCACAGGCTCACAGAGCACAATGCCAATAGTTGCATAATCGCCTTCTCCGCCGTCGCCTGCATGTCCACTCACCGTATCTAACAGCATCACCTGCACGATGCGTGTACGATCCACAAAAAAGTGCGTCCCTCTGTGGATCTCATCGATAACACCTTTTTGCGCCAGTGTTTCTGCACATATGCGCGCATCATCGCTCACGCTTGTATCATGGAAAGTCAATCCGATGGGCCAATCCAATGCATCCGCCGAACGATCATTCCGCTCCTTCCGACTTTGAGAGATCATACGTGCCTCCAGGGGAATCCCCAGGATCGAGGGATCTGTCACAATGCCATCTTTGATCGTCAAGGTTTTGATACTCATATTTCTTTGTTTCCTTTCTCTTCGTATGGGAATGCTTCTGACAAACGATCTTTGTCTGTTTAACCTGATCCAAACATTTCTGTCACCTCCCATGATAAAAATGAGGCTGCCCTCACCTTTACTTTAGGGAATCAGCGACAATTATTCGTCCCGTTTTTCGACTGAGAAAAGAAAAAAGCGCCCTGTCCATGACAGAACGCTTCGATACCCACTACATCACCGGAAGATCGCTTCACTTGAAAGATAACGCATGCCTGTATCCGGCAGAAGCACAGCGATACGCTTTCCCCGGTTCTCTGGACGGCGCGCCCAGGTAAATGCCCCGATGAGAGCGGCTGCAGAAGAGATCCCCATAAAAAGGCCTTCGCTTCGCGCGAGGGTACCGACCATCTTCAAGGCTGCTTCGTTTTCAACAGGGATCACTTCATTGTAAACGCTCGTATCGAGCGCCTCTGGCACAAAACCTGCGCCGATCCCCTGAAGCGCATGTGGCCCGGCTGCGCCGCCTGAGAGCACAGCAGAGCTTGCAGGTTCAACGGCGATGACCTGAATCTCTGGATCCTGTTCTTTGAGATAGCGCCCTGTACCGCTAAGGCTGCCGCCTGTGCCGACGCCGGCCACAAGAGCATCAACCCTGCCGTCCAGCTGCGCCCAGAGCTCTGGCCCTGTAACATCATAGTGTGCCTTTGGATTTGCTGGATTTTCAAACTGACCGGCGACGATGGCATTATCCATCTCCTTTACCAGTTCTTCCGCACGGGCGATGGCCCCACTCATTCCCTGTGCGCCTGGCGTCAGAACAAGCTCGGCACCATAGATCTGCATCAGCTTACGGCGTTCTACGCTCATTGAATCTGGCATCACAATGATCACCTTGTATCCAAGATATGCCCCCATTGCAGCCAGCCCGATGCCTGTATTGCCGCTGGTCGGCTCGATGATGGTGCCGCTAGGCGCCAGGCGGCCGTCTGCCTCTGCCTGACGGATCATCGCCAGAGCGACACGGTCCTTCATGCTGCCTGTCGGGTTGTAGTTTTCCAGTTTCGCAAAGATCTGTGCGTCAATGCCTTCCTCTGCGGTCAGTTTCGCCAGTTCAACTACCGGCGTGTGACCAACGAGTTCTGTGATATTATGATAGATCGTCATAAGACTCCCTCCTTGAACGTTTGAAGATACTCTTATTATACCCTCTTGCTCCGATGAGTGAAATGATTTTTTGCAACAGGCCCGCCCTTATAATTTCTATAAAATGCATCTTGCAAAAATTTCCTGGCTATGCTATCCTCAATATGAAAATTGAATACACAAGACACAATGGAGAACACCACCAAAAGGGCGTTTTTTCATTGTGTCTTTTTTTATGCAAAGGAGGATGAACATGCGCGTCAACGGAAAAGACATCCCGCTCGATCAATCCCTGACTCTTTACGAGTATCTGGTGACTGCGGGCTTTAATGTACAACGCGTCGTGGTCGAACAAAACGGCAACATCATCACCCGCGACCACTTCGCGGAAACCGCGCTCACTGACAGTGACAAACTCGAAGTGGTACAGTTTGTAGGAGGCGGCTGAGATGAATATCTGTCTCAACGGACGCTGGCTCGTGACCAAAGCCAGCGATTATGACACATTGCGCCGAGAGTACGCACCAGGCGCCAACACGCTGATCGTAAACGGACACAGCCGCCCATGGCAAACAGCTATGCGTGAAGGCGATGAAGTGCTGATGTTCTCGAGTTCTGAACGGCCTTCCCCCGCTCTCTGGCGAGCCATCTATAACGCCCGTTACGGCAAGAATATCATGGACCAATTGCAAACCGGGCGTGTTGCCATCTGTGGTCTTGGCGGACTGGGCTCGCTCGCAGCCATCGAGCTGGCGCGACTCGGCGTCGGTGAGCTTTTGCTCATAGATGGCGATCGGGTTGATGCGACCAATCTGGCGCGCCAACAGTATCGATTTGATCAGATCGGTCAGTTGAAAACCGCTGCACTGGCAGAAACCATTGCAGGAACAGCCCCTCTTACTCACATTAAGACCGCCAGCGTCTGGCTCGATAAGGAAAATATCGTACCACTCCTCAGCGACTGGCCCATCATTTGTGAATGCCTGGATCGGCCGGAAAGCAAGGCACTTCTTACCAACACTGTTCTTTCATCACTGCCCGATGCAACTCTTGTTGCTGCCAGCGGCATGGCCGGATACGGCTCTGGCAATGCCATCACGTCAAAACAGCTTCTGCCACACTTTTACCTCGTTGGTGACGAGGTAAGCGAAGGCGAAGAAGGCATTGGCCTGATGGCACCTCGCGTTGGACTCTGTGCCTCTGCACAGGCCACCCTTATCATGCGTTTATTACTAGGGGAGACAACCCCTTAACGAAAGGAAGATCAACCAATGAACGATGTATTACATCTTGGAGGCAAGGATTTCACCTCCCGCCTCATCCTTGGGTCCGGGAAGTTTTCTCTCGACCTCATCACCGCTGTCATTGAAGAAGGCGGCGGCGAGATCATCACCCTCGCTCTTCGCCGTGCCAACCCAGACGGCGCCGAAGACATCCTCTCTCATATCCCGGAAGGTGTCACCCTTCTGCCAAACACCTCCGGTGCCCGCAATGCCGAGGAAGCCGTTCGCATCGCCGAGCTTTCCCGCGCCATGGGCTGTGGCAACTGGGTCAAAGTAGAGGTCATCAACGACAGCCGCTGGCTGCTCCCAGACAACCCTGAGACCGTACGCGCCACAAAGATACTGGCTGACCGCGGCTTCGTTGTGCTCCCATATATGTTCCCTGAACTTGACACTGCCAAAGCCCTCGTTGACGCAGGTGCCGCCGCAGTAATGCCTTTAGCCGCACCGATCGGCACCAACCGCGGCCTTGTGCACAAGGCAGAGATCGCTGAGATCATCGCCAACATCGATCTGCCGATCATCGTTGATGCCGGCATCGGCAAACCAAGCCAGGCAGCTGAAGCCATGGAAATGGGGGCTGACGCCATCATGTGCAACACCGCCATCGCTACCGCTGGCGACGTGCGCCAGATGGCGCGTGCTTTCCGTCTTGCCATCGAAGGCGGCCGTCTCGCATACCTCGCTGGCCCTGGCCGCGTCCTTACCGACAAAGCCAGTGCATCCAGCCCACTCACAGGATTTTTGGAGGACTAAATCATGATCGCAGAAACTTGGGATGTTATGACTTATCGCGAGGGCATGGATGAACTCGATCCAACAACCCTCAACGCTGTACTTGACGCTGTCAAAGCATATGACCCTGAAAGCTATACCGCCGCTGATGTCGAAGCTGCGCTGGCTCATGACGAATGCGCGCTAGACGATTTCAAAGCCCTGCTCTCGCCTGCGGCCGAACCTTATATCGAAGAGATGGCACATAAAGCCCAAGCCTTCACCCGCGCCCGTTTCGGCAACAGTGTCTCTCTCTTCACCCCGCTCTATATCGCCAACTATTGTGATAACGGCTGTATCTATTGCGGTTTCAACTGCTCCAATCATATCCAGCGCAACGCCCTTTCTCGTGAAGACCTGATCAAAGAACTCGACACCATCGCCGCAACAGGTCTGCAGGACATCCTCATCCTCACCGGTGAATCCCAGCGTATGAGCAGCGTCGAATGGATCGGCGAAGCCATCAAACTTGCCGCCGAACGCTTCTCAACCGTTGGCATCGAGATCTATCCAGCCAATATCGCTGATTACAAGTACCTTCACGAATGCGGCGCTGACTTCGTCACCGTCTTCCAGGAAACCTACGATCCCGAAAAATACGCCGAAGTTCATCTTCGCGGCAACAAGCGCAGCCTGCCATACCGCTTCTATGCCCAGGAACGCGCCCTTATGGGTGGTTTCCGTGGTGCAGGCTTCGGTGCTTTGCTCGGCCTGGCCGACGACTTCCGCAAGGACGCCTTTGCTACTGGCCTGCACATCGAGCTCACTCAGCAGAAATTCCCGGAAGCCGACCTCGCCATCTCTGTTCCACGCATTCGTCCATTTGCAAATGAAGAAGAGACCGATGCCCGTGACCACATCACCGATGCCGTCCATGAGACACAGCTTTTGCAGATCATGTGTGCCCATCGCATCTATCATCCACAGATCAGCATGACCATCTCGACCCGCGAACGCCAGGGCTTCCGCGACGCCGCTGTAGACATCTGTGCAACCAAGATCTCTGCAGGCGTCCACACCGATGTCGGCGGTCACACCCAGGATGAGACTCAGACCGAAGCACAGTTTGACATCTCCGACCCACGCAGTGTGACCGAAGTCCACGACGCCCTCGTCGCCAAAGGACTCCAGCCAGTCTACACCGATTACATCCATGTTGGCTGACCATGATGAAACTCATCTTTGTCACCGAGCGTGCGCGAATCACCGGTGACCCACAGGACTACCTCCATCGTCTGCTCGCCGGTCGACCGGATGGTCTGATCATCCGCGAGAAAGATCTCTCCGAGGATGCCCTGGAAGCTTTTGCCGCACCGCTTGTGCCAATTGCAGACAGCTTTCAAGTGCCATTGATCCTGCGCGGTACTCCTGCTTTAGCGAAACGCCTCGGCATCAGAAGGCTCCAGCTTTCCTTTGCCGAATCCAGGCAGGCGCCTCTGCCCCAGGGCTTTGAAGAGATCGGCGTTTCCGTACATTCCCTTGAGGAAGCCCTCAAGGCACAGCGCCTCGGCGCAGACCGTATCACCTACGGCCACATCTTTACATCACCGTGCAAACCGGGTCTCCCACCACGAGGCACAGCTGCACTTGATGAGATCGTTCGAGCTTTAACGATTCCTGTCTACGCCATCGGCGGTATCACCGCAGAAACCCTGCCCTTCTTACTCCCAATACATCCCGCAGGTGCCTGCCTGATGAGCGCCAGCATGACAGACCCCGCGCCTGAGACTCTCACCACACGTCTCCGACGCATCCTCGAACGAGCATAAACAGACCCCCATGACTGACACCACTCGGTCATGGGGGTCTGCTTCATTTTCATATAAAAACTCAGGCATCTATCTAAAAGCATTTTCAAGCGTACGATCCACACCTGATGCCAATACGCTCTGATATCTTACGACAACTGTATATTCTGCACAGTCGCTTCTTGTATTCGTTCACCAGCTGTGCCAGGCAGCCGCTCATGACCCTACAAAGGCTTTCTGATTTATGATCATATCGATTCGCACCACAAGTTTATCCTGCCAGTCGCCCATGATAGTCACTCATCGACAATTATGACCATTATCGCATCTTTATAGCAGTTCTTCTATGCCCACTACACACATACCATGTCAGCAGTCACAATCACCAGGATTTTCAACTATATGTCATATGATTTTTGATCATTTTCTTGCAAAGAAAAAAGCGCTCCTATTTTAGGAGCGCTTGATTAGCTAAAGCTATATGATCAGATTACTTGCAGAACTGTTCGTCAGCCCAGGTCAGAACTTCGTCGAGGATCTTCATAGCTTCACGGAGTTCTTCTTCGGTGATGATCAGTGGAGGGCAAACCTGAACAACGTTGTCACGGCCATAGGTGTAGAAACCATTTTCTTTCAGTTTGCCGATAACAGCTGCCTGGTTAGGGTTGCCGAGACCATATTCGTCGATTGGTTCTTTGGTTTCTTTGTTCTTAACGAGGTCAAGAGCGGAGAAGAGACCAATGTAACGAACGTCACCAACGCAAGGATGTTTTTCCTTCATTTCTTCGAGGATTTCGCCAAGGACTTTGCCCTGCTTCTTAACGTTTTCGAGAACGTTGTGATCTTCGAAGTAATCCATGGAAGCATAACCAGCTGCGCAAGCGAGTGGATGACCCTGATAGGTCAGACCGCAGCCAAGAACGTTTTCGTCGAAGTGGCTGGCAACCTTTTCGTTCATAACGATACCACCGAGCTGTACATAGCCGGAGTTAACGCCCTTTGCGAAGGAGATCATGTCAGGGGAAACGTTCCAGTTCTGGATAGCGAACCATTCACCGGTACGACCGAAACCAGCCATGACTTCGTCGCAAATCATGAAGATGCCATACTTGTCGCAGAGATCGCGAACACCCTGGAGGTAACCTTCTGGATAGATGATAACACCATTAGCACCTACGACAGTTTCAAGGATGATAGCTGCGATGTTGTTGTGCCCTTCAGCGATGATGGTCTTTTCGAGCATCTGGAGATAGTATTTGGTTTCATCAGCTTCGCTTGCGAAGTCGATTTCTTCACGATATGGGAATGGGCCAAAGAAGTGGATGACGCCAGGAGCGTTACCACCGATTTCAGCAGAGAAACGACGACCGTCACCGGATACGTTACCAGCGGTGATGGTAGCACCATGGTAAGAACGATACATGGACAGGATTTTGCTCTTGCCGCTAGCGAGACGAGCCATCTTGATAGCGTTTTCGTTAGAGTCTGCACCACCGTTGCAGAAGAATACGCGGCTCATGCCTTCTGGAGCCTTTTCAACGATTCTCTTAGCGAGAGCAGCACGGATGCCAACGGACTGACCAGGAGCGATGAAGCAGAGGGTTTCAGCCTGTTCTTTGATGGCATCGACGATGTACTGGTTGTGATGGCCAAGGTTCATGTTAACGAGCTGGGAGCTCATATCATAGTA
Source organism: uncultured Peptococcaceae bacterium (assembly GCA_958451915.1). Taxonomy (GTDB): domain Bacteria; phylum Bacillota; class Peptococcia; order Peptococcales; family Peptococcaceae; genus UMGS1590. Next base: position 10,257 of record CAUDRX010000048.1, read on the forward strand.
CTTCTTGCCATTGTAATCCCAGAAGTAGATGCCTTCGGATTTTTCAACAGGGATGATCTTGGTCAGTTTTTTCTGAGCGGACCAGGAATGCATGTTATACTTGTGGTCCATTTCGAGAACTTCTTCACGAGTAAAGGTTGGCAGTTTGTAAGCCATGTTAGATTACTTCCTTTCAGATAAGTGGATTGTTATGTGGATTTTGCTTCGAATAAACAATCTGCACTGCGTTTTTTAACAGGCCTTCGCTTTTAGAGTAAGCATAAAACTCGAAACCAAGCTTGCAGCCAAACGAACACATAATGCAAGGGTCATTCGTGCAAAACATATAAGCATCGTCTTCAGCCATAGCGAATAACACATGTGCATCACGATCAGGCAGGACCATCTTCAGCTGACCACCCATCACAGAACGGATATATATCCACTCGATGTCATGGCTGCCAACTTCAGCGCCTTCAACCCACACGTCAAAACAGTGATTGTCTTTACCGCCGACGATCGAATATCGCAGGTTGTATCTTTCGCATTCACCAGGCAATTTCGCCTCTACCTTTTCCCAGTCGCTGCCAAGCGCAGTAGCCAGGTTCTCACTTCCGAGCACATCCCAGATCAACTGAGCATCGTCAGATTTCCTGTAAAGTACCGGAATCGGAGAAAAAGGCTGAGGAATGCTGGTGTTATGACTTCTGGTAATACTTTCTTTTTTACGTACAGTCTTCAAGTGTCACGCCTCCATCATAAAAAATATCGACCACCATATTCACGCCTTGTAAATATGGTGGTCGAAAGACGTCACCCTATAGGCCTGACGCTATTTTCATTCGATTGTAAATCAACGAATTAGTCGTTGAAGTGCTTAGCATCCAGATGTTCGTATCTTGGCAAGAAACGAGTTGGGAGATGCAGAGCATCTTTACGGAATGGAGGAGCAAGCTTGGTGCCATCGACACGTGCTTCGACAACAACTGGCTTGGTCATGGAGATTTCGAAAGCTTTTTCGAAGGTTGGCTGGATGTCTTCAACCTTATCGAGGTAGAAGCCTTCAGCGCCCATTACGCGAGCGAGTTCAGCCCAAGATGGAGCCTGGATGTCGCAGCCGACGAAACGGTTGTTGTAGAAGTCAACCTGGTTCTTCTTTTCTGCGCACCATGCATTGTTACGGAATACAACAGCGAGTACAGGGAGATTTTCCTGAACAGCGGTCATGATTTCGTAGAAGGACATACCCCAAGCACCGTCACCAGCGAGGGACATAACATGATGATCTGGGCAGCCAAGCTTAGCACCGAGTGCAGCCTGGAGAGCGAAACCAGTGTTACCATTGGTCAAGCAAGCAACGTGGAGACGTGGAGCATTGAACTTCAGGTAGCTGTTAGCGGTAGAAGAAACGTTACCGATATCGGTGGTTACGATGCAATCTTCTGGTTTAACTTTGCACATTTCGAAGAGCAGACGACGTGGGTGGATGGTACCTTCTTCAGGTTCTTCCATAGCGAGTTCTTCGATTTCAGCTTCCCAAGCATCTCTCTTAGCTTTGATGTCAGCCATGCGAGCTTCATCAACTGGACGATCGCCAGCTTCTTTCAGCAGAGCGAGGAGACCTTCAGCAGTAACGCGAGCGTCACCTACGATACCAACTTCAACTGGATGGGTACGTGCGATCTGGTTAGCGTTAACGTCGATCTGAACGATCTTCTGGGTGCCATCCTGCAGGAAGTACTTGATGTCGTACTGTGGCAGAGTACCGAAGTAGGACAGACGGCAGCCGATAGCGATGATGCAGTCAGCTTCCTTGATGGAGTACATAGCAGCCTTGGAACCCATGTAACCGATAGGCCCTACCCAGTGTGGATCGCTGTAACGGAAAGCGTCATTGTGGAGGTAAGAAGTAGCAACTGGGCAGCTGAGGTATTCAGCGATTTCAGCAACTACATCTACAGCGTCGGAGTCAACAACACCACGACCGTTGATGATGACTGGCTTCTTAGCAGCGAGGATGACTTCAGCAGCCTTCTTCAGGGATTCAGCATCTGGAATCAGGCCAGAGGTAGAACGATACTGTTCTGGAGGGAGAATGAAGTCGTTAACTTCGCCATAGAAGTAGTCACGTGGAACATCGAGATAAACAGGACCACGTTCTGCATACATGGTGCGGAAAGCAGTACGTACGCAGTCTGCTGCACGGCTTGGGTGAGGGATCTGGAAAGCTTTCTTGGTGATAGGCTTGAAGATAGGAACCTGGTCAACTTCCTGGAAACCGTCCCAACCAACAGATGCGGAACCAGCGGAAGGACCGATGATCAGCATTGGGCTGTGAGCCTGGTAAGCGGTAGCAACGGAAGTAACAAGGTTGGTGATCCCAGGGCCGTTCTGACCGGTGCAGACACCAACTTTACCGGTTACACGGTTGTAAGCGTCCATCATGTGGCCAGCGGTGTGTTCGTCGCGGCAAGCGATGAAACGGATGCCAGCAGCTGGGAATAAGTCAAGCATATCCATGAAAGCGGAACCTACGATACCTGCGCAGTATTCAACGCCTTCCATTCTGAGCTGTTCAACGATAGCTTCACTTGGGGTCATTTTCTGTTTTTCTGCCATTATATTGCCTCCTTAAAAATTTAACGTCCCACCATCTTTCGATGGTGCCAACATTATTCAACAATAAATATATGGAAAAAACATTGGGATGTCGCTGAGTCTCGAAACCTGTATTGAGTCTTTCGAACTTGTCCAGCAACTCTTTCCACTATTAAGATAGCACACCTTTTTTTCATTTACAATACTTATCGTCGCAATAGATAACAGTGTCCTCCTGCGAGAGACCAAAAAATACATTATATTTATTGTATTTATGTCAAGCGTTTTTTCAAAATATTTTGTTCCAATACAAGAATCCGCGATTTCAAGGGGTTATATTAAGATTTTTTCTCTTAAATGATTTTTCAGCCGATTTTCTTGCAACCATCGTCTGCAACACTTTTTTTCTTGCAGTAAATCCCGAGAGCGGCCTTATGTCCTCTCACTGTAGACAAAATATCAGCTATAGGTTATTCAATCTGGCCTGCTTTTTCCCTTTATACCTTATTTAGGCCACTCCCTCTGACAAACAACGCCACATCTTGTGGCTACAAGAGCACCTCTCTTCAAGAGAACGCCTGCAACAAAAGTGTCTAAAATCGTGATATTAAAAACCGAGGGCCACTAATGACCATAAACCACAGTGCGGACGCTTTGCATTTGCCTGGTATGAATCGTCATGACCATGCACTGTGATGGATCGTGATTTCCCTCTGTATAATCGCACAGCCTTTCTCAATCCCAGTTTAGTCGGATCAGCCAGTAGATGATCGTTCCTGCTGCTCCCCCTGCTCGTCTCAATCGTCATCGTTTTATTGCTATCTCCCCTCCGCACAAAAAAACCACCCTGCACATGCAAGGTGGTTACATATCCTGGCAATGACCTATCTTCCCAGCAAAAGAACAGCAAGTATTGTCGGCGCGG
>CAUDRX010000049.1 GCA_958451915.1 uncultured Peptococcaceae bacterium
GAAAGATCGTGCGCGCCTCTTCCGTCATTGCGAAAAGATCCTGCCCATCGACCAGGACCTCACCGCCCGACGGCACATCGAGCCCGCCGATGCAGTGCAGGAGCGTCGATTTGCCGCTGCCGCTCTCACCAATGACTGCTGCAAACTCGCCTTTTTCCATCGTGAACGAAACATCATGCAGGGCTTCGACTGCCGCTTCGCCACATCCATAGGTTTTAGACAGTTTTTTGACTTGTAAGATCTCCATAACTCTTACCTCCTTTCTTCAAAGATACGCCCGCAAGCTTACAGTCCGATGAATCCCAGGCTTACAATCCTGTAAGCTTTCCATGATCCGCAAAAAAGCGCTGCCGGCCTTAACCACCGGCAGCGCCTGCTGCATTTCCCGCACGCGGAAAGGTCATCGTGAAGACCGCCCCTTTGCCCGGGGTGCTCGTAACACTGAGGGTCCCGCCCTGGCCTTCAACGATGGCTTTGGCGATCGGCAGCCCCAACCCGACGCCCTGACTCTGTCCCGATGACTGCACACTGCGATAAAAGCGTTTAAAGATATGATGAATGTCTTCTGCTGCGATGCCCGGCCCATCGTCGGCCACGCTGAGCCACAGGAACGCTGGCGACATGCCCCAGCGAATGTCCACGTGCCCGCCCTGCGCCGTATGGTCGAGGGCATTCTTCACGAGATTGGCTACTGCTTCCTTCGTCCAGGCGGCATCACAGGCAAGCACCGCCCTTTCATCCCCACTGCAGGAAAGCTGCTTGCTTTCCTTAAGCGCCCGCGTCTCGAACGGCTCCAGTATTTCATCCACCAGTGTATGCAGCATGACCGGCTGACGCACAAAAGCGACACTCCCCGCATCCAGTCGTACCAACCGCAGAAGGGCCTGGATCAGCTGAGAGAGCTTGTCGATGGCACGGGCCGACTTTTCTGAGAACCGGGCAACAACCTCAGCGTTCTGCGGCTCAGCGGCAATGATCTCGTTATACATCGTGAGCGCTGCCAAAGGCGTCTTCACCTGATGTGAGATATCAGAGACCATCGTCTTGAGGAAATCCTTGACCCGCGCCTCATTTTCGCCCTGCGCCGCCAGAGAACGCGCCAGATCGTTCACCGCTGCAAAGAGCTGACTGAGCGCCCCTTCCTGCCCATCCGGCAGACGCGCACTGAGATCGCCTGCGGCATAGGCGGCAACCGTCTCAGCAGCCAACTGATAAAGGGCTGTGCGTCGCTTCAGGAAAAGCGCGCTGGACGCAAATACGAGGCCTCCGAGAAGCAATGCCGTCAGAAAAGCACCGCCTGCCGGCCCAGCCATCACCTGCCAGGGCAGCGGCAGTGTCGCCGGTGTGTGGCCCAGTTCCGCCAGAAATGCCGTGCCCGCCTCAGTTGCCGCCGCACCATCTGTGAACGCCGTCGTGACCACCGTCTCCGGCACGCCACAAGCCAAAAGCGATGAAACAGCGGCAGCTTCTTTTTCCAGGAGCAGGGCACGTGCTGCCACAGCACTCCCCCAGCCAAAGCCCAACGCCATCACAACGAACAGAAAGGAAAGCCCCGCCTGCATCGCCAGATAACGTCGTGCGCGTTTATCCAATGCGCCCATCTTCATTCTTCCTCCCGCCATTCATAGCCCAGTCCGCGAACCGTACACAGGTGCACCGGTGCCGAAGGATCGCGTTCGATCTTTTCCCGCAGACGGCGGATATAGACCGAAAGGGTATTGTCATCGACAAAACTTCCCTGATCGTCCCACAACTGCTCCAGAAGAATGGTCCGCGTCAGTACACGGCCTTTGTTCTCTAAAAAGAGTGTGAGCAAGCGCAGCTCCGTCGCCGTCAGCGCCAGGGGCACACCATCCAGAGAAGCACGCCCGCCTTCAATGCGCAGGCCGCCGCCTGCAAGCACCGTCTCTCTGTGCGCCAGGGCCGCACCCCGTCTCAGCTGGGCACGGATGCGTGAACAGAGCTCTCCCAGCCGGAAAGGCTTGGTGATGTAATCATCGCCGCCGCTGTCCAGGGCACGGATCACATGCACCTCTTCATCCAGCGCCGTAAGGAAAATGACCGGCACAACGCTGCCCTGGCTGCGCAGCCATTCGCACAGCGCCACACCGCTGCCATCCGGCAGCGTGATGTCCAGGAGCAAAAGATCGAAAACCTCCCGCTCAAGCCGTTCCCGTGCAGCAGCAGCTGTCTGCGCTACAGTCAACTGATATCCTTCCTTTTCCAGGGCATAATGCAGCCCGTCGATCAGACTCTGGTCATCTTCGACCAGGAGCAGCCGTTGTACCATATCTATCACCTCATCGCTCGTTTTTCTATCTTTTATCATACCCGTTCCGTCCCAGCATGGAAAGCACAAAAAAAGACGAGGGCCTGCCTCGTCTCTGTCGTTCTAGGTGAGCGTGCGCACTTCCACGCCAGCGGTGCGCCATTCCTCCAGCATCGCATCGTCTGTCGGGATGATGCAGAAATGCAGCGGCGCGCCAATGGCGAAATATGCGAACACACCGATCCCGTCCCGGGTCATAACGAGAGCCGGTGGCCGGGCGCGGCCAGGCCGATACTGCTGTTCCGAAAGAAAAGTGTGGTCGTAGGCGCTCTGGTTCAGCGTCTGCACAGCGCTGTGCAGGGTTTCCGCATCCACATCCGGAAAAAAGACCTGAAGCGTGTAGAAGCAATCCTCTTCATACAACGCGTAAGTGGCTTCGCTGTAACTGTGGTCATCGTAGGTGACAGCAACTTCCTCGATGCGCGTCTCTTTTTCCGGCACATAAACATTCATCAGTGGCAGCGTCCAGCGGCTGTCGTCAGCACTGGTGATGTACTGGGTCGCCGGCACGTCCGCGTGAACCGTCGCGCTGACCGCATCAGCCCGCCACGCGCTGGCATCCTGTAAGTAGCGCGCACCGTGGTCCTGCCAGTAGAAACCGTTGTAGCTGGCGATGAAATCGGCAAGCGTACAGTCAAAGAGCAAAAGATCATCCTCCCCCTTCGCGACCTGCACATCCAGCACCTTGCGGGGCGCTTCCTCACTGAGCGTCTCCTCCGTGCCGCCATCGCTCATGACCGGCACCTCTTCGGCAGTACCGAGAAAAAGCACCGCCAGCACCAGCAAAAGGAGCAGACAGGCCACACCGATAAGCGCCAGGATTTTTTTCATCCTTCATAACCTCCTTTGCTCAATCGCTCATATCGATATCGAGGTTGGTGAAAACGTGCCAGCCGGGATAACGCTTTTCCACATCGTTCACGATATGCTGTCGCAGCGATTCACGGTCCTTGATATTGAAAGAGATGATCACATCAAAATGGATCTTCTTTTCCTCAGGCGATGCATAAAAACCATGCATCTGAATCACACCTTTGTGAGCCATAACGAGCTTGCGCACCGTCTCGCGCATCTCGATGGAAGTCTTGTTGGTGGTGTTGTAGGCATAGACGCCGACAGTGGTGAGATTGACACCGTGCTTTTTGAACACACGATCCTGGATGCGATGGCTCATGGCATCGATCTCAGCAGCGTTCATCTCCTCTGGCACTTCCACATGCACTGAGCCATAATAATTGCCTGGCCCGAAATCAGTAAGAAAGAGGTCATAAGCCCCCATCACGCCCGGCTCCTCGGCAACAGTGGCCTTGATGGCCTTCGAGAGCTGCCCGCTGACACGCGCCCCCATCACCGAATTGACCGCATCACCGATCATCCCGAAGCCCGACTTGATGATAAAGAGCGCGATCACCACACCGACCCAGGCTTCCAGGCTCAGACCTGTGCCGATATAGAGCAGCGCAGAGAGGAGTACCGACAGTGAGATCACCGCATCGTACATCGCATCGAGACCAGATGCCTCGAGGGCGCCAGAGCCCACGGCCCGTCCTTTTCTCCGCACATAACGGCCAAGGCTCATCTTGACAGCGATGGCGCCAACCAGGACCAGGAGCGTGATAGCCGTATAAGAAGCCGGCTCTGGCCAAAGGATCTTCTTGGCAGATTCGATCAGCGCTGTCACGCCGGCATAGAGAATGATAACAGCCACGACCATCGTTGTCAGATACTCCATACGCCCGTGTCCGACAGGGTGCTCCTTGTCCGGCGCGCGGTTTGCCAGCTTAGTGCCGACGATGGTGATGACGCTTGAGAGTGCATCGGTCAGGTTGTTAACGGCATCGAGGATGATGGCGATCGAGCCGGATGCCAGCCCGACCAAAGCTTTGAAGACCACCAGCACGATATTGGCGAGGATACCGATCACGCTGGTACGGACGATCACCTGCTCACGTTCCCTTTCACTGCTCATCATTCAGACCTCCTTCCATTCATTAACCCCTATTATAGCGCAAAGACGCAGGCCCGCCTACCGCGATCGATAAAAGATTTTTCTTGATCTTTCTGCGCTTCCCCCCTTTTCGATGATAAAAGCGCTCTGTTATGATAATCCTGGATCACGATCCACACCATCATCTGTAAAGGAGGCAGCACCTTGTCCTTTTTCCGTACCCGACTCAGCCGCGTCGGCATGACACGCCGCAGCGCCAACACCCTGCTGCTCCTGTGCACCATGTTCTGGGGGATGAGTTACGCCCTTAACAAGATCACCAGTGAGACTTTGTCCCCTCTGGAAGTCATGGCCATTCGCTACATGCTCGCCGGCCTCATCTGCGTCTTTCTTTTCCGCCGGCGCCTGCGCCGGGTGGACCGGCAGACGCTGCGCGACGGCACGATCCTCGCCCTCATCGCCTTTGTCAGCATCACCAGCATCTTTTACGGGCTGCAGGTGACAGAAGCGACAACCGCTGCCTTTCTCATGAGCACCTCCATCATCTTCGTACCACTGATCCAGACAGTGCGCCTGCACCGCCTGCCAGAACCTGTCATCCTCTTATGCACCGCACTGGCTACTGCCGGCATCGCCCTGCTCTCGCTGCGTGATGGGCTCCATTTCTCTCCCGGCGCCCTGCTCTGCCTCTGCGGCGGCTTTCTCTATGCCGTTGCCATCATCCTCACCGACACCTACTCCCATCGCGGTGACGGCATTCTTTTGGGGGTGATCCAACAGGTCATCATCGGTATCCTCAGCGTGATCTCCATGCTCGCCCTCACAGATCCTGTACTGCCAGTCCGTGCCTCGGACTGGGCGGCGCTCCTCTGTCTGACACTCTTTTGCAGCGCCTTTGCCTTCACAGCCCAGCCTTACGCCCAGGCCTACAGCACACCGGAAAACACCGCACTGATCTTTTCCCTTGAACCGGTCTTCGGCGCTGTCTATGCCTTCTTCCTGCTGGGCGAACGGCTCGCCCCGCAAGGGCTCTGCGGCACCGCCCTCGTACTCCTGAGCGTGCTCATTGTCTCCACCCACAAGACCAGGAAATGACACCCACATGAAAGGAACCACTGACCCATGTCGATCATCGAACAACGCATTGGCCGCGTCGGGATATCCACGCAGAGCGCCAACCTCCTGCTCCTCCTTGTCTCCATGGCCTGGGGGCTTTCTTATGTGCTGATGAAGATCGGCGGCAGCAGCCTGCCGCCGCTGGAAGTCCTGGCGCTGCGCTTTACGCTGGCTTCTCTCGTCTGTGCGCTCATCTTCCGCCGCCGCTTTGCCCGGCTCACACGCCGCATCCTGCTCTACGGCATCGCTGACGGTATCGTTGGCTTTGCCTGCAGCTCCGCCATCATCTTCGGCACCAGGACGACCGAAGCTTCCACTGCCAGTTTTCTCACCAGCTCAGCCATCGTGATCGTACCCGTTGCCCAGGCCATCCGCAAGCACCGCCTGCCGGACCGGCGCAGCGTCTTCTGCACCCTTCTGGCCACACTCGGCATCGCGCTGCTCTCCCTTAAAGGCAGCCTCGTACTCTCCCCCGGCGCAGCGCTCTGCATCATCGGCGCCATCCTCTACGCGGCCTTCATCATCCTCACCGATGAGCTTGTGCGCCGCGAAGATGCCATTCTCCTCGGCATTCTCCAGCTCATGGTGATGTCGGTGATCGGCTGGGGCAGTACGCTCCTTGTGAACGATCCCGTGATGCCGCAGGGGCCTGTGCAATGGGGCGCCATTCTTGGCCTCGCCCTCGTCTGCAGCGCCTTCGCCTTTGTCGCACAGCCTTTCGCCCAACGTTTCGCCTCACCGGAACACACTGCCCTTATCCTCTCTATGGAACCTGTCTGGGGTGCCGTCTTCAGCTTTATCCTCCTCGCCGAGTATCTTTCTCTGCAGGCAGCCATCGGCGCATTGCTTGTCTTCGCCAGTGTCATCATCACCAGCGGCTTCAGATTCAAACGGCACCGCCATTGATCCCTGCATCCATGACGCATCACTGCACATGGATGTATCGTATGAGTAAAATTTTTAGAAAACTCAAATAGTCCGTCTTCACGCACGTCAGCAAACGTGTTATACTATTCATATGAGAACAATGATCGCCCGTTTTTTACGGACCATCACTCAATCATTAGGAGGGATTTCAAATGGCAGTACTTGTACAAGATGTAATGATCAAAGACCCTGTTACCCTGAGTGAAAATGCGACCCTCGGCGACGCCGTCAAAGTTTTCGCAGAAAAACGCGTCGGCTGCCTGCCACTCGTGGATGAAAATGGCGCTGTAAAATGGTTCCTGTCCGATGGCGATGTCGTTGACTACGTGGTGCGCAATGTCCGTCGTCTCAATAACGAATACAACCACATCCGTGCCTGGTATCAGCTCGACTGCTTCGGGCCATTCCTCAACCGCTGCATCGATGATGAAGCTTACAAAGCAGCCACACGCCGCGTCATCTCTGTCGCACCATCTGACACCGTGAGAGCGGCTGCAGAGATCATGCAGAAAAAACATTTAAAACACGTTCCTGTTGTCGATGAAGGCAAACTCGTCGGGCTCATCACCCGTAATGACATCATCAACGGTCTCTTCAGAGATTATCTGGCAAACCCAGATGCACCTTGCGTCGAAGGCGGCCAGGACGACGATTTTTGATCGCACACAAAAAGCCTTGCGAAACCAAGTGTTTCGCAAGGCTTTTTTTCATGCCTCACAGCTTGCGGCTAAAATAGACATCTTTTTCCAGCTCCATAAAGCCATGTTTTTGATAAAAATGATAAGCCGGCGCATCCCGCCGCGTGCGCAGACCGATCTCATCGATCCCCAGCGCCTGCGCCGCTTCCACTGCCATCTCAAGCAGAGCACCACCATGGCCCTGCCCCTGATAGGCACTGCCCACACAGACATCTTCCAGGATCCATTCCACACGATCATGCCAGTGTCGCACATGCCCCAACACCAGCGCCGCCAACTGCTCGCCGTCCGCCAGTGCAAAGCCCAGCATATTGCCGCCATCCAGCCCTTCCCTGGCATAGACCAGGGCCCGCTCCGGCAGCCACACTTCTGACCATGGCGGCGCCGCAAATGCATCCGCTACAAGCGCGGCCACGCGCGGCACATCAGCCATCGATAGCCGAACAAATTCCATCTCTCTACCCCCTTGTTCTGTCAGGCCGCCATTGTAACACAGACCAGACAGCATATGCTATCAAATCAGACCGGCCGCAAGACCACCATTTCTCACAGCCGGGCATTCTCATTATTTGCTGTTGTCCTCGCTCTCTGCATCGATGCGCCACTCCAGGAATTTATAGAGCCCATAGAGCACAGCTCCGAAAACGAGCGCCGCTGCGAGATGCACATCCAAAAGAAGCTGTGTCAGAAAAACGCTCAGAAGCACACTGACAAAGATCACCGCAAAGATGACAACATACAACAGCTTGTTGTTCATGTCAAAGGACCCTTTAGAGATCAACTGAAAGAGCCCCATTGCACCCACCAGGATGACCACCCCTGCCAGGGCATCCCCCAGAGTCAGCGGCAGATACGGCAGCGTCGGCTCGCCTGCAAAGGAACCTATGATACTGTTTGCCAGCCAGATCACCCACAGAGCGAGCATCGCCAAAAGCAAGTCGCGGATACTGGCCAGTACATGGTCGCCGCGTCTGAGCTTTGGCACTGCCGCGATCACTTCGTCGCAAAACGCCTGCTTATCGCTGCCGATCACTGCATCTGCATTGCGCCCGTCGATCTGCCCCTCAGCGAGCATCATGGCAATATCCCGCCGCACCAGCTCCTGCTCGTACTCGCTGATCGGTGCTGAACGCAGATAGACCACGATGTCTGTCATGACACGCTGATTCTCTTCTGAAAGCATTTTCTTTTCCCAGACATTGTTCTCACGCAAGAGCATTTTTGTTCGCCTGCTCATTTAGGGCACCTCCTTAATTTACCAGCTCTGCAAATACGCCCCAGAGAATACCTGACCCAACGATAATGGCCACAAATATTTCCTGTGGAATGACGATCCAGAATTCACCTATTGCCACTTGCACAATACCTACGACGATATTGATCGCGATGATGACCAAAAGAGCAAGGATCGGCTTCCACCAGTTGGTCGCCCACACCCGCCTGTTGTTCCACCGCCATCCTGCTTCGATGACAAATGCCATCAGGAATGGTGAAATGAAGCTGGAAATGGTCTGATAGATCATGCCCTCGCTCGCGCCACGTGCCCATGGTACCGCCTGATACGTCAGAAAAGACGCTAACATGAACCAGAAATTCCACAAAAAGAACGACCGCTCTCGCTGGTCCTGCCGGTGGGATCTCTGCCAGGGTCGCTTCACAAAAAGCCAGTGGGTCTTCTCCAATAACAGCTTTACTCGATACACCGCGCAGCTGTCCGTCCAGGAGCATGGCGATGAGATCTCTATGGATCTGCTCATATTGATAATCGGTGATCGGCGCACCATCGAAATAGTGCATGATCTCATCAAGTTCATACTGGTTTTTATATCTCAACTGTTGTCGCGCCTTTTTATTTTCCTTGCGCAGTTTTCGCGTCCGCATGCTCATTGGCTTTCCCTCCTTTATCATTCAAAAGCAGCTGCACCGCTGCAGCCATTTCCCCGAAGCTCTCGACAAACCGCGCCAGTTCTTCCCGCCCTGCCTCGGTGAGGTGATAGTATTTGCGTTTCGGCCCCTGGCTTGAAGCACGATAAACAGCCGCAAGACAGCCATTCTTCTCCAGACGCAGGAGCAGCGGATAGATCGTGCCTTCAGTGATCGTCCCAAACCCGTAACGCTCCAGCTGCTGGCTGATCTCATAGCCATACGTTTCCTGCTGCGCGATGATGGCGAGCACACAGCCTTCGAGGACGCCTTTGAGCATTTGCGACGGAATCATAGGGTCACCTCCAAGCTATCTTGTAAAACAAAGTAGTTCTTTAGCTATATTGTAATACAAGGCAGCAGCATCGTCAAACAAAAAAGCGCATGCCTATCCATACAGAATAAACATGCGCTGAAGCTATGACCTTTTTACGCAAGCTGCTTTTCGCCTGGAAGCCGCCGCACAGTCCAGAGCATGGTGCAGTAGCTGGCAAGCCCACCAACGAAATTGGAGATCGGCTCAGCCAGAAAGACACCGGCCACACCCAATCCACCAACTTGCGGCAGGATGATCGTCAGTGGCACAACGATGATGACTTTGCGAAAAAGCGAAAAGAAGGTCGCCTGTTTGCTCTTGCCAAGGCCAACGAATGTGCTCTGCCCGACGGATTGAAAAGCCATGAAAAAGAAGCCGAAGAAGAAAATATGCATCATCGGCACGCCTTTTTCAAGCAGCTCAGGGTCCGAGTTAAATACATGCATGATCGGTTCTGGCAGCACGAAAACGATCGCCCAGCAAAGAAGCATATAGGTCACTGTCACCGGCGTGGTAAAATGGATGACCTCGCGAATGCGGCCGATCTTGTGGGCGCCGTAGTTGTAGCCGATGACTGGCTGTGCCGCACCCGTAAATCCGTGCAGCGGCAGAGAGATGACATCGCGCACCGAATTGACGACGGTCATGATACCGATATAAATGTCGCCGCCGTAGATGCCAAGCATATTGTTCGCCGCCACCTGTACGACACCGTTGGTCGCCTGCATGACGAAGCCAGCCACACCAAGCTTCGTGATCTGCCCCACAGCCTTCCCGTTGAACCGCACCTGGCGCACGCGCAGCCGCGTCAGCGACTTGCGCCCGCAAAGAAAAGCCAGGACCCAGATCACCGATACCGCCTGACTGATCAACGTGGCAACTGCAGCGCCGGCAATGCCCATATCGAGGACAAAGATGAAGATCGGATCGAGGATGATATTGATCACCGCACCAATGAGGATCGTAAACATCCCTGTGCGGCCAAATCCCTGGGCATTGATGAAACCATTCATCCCCGTCGCCAGCATGACCAGCGGCGTGCCAAGGAGATAGATGCGCAGGTATTCTGCGCTGTACGGATAGGTGACATCACTGGCGCCGAAGAGATAGAGGATCGGCTCCATAAAGAGATAGCCCGCAAGCATCACAAGGAACGAAGTGATACAGAGCATGATAAAGGTGTTCTCCATATAACGGCGTTCTGCCGCCTCATCCTGCTTGCCGCGGGCGATCGAATAGAGCGCCATGCCGCCGGTACCAAAAAGGTTGGTGAAGGCCATGATGATCGTGATGATCGGAAAAGTCAGCCCCAGCCCAGTGAGCGCCATCGAGGAAGTGCCCGGCAGATGACCGATATAGATGCGGTCGACAAGATTATACGCCATCTGCACAAACTGCCCCAATGTCATAGGGATCGCCAGATCAATGACGTGGCGCGGGATGCTGCCGACAGAAAAATCATTCTGCGTGCTCACAAGCGTCCCCTCCCCTCTGTCGCGCCGCCGCAGCTGTCAGTCCATCGAGATAGCTCTGTACTGCGATCTCAAACGACGACGTCGTGCCGATCACCGGTTTTGTGAAATAGCCTGCTTCCTCGAGCATCAGAAATCCATGGATGAGGCTGCGCAGCAGACGCTGCATCGCTGTCGCTGTCTCATCGCTGAGCCTGTAAACCGCCAAGGCCTCATAAAAAGGCGCCAGCAAAGCTTTAAAAGGCACGGCGATGGCCTCGCCTTCTTTTAAACGCATGGCGATGATGGTCTTATAAAGCTCAGGGTTCTCTTTGCCATAACGATAATACGCTTCTGCCAGCGCCCGCACGGCAGCATCGCCTTCCTTGCCGCGGATCGCCGCTTCCAGCGTCTCCCTGAGCCGCTGCATCACTACCGAGGCCACTTCCGTATAAAGATCATCAATGTTAGCCACATGATTGTAGAGCGAAGCCGGTTTAACAGCCAGCCGCGCCGCCAGTTCCCGCATCGAGAACGCATCCAGTCCACGTTCAGCGATCATCTCGATCGCCGTCTGCACAACCCTTTGCCGGGTCAATCCCTTTTTCATAAACGCCACCTTCTAACTAACAATGTTAGTTTCATCATAAACGAACAGTGTTAGTTTGTCAACACGCAATAATAAAGAGCCTGTCCAGTGACAGGCTCTTAACGCTATGCGCTCATGTATCCAGCAGACTTGTACCATAGGAGTTGTCAATGGCACAAAGCCACTGTCCCTCCACGTTTCGGTATACATAGGTGGCACGGCGCTCCATACTGTAGGCAGACGTCGCATGATTCGGCGCATCCAGCAACGTCTGCGACAACACCAAGATCGTATCGCCAGCTTCCAGCATCATCATCTTGCCCTGAGCAGGCACCAAACCATTTTGAAAATAGGCTGCAATCTTTACAAACGCTTCTCTGATCGCCGCCTTGCCCTGCACCGTCACGCCTGGACGCACCACCAGGATGGCGTCTTCAGTATAAAACGCCATAAGATCGTCAAAGCGCTCCTCACGGATCGCCAGATCTGCCTGAGCGATCAGATCTTTGATCGTTTCTTTCATCACTTTCCCTCCTTCTGATAATGATCATTTTATCAACGTCAGCATGGATTTTCCACTTGACTTTCCTGCCTGATATGGTATCCTATGTGTAGGATTTCTATATATAAAAATTCTACACATTGTTTTGATCACAGAAAGGAGGCGATGTGGTGTACTATCCACTCCCATCCCCGATCATCGAATGCCTCATCCTCGCCATCGTGCGTGAACAGGATTCCTATGGCTACGAGATCAGCCAGACGATCAAGCTTGTCGCTTCGATCAAGGAATCGACCCTCTACCCGATCCTCAAGAAACTTGAACAGAATGGCTATCTCGAAACCTATTCCCAGGCATTCAACAACCGCACACGCAAATACTACCATCTCACCGATGCCGGCCGCGCCCAGCTCGATTTTCTCACGAAAGAATGGCAGAACTACAGCGCCACCATCGCCGGCATCATCGAAGGGAGCATCCGTCATGAACAATGAGACTTACGAACGCGTCTACACCAGAGACGAATACCTCGCTGAGCTGCGCCGTTACTTGCGCAAGCTGCCGCCGGACGACTACGAGAGCGCAATGGAATACTTCAACGAGTATTTCGAAGAAGCCGGCCCGGAAAACGAAGCTCAGGCCATCCGCGACCTCGGCACGCCGAAGGAAGCCGCCTCAGAGATCCTGCAGAACCTCCTGCACGAGGACGGCGCTCAGAAAAGTGACACTGCCCGCACGATAAAGATCGCTGCCATCGCCATGCTGCTCTCGCCGCTGGGCTGGCTGGGGCTCCTCTTCGGCGGCATCTTTCTCGTCGCCAGCGGCGCTTTGATCGTCGCCCTCGTTGCCGCAGCCTTTGCCGTTCTCGCCGCGCTCTTTTACAGCGGCGGTGCGCTGGTCATCGCTGCCGGCGGCATGATGGGCCAGTCACTTGCTGCAGCAGCCGTCATCAGTGGCGGCGGCGTCCTTGCGATCGGGCTGGGGCTCCTCATCGTCACGATCTGCCTCGCCCTCTGCCGCGCCATCGCCCATGGTGCCGCCAGTCTCTTCCACCGTCTCTCCCAGAAAGGACGTGTCTGAACCATGAAAAAAATCAATAAGATCCTGCTCATCCTGAGCCTGGCCCTCTGCCTCGTTGGCGGACTCTTGCTCGCCATCGGCGCCTGGGCCGGGGGCATCGACGACGCCCAGGAACTCGCCAATGTTCGCATACAGCGCTACGATCAGGAAAAAACGCAGCTTGACGATTTTATTGCGCTCGATGCTGACCTCTCTATCTGCAGCATGGAGATCCGTCCGTCAGATGATGACCACGCCTACCTTGAATACCACATTGAAGGCAGCGTAGAAAGCGCGCCTCTTCATGTCACTGTTCAGAACGGCGAACTCCAGCTGCGTGACACCAACTACACCGTCTCCCATTCAAATGTTGAACAGATCCTCACCAGCTTTCTCTGGCTTTTGCCAGACGCTGAACGCGAACCGTACGCCGATGGCGGTGGCATTATTCTCTATCTGCCAGAAGTCACCTTCGAAAATGTCCAGCTCGCACTGGACATGGGCGATCTCCGCATCGACAGCCTGCAGGCAACACAGTTTACCGCCGATATGGCGCTGGGCAGCCTGTCGCTTGCCGGCACCAACCTCGGACAGAGTGATATCGACCTCGACATGGGCACCCTGACTGGCGACGCCCTTACCTTTAATGGCAACGCCATCATCGAAGTCAACACCGGCAACACCGAGATCACACTTTCCCCGGAAAGCAGCGCTGGTCTCCTCATCGATGCCAACACCAACATGGGCGAGATCTCTGCCCCGGATAGCCTGGGCGGTAATCTTTTGGATACCGACGACGTTGTCGCCAACCATTT
>CAUDRX010000050.1 GCA_958451915.1 uncultured Peptococcaceae bacterium
GCGGAGGGGATGCTTTACGCCAGCGCCTACGTCACGGTCTTCAACATCCTGCTGATGGCTTTCGACCTCATCCCGATCATCGTACCGTCCCTGCTCCTGCCTTTGGCCTACTGGATCTTCAAGGTCGCAGACCCGACCATCATCTACCATGCCTGGAGCGACCAGATCGCCTGGATCGTTGTCGGGGGGCTCTTCTTTGCTTATATGATGAACGCCTCCGGCCTCAGCAAACGCATCGCCTATAAATGCATGATCCTGGCCCGCGGCAATTTTATCGCACTGATGTTCATCATGATCATCCCAGGGCTGATCATCGCTCCGTTCGTACCGGCAGCGCTGGCGCGTACCGCACTCTTCTGTGCCATCATGATGAGCCTCTGCGACGCCCTCGGCTATAAAGCCGACACCCCAAAAGCGATCATGGCTTTTGTCGTTGCCTACATCGTCTCCGCAAACAGCGGCTGGCTCTTCCTCACTGGCAGCAACGCCAACATCATCGCCACCAGCTACCTGCAGAGCGTCGGCGTTAACATCGATTTCTTCAGCTACCTGTTCTATAACTTCCCACCTGAACTGCTCTGGATCATCGGTTCCGTCGCCATCGTTGTCCTCCTGAACCGTGACAAAGCCAAAGGCGAAGACCGTGAACACATCCGCAGCCATGTCAAAGAACAATACGCCGCCTTGGGCAAGATGAGCGGCAAGGAAACGAAGATGCTCGTTTTGATGATCCTCACCTTTGCCCTCCTGCTCACGACCAACTACCATTCTCTCAACGCCGGTCAGATCTTCACCCTGATCGTTGTCATCGGCTTTTTCCCTGGCATGGACCTCATGAAGGCCCAGGACATCAGCAAGATCAATTTCTCCATGGTCTTCATGGTCACCGCCTGCGTGGCCATCGGCGATGTCTCCATGGAGCTCAACGCCGGTCAGGTCCTCATGGACGCGCTCATGCCTTATGCACCACAGTCGCTTCTGGCGCTGGCCCTCTTCATCTTTATCATCGCCTTCTTCGGCAACCTCCTGATGACGCCGCTGGCCCTGCTCGCCGCTCTCAGCATGCCGCTGATCACCCTTTCCCAGAACCTCGGCATCAATCCGGAAGCGATCATCTACATCTTCCTGTACAGCACCGCTGCCCTGATTCTGCCTTATGAGATCACCGCCGGTGTGGTCATGTATGGCTATGGCATGATCAGCATGAAGAACTTCCTCAAGAATTTCTCTGCCATCGCCATCTGGACACTCCTGTGCATCTTCATCTTCATCATCCCATGGTTCAAGATCACCGGTCTCTTATAAGCTTTACAACGCCGGCGCCCTGCCGGCGTCTTCTTCTAAAGATCCACGAAAGGAGAAACTCTTATGTCCACCAATCCCATCCCCCATCTCCTCGAACCGGCAAAGATCGGTCCGATGACCTTAAAAAACCGCATCGTCTATTCTGCCATGACCTACAAACTGGCCGACGGCAAAGGCCGCCTCACTGAAGCCGAAGTTGAGAGCATGCTCTATCGCGCCAAACAGCCTGTTGCACCGGCCATGGTCGTCTTCCCCGGCCTCAACGCCTCCCTTTCCGGCCAGCCGGTAAAGGCCGTCAACATCAACACCGACGAGACCATGTACGCCCTGCAAGCGCAGGTCGCCCGCTTCAAACCTTACGACTGCAAGACCGTGGCCGAGATCGGCATCTCTGCCCTGCGCCCGGGACAGCTCTTCGTCACCGCCGATCAGTCGGTGCCTGGTGCGTCCCGCATGCGCCTGCCGCTGGCTTTTGACGAGATGACCCGCGAAGAGATCAGCCGCTCCATCGAGATCCACGTCGAGATGGCAAAACGAGCCAAGAAAGCCGGTTTCGACGCCATCAAGCTCGCCACCGTGCTCTACAAGAAGATCCTCGGCAATTTCCTCTCGCCGTTCACCAACCACCGCAGCGATGAATACGGCGGCTCCACCGAAAACCGCGCCCGTCTTCTCATCGAAACGCTGCAGGCTGTGCGCGCCGCTGTCGGCGACGACTATCCGATCCTTCTTGACCTCAAAGTTGACGAACTGCTCGGCGAAAAAGGGCTCCAGCTCGAAGAGGGCCTTGCCATCTGCAAACTCGTCGCCCCATACGTTGATGCCATCACCCCATGTGTGGGCTGCGAACTCACCGTCAGTGAACTGCGCAGCGCCTATTACACACCGAAGGGCTATACCCTGCCTTATGATGAAGCCGTGAAACGCGCCGTTCCGGAAGTGGCTGTCATCGCCAACTGCAAACTCGGCACCCCGAGCCTTGCCGATGAAGCTGTTGCCGGCGGTCAGGCCGACTTCATCGCCCTGGGTCGTCCTCTCTGGGTTGATCCTGAATGGATCACAAAAGCCGCAGAAGGCCGCGCCGACCAGATCATCCAGTGCATCGGCTGCCTCAACTGCTACACCGAAAGCACCCGCAAGGAGATCGTCCCAACCCAGCGCGCCTGCACCGTCAACCCATGCAACCTGCGTGAAGACGCTTTTTACAACCTCATCCCAGCGGAGACACCAAAGAAGATCCTCGTCTGCGGCGGCGGACTCGCCGGCATGGAAGCAGCCGCTGCCCTCGCCAAACGCGGCCACGATGTCACCCTTGCCGAAAAAGCCAGCGAACTCGGCGGCCAGTGGATCGTCGCCAGCCACGGCAGAGAAAAGGCCGACTACCGCACCCTCATCCCGACCAAACGCCGCATCCTCGAAGCTTCCGGTGCCAAGGTCCTTTTGGACACCACCGTTGACCGCGCCTTTCTCGAGACCATGCAGCCAGATGCCGTCGTCCTCGCTACCGGCGCCGTGCCAAAGACGCTGCCTTACGGCCCCGGACTCAGCCATGTCAATATCGTCCAGGGCAATGATGTGCTCATGGACCGTGCCAGGGTCGGCCAGCGCGTCGCCGTCATCGGCGGCCGCTTCATCGGCATGGAGGTCGCTGCCAGACTCGCTGAAGACGGCCACGAAGTTGCCATCATCGACATGACCGAACTCGCCAAAGGCGCCAACCCTTATCTCGTCAAATACTATAACCAGAAGCTCGTGCAGGACGGGGTGCGCCTCTATCCAAATTCTCCGGTCCTCGACATCACCGATCAGGGCGTCGACATCCTCCATCTCGACTTCCCTGTCACCGTGCCTTGTGACACCGTTGTCCTCGCCATCGGCACCCGCTCCGTCAACGACCTGGCCAGCGACTGCCAGGCTCTGGGCATCGACTGTCTGCCGATCGGCGATGCCAAACGCATCGGCGACGCCCTCTACGCCATCCGCGATGGCGCAGAAGTCGGCCGCCTGCTCTGATCCCATCCACGCCTTCAACCGATCACCAAAAGATAAAAACAAAAAGGCTCTGCAGATCGTTTCCGCATCTGCAGAGCCTTTTTGTCATGCCGCCTTCAGCGTTCTTCCGCCTCCAGCCGCTGAATATTGTCCCAGATCACCATCGTCGTCGCATAGAGCTGATCCAGCGCTTCCTCCGAAAGACCTTCTGTCGCCTGTTCATAGAAGCTGGCGGCGATATCATACGCCTGATGGCGTACCACCCGCCCTTCATCGGTCAGAAAGAGGTTGAACGCACGGCGATCGTGCGCATCCTGCCGGCGCTCCACCAGCCCTTTCTTTTCCAGTATATCCACCGTCTTCGTCAGCGAAGACGGATCTTTCATGCAATATCTCGCCAACTCGCGTTGATTGATGCCTTCGTGCTGATACAGCTGATCCAAAAGTGACCATTGGATCGCTGTGATGCCTGCCGCCTTCATGCGCTTGCTGAGGGCCAGATCATAGACCTTGTCCAGCGCCGAGAACAGGAACCCCGGCGCACGATACGCTTCAAAAAGCCGCCGTTCTACCATCCTGAATACTCCTTCCTTCGTTGATGCTGAAAAACCCCGCCCTGGCGCGCTCAGCACCACTGTGTTATTTCTAAGTATAAGGGAGCAGCCGGATGCTGTCCAGCCATTCCGGGCGGTTTTTCGCATCTTTTCCCGCTCCATCAGGCAGGCATCCGCCCGCTTCTGCTTTCTGACGCTGCATGTGCACAGACACAAAAACGCCACAGGCCGATGGCCTGCGGCGTTTGTATCTCCGGCTTATTCTGCAGCTTCAGCATTGGATGCTGGGAGCACAGCACCGCCGAAGGTCTCTTCGATGTACTGTTTTGCTTCATCAGAGGTCAGGATCTTCATGATGGTCTTGGTCTTTTCGGAGTTTTCGTCGCCTTCACGGACTGCGATGACGTTGGCATAGGTCTGTGCAGCGAGGCTGTCGGCGGCTTCGAAGACGAGGGCGTCGTCAAAGCTGAGGCCGGCGTTCAGAGCCACGTTGCCGTTGATGACTGCGAGGTCAACGTCTGGCAGGGAACGTGGGATCTGTTCAGCGGCGAGTTCAACGATCTCGAGGTTCTTAGGGTTGTCGACGATGTCGTTGACGGTGGCGGTGATGTCTGCACCATCAGCGAGGGTGATCAGGCCGTTTTCCTGGAGCAGGAGCAGGGCACGGGCTTCGTTGGTGGTGTCGTTAGGCACGGCCACGCTGCCGCCGTTAGGGATGCCATCGAGGTTGTCGAGCTTGTCAGCGAAGATGGCCATTGGTTCGTAGTGGATGGCGCCAGCGCTGACGAGGTGGGTGCCGTTCTCTTCGTTGAAGTTGTCGAGGTATGGCTTGTGCTGGAAGTAGTTGGCATCGAGCTCACCGGCTTCAAGGGCGTTGTTAGGCTGGACGTAGTCGGTGAATTCAACGACTTCGAGCTTGTAGCCTTCGGCTTCGAATTCATCGGCAAAGTGGTTGAGGATCTCTGCGTGTGGGGATGGGGAAGCACCGATAACGATGGTATCGGCTTCGCCGGCGCTGCTTTCAGCAGCAGCAACGGATTGTGCAGACTGTTCGTCATTGCCGCCGCCGCAGCCTGCGAGGAGACCGAGTGCGAGGGTCGCGACAAGTGCAGTAGAGAGCCATTTTTTTGTTTTCATAGATCATTCTCCTTTTTCGTTTTTTTATTTAGTCATTGATGCGTTTATCCGAGCGTTTGGCGATACGAGAGCCAACAGACTGGATGAGCTGCACCAAGATAACTAACAGAACAACAGTGATGAACATCGTGTCCATCTCGTAACGGTTATAGCCATAACGGATGGCGATGTCGCCGAGGCCGCCGCCGCCGATGAAACCTGCCATGGCGCTGTAGCCAAGGATGGTGGTGGCACTGACGAGGGCCCCGTTCAAGAGGGATGGTAGCGATTCAGGCAGAAGCACCTTCATGACGATCTGCATGTTGGACGCACCCATGGACTGAGCGGCTTCGATGACGCCGTGGTCGATCTCAAGGAGCGACTGCTCCACCATGCGCGCGACAAATGGCGCAGCCGACACGACGAGGGCGACGATGGCCGCCTTGGTGCCGATGGTGGTGCCAACGATGAGCCGAGTCAGCGGCTGGATCGTGATCATGAGGATGAGGAACGGCACGCTGCGCAGGATATTGACAATGCCGCCGACGAGCCAGTTGAGGCCGGGCATCGGACGGATGCCGCCGCGGTCGCTCAAGACGAGGAAAACGCCCAACGGGATCCCAATGATGTAAGAAATGACGGTGATGGCCACGGTCATGTAAATACTTTCCCAGGACCCTTCAATGAGCATATTGATCATTTGCGAATCAAACATCCTGGCTCACCTCCTCTACCGAGATCGCACGGTCTTCGAGATAACTCATGACGCGCGCCGATTCCATGACGTCGCCGACCTGGATGACCATGTCGCCGTAGGTGTCGCCTTCGATGGAGCGCAGGTTGGCGTGGATGATGTTGACTGGGATGTGAAGGTCCAGGATCATCTGCGCGATCACCGGCTCCAGGGCGTGGCTGCCGTTGTAGACCACACGCAGGAAGCGCCCTTCGCCTGGACGGTAGCTGACAGGGTCTTCGTTCTCGCGGTAAACGAGTTGGCGGGTGGCGTCGGTCTTCGGATGGGTGAAGATGTCGTGCACGGAGCCGACTTCGGCGATGCGGTGGTTGGCGATGATGGCCACGCGCTGGCAGACTTCTTCGATGACGCTCATCTCGTGGGTGATGATGACGACGGTGATGCCCATCTCACGGTTGAGCTTCTGCAAGAGCTTGAGGATGGACGCGGTGGTCTGTGGGTCGAGGGCCGAGGTGGCTTCGTCGCACAGGAGCACCTTTGGGTTGGTCGCCAAGGCGCGGGCGATGGCCACGCGCTGCTTCTGCCCGCCGGAGAGCTGCACAGGATAGGCGTTCGCCCGTTCGGCGAGGCCGACGATCTCAAGGAGCTCCTTGGCGCGGGCTTCGGCGTCGGCTTTTTTGACACCGGCGATCTCCATCGGGAAGCAGACGTTTTCCAGCGCGGTGCGCTGCATGAGCAGATTGAACTGCTGGAAGATCATGCCCATCTGCTGGCGCACACCACGCAGCGCCTTGTCAGACAGACTGCCGAGGTCCTGGCCGTCAAAGATGACGCTGCCGGATGTTGGTTTTTCAAGGAAATTGATGCAGCGCACGAGTGTACTCTTACCGGCGCCGGAAAGGCCGATGATGCCGAAGAACTCTCCCTCCCGGATGGTCAGGTTGATGCCCTCCAGCGCGATCACATCGCGGCCTTTGATCTTAAAGACCTTATGCAGGTCTCGTATTTGAATGAGGTCTTTTGCCTCTTCCATAGGTTTCCCCCCTCAGGAATGTCAACGAAACGGTCTGCGCGGTGCCAGATCTGCCAGATCATATGGGGTGCCCGGATAAACGATGTGGTTCATCCAGTTCGAAAAGAGCAGATTGGCATGGCCGCGCCAGCGCACGATCGGCGCCAGGTTTGGATCATCACCCGGGAAATAGTCGTGCGGAAAAGGCACATTGTCGAGTCCTTTTCTGACATCGCGCTCATACTCCTCCGCAAGTGTGAGCGGGTCATACTCGATGTGGCCGCTGACGAAATAATGACGCTGATCGATGGTCGTTGTCAGGAGCGGCCCTGCCTCGTCACTTTGGGCCAGCACCTTGAGGTCCGGGCAGGCAACGATGTCGGCGGCGCGGTTCTCTGTGTGGCGGGAATGCGGACAGTAAAAGATGTCGTCGAAACCGCGGGTGATGTCACGGTCGCGGATCAGGCGGTGCTCAAAGACACCGAAGAGCTTTTCATCAAGGATGTGCTTCGGGATGCCATAGTAATAATAGAAAGCAGCCTGGCTCGCCCAGCAGATGAAAAAGCTTGAATAGACATTGGTGTTGCAGAAATCAAACACCTCGCAAAGCTCCTGCCAGTAGTCCACCTCTTCAAAACTGAGCATCTCGACCGGTGCACCGGTAACGATGAAACCATCGTAGCGGCGGTCCCTGACGTCCTGGAAAGGATGGTAGAACTTGAGCAGATGATCCTGCGGTGTGTTCTTGCTCTTATGGTTGGTCGGCATGATCAGATCGATCTCGACCTGCAGCGGCGTGTTGCCGATGAGACGCAGAAACTGCGTCTCTGTGGCGATCTTTTTCGGCATGAGATTGAAGAGCCCGATGCGCAGCGGGCGGATGTCCTGCGTGAGCGCACGCTCCTCGTGCATGACGGGAATGAACTCCCGTTTCAGGGTCTCGGTCGCCGGAAGATCCTTGGGTATGATGACTGGCATGGCTTTCCTCCTTCACGACAGCTATACGGCCGCACATGGACGGCGGGTCTTTGTGAAAGGGGCTCAGAGCTGTGCCAGTGCCTGTTCGATGTCGGCGATGATATCATTGATGTCTTCGATACCAACGCTGAAACGGATGAGATTTGGACGCACACCTGCTGCGACAAGGGCTTCGTCATCGAGCTGACGATGGGTGGTGCTGGCTGGATGCAGCATGTGGCTGCGCAGGTCGCCGACGTGGGTAACGAGGGTCGTCAGTCTGACACTGTCGATGACCTTCTTGGCGGCAGCGCTGCCACCCTTTGGCCCAAAGGCAACGACACCGGAGCAGCCGTTTGGCAGGTATTTCTGTGCCAGTTCGTAGTTCGGATCGGTCTTCAGGCCTGGATAGCTGACCCATTCGACCTTATCATGCTGAGAAAGGTATTCAGCAACAGCAAGCGCGTTTTCACTGTGACGCTGCATACGCACAGCAAGGGTCTCGCAGCCGAGGTTGATGAGGAAAGCGTTGAACGGGCTCATCGTGGAACCAAGGTCACGCAAGAGCCCAGCGCGGGCTTTGGCGATGTAAGCAGCCTTACCGAAGGTCTCGGTGTAAACGAGGCCATGATAGTCAGGATCCGGGGTGGTGAGTTCTGGGTATTTGCCGTTGTCCCAGTTGAAGTTGCCGCCGTCCACGACAACGCCGCCGACGCAGGTGGCATGGCCGTCGAGGTATTTGGTCGCGGAATGCACGACGATGTTGGCGCCCCATTCGATCGGACGGCAGAGGTATGGGGTTGGGAAGGTGTTGTCAACGATCAGCGGCACATCGGCCCATTTTGCCAGCGTGGTCATCTTTTCAAGATCGAGCACATCGAGAGCTGGGTTGCCGAGCATCTCGCTGAAGATGCAGCGGGTCTCCGGACGGATGTAAGCTTTCATCTCTTCCAAAGAAAGGGTTGGTTCGATGAAGGTGACTTCGATGCCAAAGCGTGGCAGAACGCTGCCGAGGAGCGTGTGGGTGCCGCCGTAGAGGTTGGAGAGGGCGAGCACATGCTGACCGGCACGGGTGATGTTGATGATGGAAAAGAGTGTCGCTGCCTGACCGGAAGAGGTCGTCAGCGCGCCAACGCCGCCTTCCATGAGGGCGATCTTCTCTTCCAGCCAGGAGAGGGAAGGATTGCCGAGGCGGGTGTACATCGGCGTATCCTGTTTGAGGTCAAAGACATCTGCCAGTTCATCGGCGCTGTCGTATTTAAAAGTCGTCGACTGCACGATCGGCATGGTGCGGCATTCTGCGTTGCCAGGGATGTAACCGCCCTGGATGCACTGGGTAGCGACGGACGTGTTCTTCAATTCTTCGTTGTTCATTGGATAGCCTTCTTTCATTCGTTGCACGGATTGCGATATTTGCCATAAAAACAAAATAACCATTCCTGGCAGGAATGGTGGTCGGTATCATCACTTATCTGCCAGACGTTGTCTGCTGGATTTAGCACATCACCTTGTGGGCTGTTGCCGGGCTTCTCTGGGCCAGTTCCCTCCGCCGCTCTTGATAAATGTTATTTTGTTATCATCTAGTATAAAGAATATCCCGACAAAAGTAAAGGGAAAAGTCGTTGCCCATAGATAAATCGCGCTTATATTTATGCAGACCCGATCTCGCTTGCAGTCCAGTGTTGCAATGAGCCCATGCTTTCACAGCCGGCATTAAAATGCATTCCATTGCATAGCCACATCCGCTCAGTGGGCATGAGATCGGTAGCCTGTGCGATTGCACGCGTTCGGCACTCATGATATAATAAGAAGATGTTTTTTTGAAAGGAGTGTGAACGAATGAGCCCGCGCAAGACCACTGCCACGCGCCGCCCGCGCGCGCAGGCACCATCGCGCCAAAAGCGCAGTCAGACGAGCCGCCCCCGCACAGCAAGGCCGGCGTCTGCTGCGCACACTGCTGCAAAGCGACGCACGCCGCCGCGCACCGCGGCATCGGCATCCCGCCGCACGAAGCAGACGCGCGCCGACGCCAGGATGCAGGTCTTTGCTTTTGCCGTCGCTGTCTTTCTCAGCCTCTGCGCGCTCAACCTCATCGGCCTGACCGAGTACGTGGAAACACCAAAAACGGAGAGCATCAGCTACCAGGTCGGCGATCCCTCGAGCTTTTTCAACACCCTGGGACCGATCGCTGAAGATGTGACCGACTACGGCCTGTACCCTTCGGTCATGCTGGCACAGGCGGCGCTGGAGAGCAACTTCGGCGAATCGCAGCTATCATTCGATTACAATAATTATTTTGGCATCAAAGCCCACGACCACCATCGCAGCGTCAACCTTGAGACCACCGAATACTACGATGGTCAGGAGACGACGATCCGCGATTATTTCTGTGTCTACTCGAGTCCGGAGGACTGCTTCAAGGATTACGCAGAGCTTCTGACGAGCAACGAGAACTACCGTGACGTCATCGGCGCACAGTCGCCGGCGGCGGCTGCCCGCGCCCTGCAGGCCGGCGGCTATGCCACCGATCCGAACTATGCATCAAAGATCATCGCGGTGATCAACGAATACAACCTGACCCGCTTCGATCCGATGGAACGCCCTGAACCGCAGAGCGCGTCCTCATCGGGCGAGGCGGCATCATCCGCAGCGGAGGAGGCAGACAACTGATGGCACAGAAACTCTGGACCCGGCCGTTTATCATGGTCATGGGCATCAACTTTCTCATCTTTCTCAGCTTCAACATGATCAATCCTTCTCTGCCGCTGTATTTCCAGGATCTGGGCATCAGCGAGACGATGACGGGCTTCTGCGTGAGTGTCTTCACGATCGGGGCGGTGCTGACGCGGCCGATCGCCGGCGATGTCCTGGACCACTTTGGCCGCCGCAGCGTCTTTTTCATCGGCATGATCCTGCTCATCCTGCTCATGTTCAGTTACTCGCTGACCTCGGTCCTGGCACTCATCATCGCGCTGCGCATCCTGCATGGCATCGACTGGAGCTTCGCTTCGACCTCGGTCTCGACGATCGCCACTGATATCATCCCGCGTCAGATGACCGGCACCGGCATCGGGATCTTCGGTATGTCGATGTCACTGGCACTGGCTGTGGCGCCGGCTCTGGCGGTGGAACTGATGGACCGCGCAGGCTTTTCAGGCATGATCTATGTGAGCACCCTCTTTCTCGTGCTCTCGCTGGCGCTGGGCTGCTTCTTTCCTTTTGACAAAACGCTGCAGCCGGAAACAAAGGTCGAACGTGCTTCCAAAAAACGCCGCATCAGCGACTTCATCGAAAAGAGTGCCATCCTGCCGGCCCTCATCATCGGCTGCTGCTCACTGACGATGAGCGCCATCACGACCTATGTGCCCCTCTACGGTACGACCCTTGGGCTGGGCAACACGGGGCTCTTTTTTACGATCTACGCAGTGGGCCTCCTGATCGTGCGCGCTGTCATCGGCAAGGCGATCGACCACTTTGGCATGCTCTGGACGACGCTGCCGTCCTTTGCCTGCATGTTCGCGGCGATGCTGCTATTGGCCTTCGCTGACGGACTGGGGCTGCTTTTGGTGAGCGGCTTCCTCTACGGCGCCGGATTCGGCGGCGCACAGACGACGATGCAGAGTCTCTCGGTCATGAAGGTGCCAAGCGATCGCTTCGGTGCTGCCAACGGCACCTATTTTGTCGGTCTCGACCTGGGCATCGGCTTTGGCGCCATGCTGGCCGGGACCCTCTCCGAGCATGTCGGCTTCTCGAACATGTACCTGATCTGCTCGGTCTTCATCCTCATCGCCACTGTACTGATGCTCAAAGGCCACCCTCAACGCTAATCCCGCAAAGGAGACACCGACCATGGCACAAAAACTCTGGACCCGGCCATTCTTTATGATCATGGCCATCAACTTTCTCATCTTCCTCAGCTTTAACATGATCAACCCTTCGCTGCCGCTGTATTTCCAAGACCTGGGCATCAGCGAGACGATGACGGGCTTCTGTATCAGCGTCTTCACGATCGGCGCGGTGCTCTCGCGTCCTTTCGCTGGTGAGGTGCTGGACCGCTACGGCCGCAAGAGCGTCTACTTCATCAGTATGATCCTGCTGGCGATCCTCATCTTCAGCTACTCGCTGACGACGGTGCTGGTGCTGGTACTGGCGGTGCGCATCCTGCACGGCATCGACTGGAGCTTTGCTTCGACGTCGGCGTCGACGATCGCCACGGATATCATCCCACGCCAGATGACCGGCACGGGCATCGGCATGTTCGGCATGTCGGGCTCGCTGGCGCTGGCGGTCTCCCCAGCCATCGCCATGGAGATCATGAACGGCGCCGGTTTCAACACGATGATCCACGTGAGCTCGGCGATCCTTTTGGCGGCGCTGGCGGTCGGCTTCTTCTTCCCATTTGAAAAGACCCTGCAGCCGGAGACGGCCGTTGAACGCGCCTCCAAACGCCACAGCCTGCGCGACACCATCGAAAAGAGCGCCGTGCTGCCGTCGGTCATCATCGGCTGCGTGACCCTGACGATGAGCGCCGTCACCACCTACGTGCCCCTCTACGGCACGACCATGGGACTGGACAACACGGGCTTCTTCTTCTCGATCTACGCCATCGGCCTGCTCATCGTGCGCGCGGTCATCGGCGGCTTCATCGACCGCTTCGGCGCGCTCATGACGACGCTGCCATCTCTGGCCTGTATGCTCCTGGCGATGCTGCTGTTGGCCTTCGCTGACGGGCTGCCGACGCTCCTGGTCAGCGGCTTCCTCTACGGCGCCGGCTTCGGCGGGGCCCAGACGACGATGCAGAGTCTCTCGGTGATGAACGCGCCGAGCGACCGTTTCGGCGCGGCCAACGGCACCTTCTTCATCGGCTTCGACATCGGCATCGGCTTTGGCGCGCTGTTGGCCGGCACCCTCTGCGACTACTTCGGCTTCTCGAACATGTACCTGATCTGCTCGGTCTTCATCCTGCTGGCCGGTGCCCTGGTACTGAAATTCCGTCCCCATAAAAACGCTTGAGTGACCTCAGAAAGGAACTTTCTATGAAATATCTTATCGCATCCGATCTCCACGGCAGCGAGTCCTGCACCCGCCAGATGCTCGCCCGTTTTGACGCCGAAGGCGCAGATATGCTCGTGCTCCTTGGCGATCTGCTCTATCACGGCCCCCGCAACTTCATCCCTGAAGGCTACGACCCCAAAGTCGTTGCCGCCCTGCTCAACGAGCGAAAGGAAAAGATCATCGCTGTGCGTGGCAACTGCGACGCCGAAGTCGACCAGATGATGGTCGACTTTCCGATCATGGCCGACTACACCTACCTCTGGCTCGAAGACACGCCGCTCTTCATCACCCACGGACACCGCTATAACAACACCCATCTGCCGCCGCTGGCTTCACCGCAGACGATCCTCCTGCACGGCCACACCCACATCCCAGCCAACGAAAAACTGCTCACCCACCGCTATATGAACCCAGGCTCCACCACGCTGCCAAAGCAGTCAAGCCCGCAGAGCTACATGCTCATCGATGGCAACAACGTTTACTGGAAACACCTTGCCGACGGCACCGTTTATATGCAGGATGTGCTGAACGAAAAACGATGACAAAAAAAGACCCGATCTTTCACTCGAAAGATCGGGTCTTTTTTTGTTCATTTACTGGCCGTCGTCAAAACGGCGGATATCGGCGCCCAGGCTCTGGAACTTGCCGATGAGGTCTTCATAACCGCGGTCAAGGTGGTAAAGATCACCAATGGTGGTCTCGCCTTCCGCTGCCAGGCCGGCGATGATGAGCGCAGCCCCGGCGCGCAGGTCAGTGGCCCGCACAGAAGCGCCATGCAGCTTTGCCACACCATTGACAAAAGCGTTGCGGCCTTCCGTCT
>CAUDRX010000051.1 GCA_958451915.1 uncultured Peptococcaceae bacterium
CATCCCGCACACCGATGATCTTACCGTCAACTGCGACTGAATCTGTTTCCGGATCCACTTTTGTGCCTAATTCGCGAATGGTCTCCCCATTCACCCGGACACGACCGCCTTTGATCATCGCTTCACTCTGTCTTCGTGAAGCCACATTACAGTCTGCCATATATTTCTGCAAACGAACGAGTGCCATAATCCACCTCCGTATTATTATTATACGACCAATAATAGGTTTTTAAAATTTTTTTCATTTTACACAATTTTTTGCGCCAGCTGTGCCTGCGCCCATGTCATCAGGCGATCATGCTGATTGTTGTCCGGATCTTCGATGACCAGCTCCAGTGCCTGATGCAGCATCTGACCGATGGCCCGCCCCTTCAGGCCCAGGGCTTTCATATCTTCGCCATCGATCGCGAGATCAGCGATGGAGGTGCAGTCTCCGTTTCTGATAATGGTAGCGATCATCGCCTCGACATCAGAGAACAGCGCACACATCTCTTCCCGCTGGCTGCCCAGATCATGCGCGACCATATCTGCCACTTTAACTTTGACAAGTCGGCGCGTCTGCACTTCGCCGAGATGTGATAGTGCGCGACGTATGTTGACAGCTTCCGGAAGAAGGATATCATTGTGATGAGCGATCAGCGCGACAACATCCTTGCGCGTGGCGTTATCATATTTGAGATCCCGCAGGACTTTATCGGCGATAGCAGCACTGGCAGCAGCATGATCATCGAAACGGTCATAGTCCACACTCTCTGCTGCATCCCAGACAAAAGGTTTGCCAACATCATGGAGCAGCATGGTCAAACGCAGCACCAAATCTGCCTCGATCACCCCACAGGCGAGCAGTGAATGCTCAAAAACATCCAGAAAATGATGACCACCTTTTTGTGCAAACCCAACAGTATGACACATTACCGGAATGATATAGGGATACATCCCCAATGTGTAGAGATCCTCCAACCCGCGTGCCGGATGCTTGGCGAGAAGGATCTTATTGAGTTCGACCTGGATGCGTTCTTTGGAGATATATTGCAGCAGGTGGTTTTGCCGCAGCACTGCCCCATAAGTGGCAGGATCGTAATCAAAGTCCAGTACGGTGGCAAAGCGCACCATACGCAGCATGCGCAGTCCATCTTCATCAAAACGTCTGGCCGGATCCCCGACAGCACGTACCAAACGTGCCTGCAGATCTTCCTTTCCACCAAAGAGGTCGATCAGGCCTCGGCTGGGGTGCCAGGCCATGGCATTGATGGTAAAATCCCGCCGGCAGAGATCTTCTGCCAGTTCACGCGTGAACAACACGCTCTTTGGATGGCGGTGATCCAGGTACTCCCCGTCTATGCGAAAGGTGGTCACCTCATAGGCACCATCGGCGACCAGAATTGTCAGCGTACCATGCTGGATCCCTGTTGGGATCACACGTTTATCATTGAAGATCGCCAGCATCTCTTCGGCGCGTGCGGAAGTGCAGATGTCCCAGTCACTGGGCTGCTTCCCCATCAGTGAATCGCGCACGCAGCCACCAACGATATAAGCTTCATGCCCGTGCTCCTCTAAACGCGTGATGATCTCCTCCGCGCCTTCGGGCAATCGTATCTGCATAAGCCTCACCTCATTTCTGAATGATCGATCTGTAATGCCGCGACATTTAATGCCGCGGCAGGTTCTTCCTGATAATGATGCATCGGCAGAAAATGATGCATCAGCCGCCCATCTTCAGGATGCTGATAGCTGAGCGCGGCGGCATGCAGGAGCGGGCGGCATGCTGCGATCGCCGGACCACCATAGGTCACATCTCCCAGGAGCGGATGCCCCTGATGCGCCATGTGCACACGGATCTGATGCCGTCTGCCCGTCTCGATGCGCACCCAGCAGGCCGTTGCGCGTAATGACGCTTCATACGCCAGCGGAGTGACATAAGTACTGCAAGACTTACCACCGTGACCAACATAAAACAGGGGACCGATCGCCTGGCGCACCGCCGGATCTGCTTCACAGATCTCTCCGGCGAGATGCTGGGGCGATCTCACGCGTCCAAAGGCGAAGCACTGGTAACATTTTTCCGCACGCAGTTTGCTCAAACGACCTGCTGCAAAGCTGTTCTTCGCCAGAAGCACCAACCCTGTCGTGCCGATGTCCAGTCGGCTCACCGGATGGAATACGCAACCCTCGCCATTTGCGGCCAGATGTGCCAGTACTGCACCAGCCAGAGAACCCGTCTCGCCACGCCGACGCGGAAACATCGTAACGCCTGGCGGTTTGTCAACGACCAGCACCATCTCATCCTCATAGATCACATGCAAAGGCTTCTCCTCGTGGATGATGTCACTATCTGTCAGCGCCGGCGCCATTGCCAGCGATATCTCATCACCTGGCTGCACCAGATAACGTACAGTGCGGCGCTCGCCATTCACAAGGATGCCCTGAGGATGGTTCTTACAGCGTTTCAAAAGCCGCTTGGATACCGTCATCCTTGCGGCGATCACCTCTTTGAGCAGGCGGCCTGCATCATTTTCATCGGCATGATAAATGATCCGTTTCATTCCCGCACCTCGAAATGTGCCGTGCTTCCCTCGGCACTGCCGCTGACGACGAGGTGCGCAGGGATGCGTTCTTTGAGTTCTGCCACATGGGAGATCACACCGACCAAACGTCCACTGTTCTGCAAACTGATCAGCGTCTCAACGGTGTCATCCAGGGATTCTTCATCCAGCGTGCCAAACCCTTCATCGATAAAGATCGTTGACAACTCGACCCCGCCGCTCTCACTCGAAACCACATCGGCCAGTCCCAACGCCAGCGACAAAGAGGCTTTGAAGCTTTCCCCGCCGGAAAGGGTTGAAACATCGCGGGCGCGGCCTGTGTACTGATCCATCACATCGAGATCCAGCCCAGCCTGTCTGCGGGCATCCTGAACAACCTCTTTGCGTCGGAAAGAATAACGGCCGTGCGTCATTCGAGCCAGCCGCACATTGGCACTGGTCAGCATGCGTTCAAAATAATACGCCTGTGCAAAGGTCTCCAGACGCATGTTATACGCGTTTTTTCCATCCAATACATCGCGCAGATGCCCCCAAAGCGCATAACGGTCCCCCAACGCCTGGAATTCATCATACAATGCAGCGATCTTTTCGATCAGTGCCTGGTTGTCTTTGATATGGCTTTGATGTGCCGCCAGGACGCCATTTGCATCCTGAAGCGCAGCCTGGGCAGTCTGGCAGGCTGCCTGTTGCCGGGAAAGGTCATGCATGCTGCGGTCATCCCCCAACTGCGCTGCCAGCGTGTCACTGGCAGCAACGGCACGATCCCAGGCAGACCGATGAGTATCCAATGTTACCTTGATATCCTCTCTGGCGCTGATATCCGCTCTCGCGCGTTCGTACGCTTCCTCATCGGCAAAGACAGCGCCACGCTGCCTGACAAATGCATCTGCGGCACGCTCTGCCTGACAAGCAGCTTCCTGGCACTGCTGTTCTAACTGAGCCAATGCGCTCTGTGCTTTGACCTGCGCCATCTGCGCACGGTCGCTGGCCTGCCGGGCCATCTCATACACGGCAGCTGCTTCCTGACGGGCCTCTTGACGGTCAGCGATCTGCTTTTCCAGCTCCGCTGGCTGATCCGATGCAGTGAAACCAAACTGCCTCTCTTTTTCAGAGACCATCTCAGATTTCTCGCGCACCATTGCCTCCCAGTGGCTTCTGGTCGCAAGCATTTCTTCACGTGCTTCCTGAAGGGCGTGATGCTGTTCACGCGCCTCGGTGAGCTGCGCCTCCACTTCAGAATTTGCCGCGAGGGCCGCTTCCAGCGCAGCGATCTGACTGCTGATCTGCTGCTGTTCTGTGTTCAGGAGACGGCCACGTTCAATGATCGCCTGCTCCTGTTGCACCGAAGCCGTCTCATCGTTCTCAATCCCCATTTCTTCCAGACTGGAAGCTGCTTCAGCCAGATTGAGCGCACTTTGCTTTAAAGCAGCTTCGGCTTCTGCGAACTGCTTTTGAGCTTCGTCTCTTGCCTGTGCCAGCGTTCTTTCATCTTCGATCAGAGCCGTATCCCGAGCCGGTGCAGGATGATGGACAGCACCACAGACTGGACACGGTGTGCCCTCTTTCAGATTCTCAGCCAGTACAGCAGCAACATGCTGTCGATTGTGAGCCATTGCCTCCTGATAACGCGCTTCCGCCTGCTGCCAGCCAGCTTTTGCCTGTGCAGCTGTCTGGCGCAGTGACCTCTCACGAGTGAACTGTTCAAGATAACGGTGGATCGTTTTATATTGAAGACGTGCCTCCCTGACCTGCGCCTCCTTTTCGGCGTGTGCCAGGCGCAGCGCAATGAGCGCCTTATCCTGTTTCTGTTTATCCTGAAGCTGTGCTTCCAGCTGCTGCACCTGCTGCGCGAGCCCGGCCTGAGAACTGGCCGCGCGCGCCAGCGTCTCCTGAGCATGCGCCAGCGACCGTTCCGCATTCTCTAACCCTTGTTTGGCTTCTACATACTGCTTGAGATGTGCCAGTCGCAAAGTCAGCTGAGGCACATCAGCCTGCGCCTGCTCGGCCTGCGTCTTTTTAGCAGCTGCTTCTGTCAATGCCTGATCTGCTGCGCACCATGCTGTCTTTGCCTGTGCAAGCTGGGTGCGTGCCGCTTCTGCCTGTGCGCGCTTTTTCTCATAGACCTGCTGCGTTTCCTGGGCCTGCTCTTCTTTGATCACAAGCTGACTGGCCTGCTCAGCCGCGGCCAGACGTGCCTTTAAGCCTGCCATTTCCATCTCGCGTGCCTTTAAAGCTTCAATAGCCTTTTCGGCCTCCTGCCATTGGGCCACGATATGGTTGTGCTGTTCGTCTTTATTGAGCAGCGCCAGTGCAGCTTCGTGATTGAGCCGTGCCGATTCCGCTGCTGTTTTGAACCCGTCCGTCTTTTCTTCTTCAGCCGCCGCCAGCGCCCGCAGCTGCGTCAGATCCTCCCGGGTCGGCTGCTCTCCTAGTGCAAATGGCACTTCAAAATGCAGCATAGCAGCCTGCGATCGATAACTGGCCTTCAGCATCTCATATTCACCGGCCATCCCACTTACACGTTCCTTGAGCTGTTTCAGAGCCGCATCGTAGATGCTGGTGTCAAAGATATGGCGCAGCAGTTCGATCTTATCCTTAGTCGGCGATGAGAGGAATTCCTGAAATGCCCCCTGAGGCAGCATGACGATCTTCTGAAACTGAGATTCATCCAATCCAATGAGCTCGACGATCTTCTTGTCCACCTCGGCGATCTTCGTCAGGGGTAGAAAATCCTCATGTCCCACGCATTCCAGCACCGCTTCCTGAGCGATCTCTCTACGTCCTGTTCCGCGCTTTTTTGCCACCTGCTGCTTTGGCTGACGATGGATCTGATAGATCTTCCCACCGATCTCAAAACGAAGATCGACGTACGTGATCGTATCGTCATCAGGCTTGAGAAAATCGCAGCGCAGACTCGCGGCATCCATTCCGCGCTTGCTGAGTTTGCCATAGAGCGCATAGAGAATGGCTTCAAAGATCGTGGTCTTGCCGGAACCTGTCGGTCCTGTGATGACAAAGAGACGCTGACCAGTCAGTTCAGAGAAATCCAGTGTTGTCGCCTGAGCATATGGTCCAAAAGCTGACATCGTTAAGCGGATCGGTCTCATAGCTCCTCCTTTCCAAGCTCTGCAAAGATCTCCTGCATCACTGCACACATCTCCTCAGTGGCCTCTTCGCCCGTCATCTGTTCATAAAATGCGGCAAACATGCCCAGCGGTGACCGCCTGGCTTCCGCTATCCTTGCTTCCGGCAGACGCGTACCCGCTTCTGCCAGCTTTTCAGCGCTGCGCTGCATCACCATGATATTCGGATAGCACTGCTTGAGCCGCTGCATCGGTTCCAGGAGACTGCCCGGATCATCGAGCACCACGCGCAGATAATCGTTCTGATATGGTTTGACGGTTTCCGGCACTGTCAAAAGCGTCTCCAGCTCCCCTTGAATGGTCACCAGCCGATGTGGCGACAGAAGAGGGATCGTGTCAATATCAACCTTGCCGGAGGCATCCAGCGAAACAGCCAGCATCACTTTTTGCTGACCTTCTTCCGAAAATGAGTACTGCATCAAACTGCCTGCATACCGAATATGTTCACTGCCGGCACGCTGCGCCTGATGCAGATGCCCCAGCGCAACATAGTCAAAATCTGCCAGAGATGCGCTCTGCCAATACTCCGTCCCACCGATCGACAAGGTGCGCTCAGAATCACATGTTGCCAGCGGTTCATCCCCCGTCACCACGCCATGAGCCACCAATACATGGCGGGCATTCGGGTCCAGTGCGATATGCGAAAGGATATAGTCCATTGTCTCCGGATAATCCATTCCTTCAGTCTCAGGGACCAGCACATGTAAAACCGCCAGATCGGCATAAGCCATCAGATAGACATCAACCGGCCCCGCACTATCCTCAAGCCGAACTTTCGGGATCGGCCAGGTGAAATTGCCTGCCAGGTAAAGCCCCGCCTTCGACTGGATGGCATTGGCAAATCCCAGGCGTTCTCCACCGTCGTGGTTGCCGCCAATCGCCAGGACCGGAACATGAAGATCGAGCACCACTTCTGAGACAAAGTTGTCAAACAGAGTGATCGCTTCAACTGACGGATTGCGCCTGTCATAGATATCGCCAGCCAGGATCAGCGCCGTCGGCTTCTCTTTTTTGATCTGCGCCGTTACTTGCGCAAGCAGCGCTTTTTGGTCATCGATCATGGAATAACCATTGACTTTTTTGCCAATATGAAGATCTGCCAAATGATAAAACTTCATCATACGCCTCATTCCTTAAAAACCACCCAGGAGCCGCGAGACAACTGTTGCCGGGATAGCCACGACCGCTCCCAGCCATCCCATACGCTCGACACGGGTAAAATACGGCTGTGCAATTCCTCGCATCAGATTCTCCAATAATGCCGGGGAAAGTCCGTTGATACGCTCTTCGACCAGTCCCGGAACATCGATGAGGAGAAGAAGGTCGCGCCCTTCCCGCACTAAACAGTTCCAAAAAACAGGATCCACCGTCTGCCACAGTTTTCCACTCAC
Organism: uncultured Peptococcaceae bacterium; assembly: GCA_958451915.1. GTDB lineage: Bacteria > Bacillota > Peptococcia > Peptococcales > Peptococcaceae > UMGS1590. The sequence continues at coordinate 7,078 of CAUDRX010000051.1, forward strand.
ACAGCTGAGCACCTGTTCTTCTGCTTCATCAAAGGTCAAAGCCTGCATGAGCTGCCGCCAGATCGTCCCTTCTTCCAAAGATAATGCCCGATCAAACGACAGATCCTCAAAAACGCCTTCACAACCTGCAATGATCGCAGGTTCCAGGCGCCCCGGCAGTACCTGCCAGGAGAGCAGCTCAAGGCTTTCCGAAAGGCAGGCACGGTCCTCCGGCTCGAAAAACAGCGAAAGCCAATGTCTGCCAAAAGCCGCCACTGCTGCCACTACACGACCGGCCGTATCTTCAGAGACCGACAACAGCCCTTTGAACAGCGTCAGTATAAATTGCTGCAGCGGTGCCTGGGCCAATGCAGCACACACATCCTGCATCCAGTGTCCTTCCGTCTCCGAGAGGCTGACACCAATGTTCATCATGCTCTTTCCAGCAAGCTCAGTCATCATCCAATCGACAACCGCCTCCCCGATGCGCGTCTCCCGTTTAAAAAGATAGGCAGGCAGTTTCCTGCCGACAAGGATCTCAAGCACCGCTGCCAGATAACGTTTACCACCCGCCAGTTGATAACCCATTTGCAGCGTAAATGGCAGTCGTTTTCGCATCAGGCCATCTATCAGATCGATCAGAGCTTCCTTATTCTCAAGGAGCAGCTCCGGCAAGCCTTTGTAATACGGCAGAAGTTTTTCCCAAAGTGCTTCATAGATCCGCTGATCTGCAGGCAGAACAATCTGCGCGAGCAGCTGATTGCCACGTTCTTTCCACTCATCTGCAGAAACACCCTCAAGCGCATCAATAAGCCCTGCCGATATGCGTCCATCTGCCGCCTCGGACACAGCCAGACAATCGAGGGTTCGGCGATAGATCGCTGCCATATCCACCCATTTTGCTGCCGCCGATAAGTCCTGCTCTGCAAGAGTACGTGCCATCATTTTCTGAAGCCAGCCTGCGATCTCAGGCTTATCCAGTGAAGCATAGACCCAGGCACCGGCATGCGGCAGCAGGATCTCTTTCGCCAACGGCATCCATTCCTGATCACGTTTTTCTGCCAGTAACTGCAAGGCGTGATGAACCAGATCAGGAAAGTGCGCATTGACCTTCTTTGAAAACTGCCCGACCTCTGTCGACCAGATCGATTCGTTGATGATATAGGATGCCGCAAGGTCTTTCATCTTGTGGGAAAACCGCGTCTGATTTTTGCTCATGAGCCCTTGCAGGCCCAGCGTTTTCTTATAGGGCCGAAACAACCCATATACAGCCATCACGTTCGTACCATAGCCGACCACGCCATACATGCCAGTACGTGCCGCCATTAGCAGCGCGATCTGATCAGGATCCGGCGACAGGCCGCTCATCTCCATTGCCGCCCCAGTCGCCAGACCAGCCACTGCTCCGATGCCACCACCGAGATAAGCCAGCGGCCGCATCTCACGTCCGATCATATCCAGTACAAGCTCTCGCATTTCCTGGTGTGACAGTGCATCCAGCTGCGCCTTTGTCAAACGGCCAAGATATGGCCGCAGAGAAGAAAAGATATTGCCGCGCATCCATTCGCCCAACTGTTCGTAAAGGATCTGTTCCTTACTACGGCAGATGAGACGTGCGATCGGTTCATGATAAAACCAGTGCACCATCTTTTCGAGAAGACCTCGGATCGTTTCGCCGCCAGTATCCTGAGACGCCAGCCAGGCTTCTCCTTCCTCACGCCAAAACGTGGTCAGACCGCGGATGATCTTTTCTTGTCGGGAAATGTTTAGCAGAGAATCTGCGAGCGCTCTGTCCAGCTGTGCATCCGATAATCTCAGGTGATCGGCAAGCTGAGCCGCTGAGAGATGCGTGCTGAGATAACGGAAGCCGCCCTTGAGCAACGCTTCCACGCCACTGTCAAGCAGGCGGCTCTCCGCCAAAGGTCGGCTAAGGAATGCATCCAGCACCCTGACAAGGAGCGGCCGCCAATGTGCAATCCGATCCCACAGCCGCTGCATCGATTGCGCCGAATCCAGCCCCGCCCGACGCCACTGATCGATCTCCCAAACGATCCAGGAAAGCAGATACTGCACGATCCTTTCACTGAGATCCTGCAGCATCTCCGGTTCCATGAACTTATGATACAAAACCGTCAGCCAGTCCTCTTCCCCTTCTGCCGTCGCAAAACGCCCTCTAAGATAATCCTGTACTACATCACGGAAAAACGGGCTTGCTGCATCGCACTCACCAATACTCTCCAGAAATATCGTCTCGATCCATTCCCGATCTTCGGAAAGGAGCGGATAGACTGTCTCCAACACAGATGGCAAGTGCTTTTCGACCAATTCCCGAAGCACCTGTTCTGAGAATATATAGAAATGTTCCTGAAGTTTTTGGTTTTTAAGCACATCCAGCCAGCCTGACAGCTGCGAAGGCTGATGAGCAAGAAGCAAACTGGTCAGAAGCGTCAGTGCCGCTTTTCCATCAAGCCCCAGTATATCCTTCAGGCACAACGACGGCATCGACACAAACGTGTTTCTGATGGCTTCCAGCGCCGCCGCTGACAAGCGATCACACAGCTTCTGCCAATCCGCTTCAGGCATCGCACGCAGTCGCTCCTGCCAGTGCGCGCATACATGCTCGACCCCTAGCTGTCGCGGCGTCAAGCAGGCCAGATTTCTGAGCGCCACCGCCAACCCTTGCTGAAAGTCTGGCGTTTGCAGAACGGCATCGATCTTTTTATGCAGGAACGGAACATTTAACGCGACTGTATCAAGATCCAACGCCCTCAGACGCGCATCAAGCATCTCTGCAAGCGCCCTGTCCTCATCCAGGTCCGCTAGTGAAAGATCGGAGAGCGCATAAGGAAGCTCCTCACCCAGAAGATCGCGCAGAAATCGCATGATCGCCGTCATCATCTCCGGATTTTCTGCCAATGCAGCCACCGTTTTCTCATCGATGATCTGCGTTGTCAGCACCTCGACGATCAGCTCCGTAAATTGAGTCCGCTCTCTCACCACCACACCATTCTCCGCAAAGAGCTGCCGGATCGCGATATCATTTGTAAAATAGCCTGTCAGCGCGCCAAGCAATGTCTCGATAGCAAGCATTTTTCGTTTTCCTCTCTATTGAACCCACACGGGCATAATGATATAATATTATAACACAGTTGATGACAAATTTCAGCTGTGGGCATTTCCCGCGGGGATGTACTGGTTTCGACGGGGGATTGCGGTTGCTTTGTAAGCGTGCCGAGTTCCGCGTGATCTCGTAAAATCGCGCACCTAAATTTAAACGCTAAAAACAATAACTTAGCTTTTGCAGCGTAAGCTGTAAACTTCCTGCCTGCTGCGCCTGAGATGTGGGACAGGGAGCCAAACCATCAGGCTACCGGCTGATCATCGGGGAATCGTCCGTCGGGAAACCTATTCCTCTCGCAGCAGCCCAGTTTGATCGTGGACGTGGTTGCTGTTAAACTAAAACACGCTCTACGCACGTAGAAAGCTTAGTGGCTGGTCTTTCGGACAGGGGTTCGACTCCCCTCATCTCCATAAATATATGACATAACTTGCAGAAACGCGCATTTTAAGCCATTTTCGGCGTGGTATAATGCAGTAACTAGAAGTTATATTAGCTACACAGAGCTACACGCAAGCTACACGGGATTGGGACTATGGCATTATGCCATAGTCCTTTTTTGTGTAAAAAAAAATAAAGCCGGCCCACACGGACCGGCAAGCGAAATACAAGATACTCAAGATTGAGAACACTTTCAGTCTATAACGCAGCTAGTTCATGGGCAACAAATAAGCCGCCCCGATCGGGGCGGCATTAAGATTATTCAGCTTCATATTCTTTTGCGAGCTGTTCGAGCTCTTCAGGATCAACGGATTCAAGTGTCTCTCTCACATCGTCGATGACATCAGCGGCGATCTTGTACGTTGCCAGGATGCTGCTGCATACCTCGTCGATGCTGAGAACGTTGCCCTGAGTCAGGATGTACCGGGCACGCGCTGCGTTGATATAGTTCTTGCTTCTCGTTCCCGGATTGTCCGAGGTTTCGTGGAAGCGCTTGACGTCGCTGTGCCAGGTAATGTCATAGTGCACGATGCCGTCGTTGTGGTAGTACATTGGATAGACAGTGATGTTTTTCATTTTTGGTTCCTCCCTTGAGAATGTTTTGTATTTCGCTTCGGTAATCTCTTACCTTGATTATATTGCACCATAGTATCTATACTATGTCAATGCCTTTTAGGGAAGTTTTTCATCTTTTTTTCAGCCACTTGTGAAGCCGGTTTCAACCCGATCGCGCCAGACGCTTTTATTTTCGTTCTGGCGCGTTTTCGGCTGTCAGAATGCCATTGGTCTACCGCCTATTCTTCCGTCACGCTGGCGGCATCCTGTGCGGTCGTTTTCTCGAGCTCGGCGCGTCTTTCGTCAATCATCGCCGACAGCTCATCCAGATCGTCAAGTTTCGCCTTTGTCCGAATGAACGAGCGGGCAGATGACCGCGCCGTGAGGTATCTCTTGTGCTCTCTGTTTGCTTCAGCCCATCGGCGATCTGCCTCAGGGTTGTATTTCGCTTTTCGCTCTGCCATATCCTGCACCTCTTATCGAATTGTTCTGTAGATGGCGATCGCCAATGCAAGCGCCGCCATTACGCAAGCTGCAACAGCAAGTTTGATTGTCATAACCGTCGAATGGATGATATAATGGAACCACCCCCCGAAGGGGTGGTGGGGATCACCCCCCACCATTTTGGTTGTCGTCGCTCTTTTGGTCCTTCTTGAGATCCCGTATTAGGCCTACGACTTCTCTTGCCAGCTGCATCGCAGTGGTCAGGGCCATCAGAGCGACTATCAATTTGCTATCATCCATCCTTTCACCCCCTTTCTCTTGACTATGGTTATACCATAGCATAGTATCTATACTATGTCAATAGTACTCTGTGGATTTTTCCGAAAAAATTTGGTAGCCTCAAGAAAAAGAAGGTGATCACATGAACGAGACATTGAGAGAGTACGCCGTGCGAACCGGCCGCCTGCATCTGCTGGATGAATGGGACGACGACAAGAATGCGCCTATCACCCCGGATGACGTGTTAGCGCAATCGAATAAGAAGGTATGGTGGCGGTGCGTGCTCGGGCATTCATTCCAGGCGATGGTCCGGAATCGTGTCACGCATGCCGGTAAAGACTACTGTCCTATATGCGACGGCAAGCAGGTTCTCAAGGGATTCAACGACCTCGCCACGTTGCGGCCGGACATTGCGGCGGAATGGCATCCGACGCTGAACGGCGATCTCACGCCCGATCAGATCACCGTGAGCTCCAACAGGAAAGTCTGGTGGCAGTGCGACAAGGGCCACGCTTACAAGGCCGCCCCCTGCCACAGAACGAGCAAGGAACGGCCTACACGCTGTCCATATTGCGCCAACAGGAAGCTGCTCAAGGGATTCAATGACCTTGCGACCGTCTATCCAGAGATCGCGCGCCAATGGCACCCAACGCTGAATGGAGACCTTACACCGGATCAGGTGTTGCCAGGAAGTGGCCTGAAGATCTGGTGGCAATGCGCCGAAGGTCATGTCTGGCAGGCGTACCTCTACAACAGAACCGGACCACACAAGACCGGCTGTCCGGTATGCGCTGGCAACAGGAAGAAGAAGTAACTTGCAACAAACTTGCAATAAAAATAAGCCCCCGCCGCAATGGCAGGGGTCGGTTTTGTGTTCTACATCACTTGCGATTATAACGCCTAAGTCGTATAATGAACTCAGTTGCCTCCCTATACTGGCAATCAGGAAGGGGGTCTTGCACGCATGACATTCATGGTTGATTTCCTTCGCGACTTTTTGGCGGGCATTTCCGTAGCCGTTGCCTGCAAGTGGCTTGATGGTCGCAAATGGAAGTAGGCAACTGTAAGCCCCGGTGTATTCCGACCGCAAACGGAAATAATAAAAGGCAGGTGTAGGCGCACCTGCCTTTTTTGTCGTGCACGCATTGCTGAGACGACTTTCACGGTTGATTGAGACACGCGGATGAAATGGATGGCATATCTCATACACACATTTTAGCTCATAAAAAGATAAAACTCAATATCGCATTGGGATAACTTGCACACCAGCTCAGTATATCACAGATCACGCCGTCTTGAAAGCGCCGGTGCGATCCAGTACGCAGATGATACGCAGCATGTCATAGGTCATGTTGAGGATGGTCTTGCCGTCGGCGTTGGTTCCCTCCCCGACAAGATACCCCTGATTGATCAGACGCTGCACAATGTCCTTGCCCATTGGCAGGTCATCCAGCGTCTCATAGGTGCGCATTCGTGCATCGATCATTGCCTGTACTTCTTCCTTAGTCACGTCTTCTACCTCCTCCTCTTGTCCGTTGATAATCCCGTTATAGATCTCCTCATCTCCAGAAAACAAAAAGCCGCGCACCAGAGATTTTTACTCTGATGCGCG
>CAUDRX010000052.1 GCA_958451915.1 uncultured Peptococcaceae bacterium
CACGCACGTGATCAATATTGAAGAATACTAAGGAAAGTATAACATGGATAAGAATGTAATTGTCAGTGTGAGCGGGATGCTGTTCGCTCAGGGAAAGGGCGGAGAATCCGAGGATGTTGAGGTGATTTCTCCGGGAGAGTATCATTGGAAGAATGGAAAGCACTACATCCGTTACGTGGAGATTAACGAAGAATTTGAAGAGCCGATTATGAATACGCTGAAGATTAGTCCTGATGAAGTCAGTATTATGAAGCGGGGACTGATTGAGAGCACGATGGTATTCAACCGGGGAAATTTCACGGCTTCCCACTATACTACGCCGTTTGGAACGCTGGTGATGGGAATCCGCACGAAGGACATGAAGGTTTCGGAGGAAGAACAGAAGATTCGGGTTCATGTGGATTATGAGCTTGAGATTAACTATGAACACGCCAGCGACTGCTCGATTTCGATTGATATTCAGTCCGGCGGGGAACAGTTCTGCATATCGTAAAAGCGGAGGTTGGATGTGAGAAAAAACAGAAGAAAGCACGCGGGGATCTGGATGGCATGGCTGCTGGTTATGGCAATCGTTCTCTCTCCGGGATCGGCATACGCAGTCGGCGGTGCCGGTGTCAGCGAGAATGATATCCGCGCGGAAGAGGAAAACTGGCCGGACGGACCGGAGATCGTTGGTCAGAGTGCATTCCTTCTGGAAGCCAATTCCGGAATGGTGCTGTATACGAAGAACGAGAATGAGACGCGGTATCCGGCCAGCATTACGAAGATTGTGACCAGTCTGGTGGTACTGGAGCACTGCGATAATCTGCAGGAGGATGTGACGTTCTCCCATGCGGCGGTTACGGATATCGAGGATGGCGGCCATCACTGGGATTACAAGGAAGGAGAGATCCTGACGGTCGAGCAGTGCCTGTACGCATTTTTGCTTGAATCGGTAAATGAATGCGGCTATGCGCTGGCTGAGCATGTGGCGGGTTCTGTCTCCGCATTTGCGGATATGATGAATGAAAAGGCAGCAGAAGTCGGATGTACGAATACGCATTTTAACAATCCGCACGGTCTGAATGATGAGAGTCATACGACGACGGCGCATGATATGGGGCTGCTGTTCTGGGCGGCTCTGCAGAACGAGGATTTCTACCGGATTGATTCCGCAACGTCATATACGATTCCGGCAGCGGAGGGGAGAACCGCCGGTCATCAGCTGACGATGCACCACAAGATGATGCTCTCTGGCAGTGAATATTACTATGACGGAGTAAAGGCAGGCAAAACCGGTTATACTTCGGTTGCGAAGAACACGCTCTTAACCTATGCGGAGCGAGACGGTATGCAACTGGTATGCGTGGTGATGAAGTCGGATGGCGGCGGAGTGATCTACAACGATACGAAAAAACTGTTAGATTATGGCTTTGATAACTTCCGGATGAAAGATCTGACGGCGGTGAGTCAGAATTTCTGTAATGGTCTGAATGCCGGTTATCCCATGCCGCTGATCGTGGATGGCAGCAGCGCGATTGTCCTTCCGAAGGATATCAGTGAAGTGACCATGAAGTTTGTAGCGGTGGACAGCTCTGATGCAGAAGGAACCGTGGGGCGTGTGCAGTTCTGCAGCGGCGGAACTGTTTTGACTTCACAGCCGGTGCGCCTGATGCGCGCGGAGGAAGCTTCACTCACAGCGCCGGTTGTTTCAGAAAGTGAGCTGGCAGCGTCGGAAGCGGCATCTGCTTCTGACTCCGACAGTGCAGTCACGTCAGAATCAGAGACTGCGGCTGTATCCGATTCCGAAAGCCAGCCGGAGACGACAGCTGGCCGCATGACGGTAACAACAGATGCGAAAAACTCTGGCCATGGAATCCTATTCTGGATTCTGATCGTGCTGGTGGTATTGCTTGTGCTGGTGGCAACCTACTGGTTCATCATTCAGGTAGTGAAACGTCATCGCAGAAAGATGCGCAGACGCCGCAGACAGCAGAGAGCAAGAGAACGCTCCGGCAGGGATTACAGATAAGAAAATGCAGGACGGAAGAGACTGCAGTCCAGAAGAAGTTTTAGATAAAAAAACAGCAGGCGCTTTGCCTGCTGCTTTTTTATGAAGTCATGCAATGGTTACTTGTTCTTGCGAAAACGTGCGAAAAAGCCCTGCTTCTTCGGAGCGGAAGGAATCTTTCCTCCGCGAACGCTCTTGATGGCGGTGATGTAGATGCCGCTCAGCTCTACTTTGACTTCCTGCTTAACGGGAAGAATATCCCATACCGGCTTGTCGGCAACCAGAGTCATGATACGGGGACCAACCTTCGCCTTTACGATGGGGTACTTGGTCAGGCGCATATACTTGGGAGTCTGGTCGATCACGACCTGAGGAAGACCGGATTCTTTGATTTTTAGTTTTTTCTTATCGATGATTAGCATGGAAACCGTCTGCTTCATCGCTTCCATCTGCGTCTGAGTCTCAGCCTGACGGCGCTGCATCTTACGTCCAAAGAAATAGAGGGCGACAAGAGCGGCTGCAACAATCAGGAGAATAATAAGAAGAACCGTCCCGAAATTCATGAAAAATCCTCCGCTTTTTTCATTAGATTTTGCTTTGCGGTGAAAATAAGCACACCACAAATGAAATTATAACATAAGGCACTACGAATTTGCAAGCAGAAGTCACCGGGAAAATCAAGAAAAATGGCAAAAAAAATGAAAAAGCAGGAAAAAAGCATTGACAGGTTGCAATTCTTTTGCTAATATGAAATTTGCACTATTGTGGTGTGATATGCCTACCGCTACAATGGCAGTGTAATATAGAAATTTAGGGGTGAAGCGTCTATGGAGAATTACAGAATGCGCCCGGTCAAATCCGGTAAAGGCGTGCGAATGAGTTACTCGAGACAAAAAGAAGTGCTGGGAATGCCGAACCTGATCGAAATCCAGAAGGATTCCTATCAATGGTTCCTGGATGAAGGGTTGAAAGAGGTTTTTGATGACATTTCCCCCATCGCAGACTTTAGCGGACATATGAGCCTGGAGTTTGTGGACTTCACATTATGCAGAAACGATGTGAAGTATTCAATCGAAGAGTGTAAAGAGAGAGATGCGACTTTTGCTGCTCCCCTGAAAGTAAAAGTGCGTTTGATCAATGAGGATACCAGTGAGATTAAGGAACATGAGATTTTCATGGGCGACCTGCCCCTGATGACCGACACCGGTTCTTTCGTTATTAATGGTGCGGAGCGTGTTATCGTAAGCCAGCTGGTTCGTTCCCCTGGTATCTACTATGGAATCGGCCATGACAAGATTGGCAAGAGCCTCTATTCCTGCACCGTAATCCCGAATCGCGGCGCATGGCTGGAGTACGAGACAGATTCCAACGATGTATTTTACGTTCGTGTTGACCGTACCCGTAAGGTGCCGGTTACGGTTCTGATCCGTGCCCTGGGCGTGGGCTCCAATCAGGAGATCCTGGATCTCTTCGGCGAGGAGCCGATGATCCTGGCGAGCCTTGGCAAGGATACCGCTACGAATGCAGACGAAGGTCTGCTGGATCTGTATAAGAAGATCCGCCCGGGCGAGCCGCTGTATGTGGACAATGCCCGCAGCCTGCTGGAGAGCATGTTCTTCGATGCCAGACGTTACGATCTGGCGAAGGTCGGCCGCTATAAGATCAATAAGAAACTTGGCCTTGATGTCGACAAGCACATCAAGAACCTGACCTTAGAGGATATCCTGGCCGCTTACCGTTACATGCTCTCCCTTATGCACAAAGCCGAAGGCTATACCGTCGATGACATCGACCACCTCGGGAACCGCCGCATTCGCAGCGTTGGTGAGCTTTTGCAGAACCAGTTCCGCATCGGCCTTACCCGCATGGAACGCAATGTGCGCGAGCGCATGACCACCCAGGATCCAAACGAAGTTACACCACAGAGCCTGATCAATATCCGCCCGGTTGTGGCGAGCATCAAGGAATTCTTCGGCAGTTCCCAGCTCTCCCAGTTCATGGACCAGATCAATCCACTGGCAGAGCTGACCCACAAGCGTCGTCTCTCCGCATTGGGGCCTGGCGGGCTCTCCCGTGAACGCGCTGGGTTCGAAGTCCGCGACGTTCACCATTCCCACTACGGGCGCATGTGTCCGATCGAAACGCCTGAAGGTCCGAACATCGGGCTTATCAACTCCCTTGCGACCTATGGCCGTGTCAATGAATATGGCTTTATCGAGACGCCATACCGTAAGGTCAACGACTGCCACGTCACTGATGAGATCGAATACCTCACTGCAGATGTGGAAGATAAGTTCACCATCGCGCAGGCTAACACTGAACTTGATGAGAACAATATGATCATTGCTGACAAGGTCGATGCCCGCCGTGGGGAAGAGAACCTTGTCGTTGAAAAAGAGAGCGTTGAATACATGGACGTCTCACCAAAACAGGTCGTTTCCATCGCTACTGCGCTCATTCCATTCCTCGAACACGATGACGCGAACCGTGCCCTCATGGGGACGAACATGCAGCGTCAGGCAGTGCCGCTGCTTGTCACCGAAGCTCCATTCGTCGGTACAGGCATGGAATATCGCGCTGGCTACGACTCCTGCGTTTTTGCCATTGCAAAGCACAGCGGGATCGTCAGTTACGTCTCTGCTGACGAGATCCATGTGCGCGGCGACGGCGGTGAACGTGACGTCTATAAACTCACCAAGTTCAAAGGCTCCAACCAGGGCAGCTGCATCAACCAGCATGTCCTGGTCTCCAAAGGACAGCATGTCAACGCAGGGGACATCTTGGCTGATGGTCCGGCGACCTCCAACGGCGAACTTTCCCTTGGCCGCAATGCCCTCATTGCTTTCATGAACTGGGAAGGTTACAACTACGAAGACGCTGTCCTGATCAGTGAACGTCTGGTCAAGGAAGATGTTTATACCTCCATCCATATTGATGAATTCGAATGCGATTCCCGCGACACCAAGCTTGGGCCGGAAGAGATCACACGCGACATCCCTAATGTCGGCGAAGATGTGCTCAAGAATCTTGATAACCGCGGCATCATCCGCATCGGTGCTGAGATCCGTGCCGGGGATATCCTCGTCGGTAAGGTCACGCCAAAGGGCGAGACCGAACTGACTGCTGAAGAACGCCTTCTGCGTGCCATCTTCGGTGAAAAAGCCCGCGAAGTGCGCGACACCTCTCTGCGCGTTCCGCACGGCGGCAGCGGCATCGTTGTCGACGTCAAGGTCTTCACCCGCAAGGACGGCGATGAGCTCTCCCCAGGGGTCAATGAAGTCGTGCGTGTCTACATCGCCCAGAAACGTAAGATCTCTCAGGGTGATAAGATGGCCGGCCGTCACGGGAACAAGGGTGTCGTTTCCCGCGTTCTGCCGGAATGCGATATGCCATTCCTGCCAGATGGTACGCCAGTCGATATCGTCCTCAATCCATTGGGCGTACCTAGCCGTATGAACATCGGGCAGGTCCTCGAAGTTCACCTCGGCATGGCTGCCAAGGCGCTCGGCCTCCACTTTGCGACCAGCGTATTTGACGGCGCCAGTGAAAAAGATATCGGTGACATGCTTGAGAAAGCTGGCTACGACCGCAGCGGTAAGTTCATCCTTCGCGATGGCCGTACCGGGCGTCCGTTTGACAACCCTGTCACCGTCGGCTATATGTATTATCTCAAGCTTATGCACCTTGTCGATGACAAGATCCATGCCCGTTCCATTGGGCCATACTCCCTTGTTACCCAGCAGCCACTTGGCGGTAAAGCCCAGTTCGGCGGTCAGCGTTTCGGGGAGATGGAAGTTTGGGCGCTTGAAGCATACGGTGCTTCTCATACCCTGCAGGAAATGCTCACCATCAAGAGTGACGATGTTGTCGGCCGTGTCAAGACCTACGAAGCCATCGTCAAAGGTGAGAACCTGCCGGAAGCTGGCGTACCAGAGGCTTTCAAGGTCCTTATGAAAGAACTCCAGTCCCTCTGCCTGGATATCCGTATTCTTGATGAAGAGAACAATGAGATCGACATGAGCGATGATGATGACGATCTCGAAGCACAGCCAAGAGATTTCGCCGATCACCATCCAATGCCGGATGCTGATCAGGGCGACCATCCAGGAGATGAGATCGTCGATATCAACACCGACGATGAGAACCTCGACGACGAGCCAGCCGCCGATGAAGATTTCAGCCTCTACGAAGAGGATGACCTGGATGATGACGAGCAAAACCTTTTTGTCATCGACGATGACAACTTAGACGACTGATACCGTTCGATTTAGAAGGGAGCGTTTCTTTTGGGAAACATCAATAAAGTCGATCATATTTCGATCAATCTGGCCAGCCCGGAAGCCATCCGTGGCTGGAGCAGCGGTGAAGTAAAAAAACCGGAAACGATCAACTATAGAACACTCAAACCAGAACGTGACGGCCTGTACTGTGAACGCATCTTTGGGCCTACCAAAGACTGGGAATGCGCTTGCGGAAAGTATAAACGCGTGCGTTTCAAAGGAGTCATCTGTGACCGCTGCGGTGTTGAAGTCACTCGATCCAAGGTGCGCCGTGAACGCATGGGTCACATCGAACTGGCAGCCCCATGCACCCATATCTGGTACTTCAAAGGCATTCCAAGCCGCATGGGCCTCATCCTTAATATGAGCCCACGTCAGCTGGAACGCGTCATCTACTTCGTCTCCTACATCGTCATCGATCCAGGCGATGTAGACGAGCTCAGCAAATATCAGATCCTCAGTGAGAGCGAATACCGTGATGCCCGTTCCAAATATGGCAACCGTTTCCGCGCCGGTATCGGTGCCGAAGCTGCCAAGGAACTCCTGGAAGAGATCGACCTCGAAAAACTCAGTGCCGAACTTCAGGAAGAGATCCGCAACTCCAGCGGCCAACGCCACCTTAAAGCTGTACGCCGCTTCGAAGTCGTTGAAGGCATGCGCGCTTCAGGCAACAATCCAGCCTGGATGGTGCTCGATGTCCTGCCGGTCATCCCACCAGATCTGCGTCCGATGGTGCAGCTCGATGGCGGCCGTTTTGCTACCAGTGACCTCAATGACCTTTATCGCCGCGTGCTCAACCGCAACAATCGCCTAAAACGTCTTCTCGATCTCGGCGCGCCGGACATCATCGTGCGTAACGAGAAACGTATGCTTCAGGAAGCTGTCGATGCCCTCATCGACAACGGTCGCCGCGGCCGTCCGGTTACCGGCCCTGGCAACCGCGCCCTCAAGAGCCTTTCTGACATGCTTAAAGGGAAACAGGGGCGTTTCCGTCAGAACCTCCTCGGTAAACGTGTCGACTATTCCGGTCGTTCTGTTATCGTCGTAGGACCTGAGCTGAAGATGCATCAGTGCGGTCTGCCAAAAGAAATGGCTGTCGAGCTCTTTAAGCCATTCGTCATGCGCAAGCTGCTGGAAGACGGCACCGCCCATAACATCAAGAGTGCCAAGCGTATGGTCGAACGTTTTGATAACGCCATCTGGGATGTGCTGGAAGATGTTATCAAAGACCACCCGGTTCTCCTCAACCGTGCACCGACCCTGCACAGACTTGGTATCCAGGCGTTTGAGCCGGTGCTCGTTGAAGGTCGTGCCCTGAAGCTGCACCCACTCGCCTGCACCGCTTACAACGCTGACTTTGACGGTGACCAGATGGCTATCCACGTGCCGCTGTCCACGGAAGCCCAGGCCGAGGCACGCATCCTCATGCTTGCTGCCAACAACATTCTCAACCCTAAAGATGGTCGACCAGTCACCGTACCGACTCAGGACATGGTCCTCGGCAGCTACTACATGACCATCGCCCGTGAGGGTGCTCTGGGCGCCGGCAAGTATTTCTGCTCACCTACTGAAGCAGAGCTTGCCTATGATTCTGGTGCCATTCATCTTCAGGCACCGATCCATGTGCGTATGCCAGACGGTGAGATCATCGAGACCACCGTTGGCCGCATCATCTTTAACAACCCGATCCCTGAAAAAGTGCCATTTGTCAACGAGGTTGTCGGCAAGAAAAAACTCGGCAATATCGTTGATGCATGCTTCCGCGTTTACGGAGCGAGTGGCACTGCCCATATGCTCGATGGCATCAAGGCGCAGGGCTTCAAATATTCCACCCTCTCCGGGATCTCCATTGGTTATATGGACATGGTCATTCCTGAAAGCAAGCAGCAGTTGCTCGATGAAGCAGAAGCCAAGGTTGACCGCATCGAAAACCGCTTCCGTCGTGGTCTTATCACTGATGACGAACGTTACAAGCTGGTCATCGATGTCTGGACCAAGTGCACAGATGACATCGGCAGTGCTCTGCTCGAAGGGCTCGGCAAGTTCAACTCCATCAACATGATGGCGACTTCCGGTGCCCGTGGTAACAACCAGCAGATCCGTCAGCTTGCCGGTATGCGCGGGCTCATGGCCGACCCATCTGGTAAGACCATCGAAATGCCGATCAAGGCAAACTTCCGCGAAGGGCTCACCGTCCTCGAGTACTTCATTTCTTCCCATGGTGCGCGCAAAGGTCTCGCCGATACAGCATTGCGTACTGCTGACTCTGGCTATCTGACCCGCCGTCTCGTTGACGTAGCCCAGGATGTTATTGTCCGTGAGCTCGACTGCGGGACTGAATCTGGGCTCACCGTCCGTGCCATCATGAATGGTACAGAAACCATCGAACCACTTTGGGAACGCGTTGCCGGTCGTTACCTTGCCGAAGATGTACTGCATCCGGAAACTGGCGAGATCCTCGCTCATCGTAACGACTACATCAGTGACGACGAAGCCAAAGCCATCGAAGCCGCAGGTGTCACTGAAGTCCACATCCGAAGTGCGCTCACCTGCCGCAGCCGTCACGGTGTTTGCTGCAAGTGCTACGGTCGCAACCTTGCCACTGGCGTTGTTGTCGATGTCGGGGAAGCTGTTGGCACTGTTGCTGCGCAGTCCATCGGGGAACCAGGGACCCAGCTTACCATGCGTACCTTCCATACCGGTGGTATCGCCGGCGGCGACATCACTCAGGGGCTTCCTCGTGTCGAGGAATTGTTTGAGGCACGTCGCCCTAAAGGGCAGGCTGTTATCACTGAAGTCGATGGCCGCGTCTCCATCGGTGAGAACAAGGGACGTACCGAGATCACTGTCATCACCGATAATGGCGAAGCCCATGCTTATGTCATTCCATTTGCAGCGCATCTTGCTGTCATGGATGGACAGATGGTCGAAGCAGGCCAGGAGCTTACTGAAGGGTCCATCAACCCTCAGGATCTGCTTCTCATCAAAGGGCCGCTCGGCGTTCAGGAATATCTCCTGCGTGAAGTGCAGAAGGTCTACCGCCTCCAGGGTGTAGATATCAACGATAAGCACATTGAAGTTATGGTGCGTCAGATGATGCGCAAGGTCAAAGTCGAAGAGATTGGCGACAGCAATTTCCTTGCTGGCAGCCAGGTAGACGTGATCGATTTCGATGAAGAGAACGAACGCCTTGAGAGAGAAGGACTGCGCCCAGCTGTCGGCGAAGTTCAGCTCCTTGGTATCACCAAAGCTGCGCTTGCTACCGATTCCTTCCTTTCTGCAGCATCCTTCCAGGAGACCACCAAGGTCCTTACCGATTCTGCGATCAAAGGCAAGAACGACTACCTTATCGGCCTCAAGGAGAACGTCATCCTCGGTAAGCTTATTCCAGCCGGTACTGGCATGCGCCATTATCGCGACCTCGCGCTTACCGGCGAAGCGTACGAGAGCCAGTATGACCAGGTCGATGTCCTTGCTGAGCAGATGGAAACCGGCGCAGCAGAAGAAGCTGTCATCGATGAAACTGGTGAAGCGTCCGAGAATGAGACCAGGCCATCTCGTCCGGAACCAGTCAAGGACGACCGTCCGGTCTTTATCTGATCAAACAAAATAATCTGACAAAGAGCACGTTCGAAAGATCGGACGTGCTCTTTTGATTTAGAAGAAAATGCATTAGTGATATTCAGGCGCGCAAAGGCTGTATAAAGGTAAATATGCAGAATGGATACGCCGGGAAACGTGGATATAAAATTTAGGAAAAACCATTGACAAGCTGAAATCGTCATGATATATTCTGTATTGTGTTTGTCGAACGGTTCCCGGTGAATGTGTCGGAGACAGCCATTCACAAGCATGGGCGTCATTTGACAGACCGTTTCATACTGCCGCTACGACCACGCAGCAAGGCAGTCCGTCTGTTTTGCATTGACGAAATCATATCTTACAAGGAGGTGGCAGTATGCCAACAATCAACCAGCTGGTTAACAAAGGGAGACAGTCCAGTCGCAAGAAATCCACGACCCCAGCATTGCAGAGCAACCCACAGAAGAGAGGCCTCTGCACCAGAGTCTACACCACGACCCCTAAGAAGCCAAACTCTGCACTTCGTAAGGTTGCCCGTGTACGTCTGACCAACGGGACTGAAGTCACCGTTTACATCCCAGGGATCGGCCATAACCTTCAGGAACACAGCGTTGTCCTCGTTCGCGGCGGGAGAGTCCGTGACCTTCCAGGGGTCCGTTATCATCTCGTCAGAGGTACCTTGGACGCTGCAGGTGTCAACGACCGCAGACAGTCTCGTTCTAAATACGGCACCAAGCGTCCTAAGTAATTCTTGGAACTGCCGATATATATTTGGATGTAAATAAATGAAAGGAGGCCCTCATGTCCAGAAAAGCCAGAGCTCCAAAGAGAGAAGTACTCGCTGACCCAATTTACAACAGCAAGCAGGTCACCAAGCTCATCAACCAGATCATGCTTGATGGTAAAAAGGGTGTAGCTGAACATATTGTTTACAGCGCATTTGACATTGTCGCTGAAAAGACCGGTAACGAAGCCATCGATGTTTTTGAAGAAGCACTCAAGAACATCATGCCAGTTCTCGAAGTCAAAGCACGCCGCGTCGGTGGTGCCAACTATCAGGTGCCAATCGAAGTCCGTGCAGACCGTCGTCAGACCCTCGGTCTGCGTTGGTTGGTTGGTTTTGCCCGCAAGCGCGGTGAAAAGACCATGGATGTCCGTCTCGCTAACGAGATCATGGATGCAGCCAACAACACTGGCGGCGCTGTGAAGAAGAAAGAAGAGACCCACAGAATGGCAGAAGCCAACAAGGCATTTGCACATTATCGCTGGTAATCTCACCCGACTTTTACAAATACTATCATTACTAATACAAAGGAGGATCATCAGTGGCAAGAGAATATTCGCTCCAAAATACTCGTAACATTGGTATTATGGCGCATATCGACGCAGGTAAGACCACAACCACCGAACGTATCCTGTACTACACCGGTCGTTCCCATAAGATCGGTGAAGTCCATGACGGTGCAGCTACCATGGACTGGATGGAACAGGAACAGGAACGTGGTATCACCATCACTTCCGCTGCTACCACAGCACACTGGAAGGGCATGCGTATCAACATCATTGACACCCCAGGGCACGTCGACTTTACTGTCGAAGTAGAACGTTCTCTCCGTGTTCTGGACAGCTCTGTCGCAGTTTTCTGCGCCGTTGCTGGTGTACAGCCACAGTCCGAGACCGTATGGCGCCAGGCCGTACGTTACAACGTTCCTCGTATCGCTTTCGTCAACAAGATGGACCGTACCGGCGCTAACTATTTCAATGTTTGCCGTCAGATCAAGGAACGTCTCGGTGCCCATGCGCTCATCATGCAGGTCCCACTCGGTGCAGAAGAAAACTTCTGGGGCGTTGTTGACCTTGTAGAGATGAAAGCTTACAAGTTCCTCGAAGGTAAGGAACTCGTTAACTACGAAGAGATCCCTATCCCAGACGAATACGCCGATCAGGTTGAAGAATACCGTCAGAAACTCGTTGAAGACGTTGCTGAACTCGACGAAGATCTCATGGAAAAATTCTTTGAAAACGGCGACCTTGAAGTGAAGGACATCAAGAAAGCCATCCGCAAGGCTACCATCGCGAACGACACCGTTCCAGTGCTCTGCGGTTCCGCTTTCAAAAATAAAGGGGTGCAGTTCCTTCTCGACGCTGTCGTTGATTACTGCCCATCCCCAGTTGACGTTCCATCCATCAAAGGCACTCTGCCAGATGGCGAAGAAGCAGAACGTCATCCAAGCGATGAAGAACCATTCGCAGCACTTGCCTTCAAGGTTATGACCGACCCTTATGTCGGTAAGCTGACTTTCTTCCGTGTTTACTCCGGTACGCTTGAAAGCGGCAGCTATGTTTACAATGCTACTAAGGGCAAACGCGAACGTATCAGCCGTATCGTTATGATGCATGCTAACCATCGTAAGGAAGTCGACAAAGTCTACGCTGGCGACATCGCTGCAGCTGTAGGTCTTAAGGATGTCGGCACCGGTGACTCTCTCTGCGATGAGAACGCACCAATCATTCTCGAATCCATGGAATTCCCGGATCCGGTTATCAATATCGCTATTGAACCTGCATCCAAGGGCGACCAGGATAAGATGGGTATCGCACTTGCCAAGCTTGCAGAAGAAGACCCAACCTTCAAGGCCTGGACTGATGAAGAGACCGGGCAGACCATTATCGCCGGCATGGGCGAACTTCACCTTGACATCATCGTTGACCGTCTCAAGAGAGAATTCAACGTTGAAGCCAACGTTGGTAAGCCTCGCGTATCTTACAAAGAGACGATCAAGAAAGCTGTACACGGCGAAGGTAAATTCGTCCGTCAGTCTGGTGGTCGTGGGCAGTATGGTCATGCAGTCATCGATCTTGAACCACTCGAACCAGGTTCTGGCTTCGAATTTGAGAGCAAGATCGTCGGCGGCGCTGTGCCAAAAGAATACATCGGGCCTATCGAAGCCGGTATCAAGGAAGCAATGGAAAACGGTGTACTCGCCGGTTACGAAGTTGTTGACGTCAAGGCAACCCTCGTTGATGGTTCCTACCATGATGTCGACTCCTCTGAAATGGCATTTAAGGTTGCCGGTTCCATGGCGTTCAAGAACTGTGCGCTCAAGGCAGACCCAGTCCTTCTCGAGCCTGTCATGAAGATCGAGATCACCGTCCCAGAAGAATACATGGGCGATGTTATGGGTGACTTGAACTCCCGTCGTGGCCGCATCGAAGGTATGGAAGCAGTCGATAATACTCAGATCATCCGTGGTTTCGTACCACTGTCTGAGATGTTCGGCTATGCGACCGACCTGCGTTCCCGTACTCAGGGCCGTGGTGTTTACACCATGCAGTCCGACCACTTTGAAGAAGTTCCAAAATCCATTGCCGATGAAATCATCGCTAAGCGCAATGGTAAATAATAATCATCCGAATTTTTAGGAGGAATCTTAACAATGGCAAAAGAACAGTATCAGCGTACAAAACCTCATGTTAACATTGGTACCATTGGTCACGTCGACCATGGTAAGACCACCACGACCGCTGCTATCACCGCAGTACTTTCCCTCGAAGGTAAGGCCGCTAACACCAAGTTCGAAGATATCGATAAGGCACCAGAAGAAAGAGAACGCGGTATCACC